>NZ_CP016463.1:354369-708738 GCF_001713455.1 Bosea sp. RAC05
GCGCTTCGAGGAGCGCAGTCGCCTTGCGATAGGCTGCGAAGTCTTCTGCAGTTGGAGCCGTCGCCGCCTCGACGGGGAAGATCATGTTGCGCGACTCGCTGCGGTAATCTTCCGGCAGCTCCGGGATGTCGAAAGCCATCAGAATGGCTTCCTCGTCTGGACGATCGTCGAAAGTCCAGTCGCAATGGGCGATGGCGAGCACGTCATAGCCTGTTTTGATCGCGATCGCGGACGCGACCTCCTGCCAGGTCGGGGTGCTGCCCGGCGCGTCGCGCAGCCAGATGCGTTCGAAAGCGATAACGCCCGGGGTGGTCGATTCGAAAATCTCGATCCCGCCACCGAACATTTTCTCCATGACCTGCTGCAGCGCATCTTCCGCCAGGGTCGGATCGAATGCGGGACGGTCGTTCACAGGGGTGTCACGCGCTTGCTCGGTCATCGGGCTCTCCTTTGATCGCTCGACAATGGACAGTCGATCGGCAAGCCACAACGAGAATGAGTAGGCCAAATCATTGTTGGTCGTGGATTGCATCGAAATCCGATGGCGGATGTCACGGCAATCCTTCATGGTCCGAGCACGAATCCGCGCCTCAGAGGGCCCCTCACATTGAGACTGGCAGGCACCATCGCCCTTGTGGCGGGACTGCTCACGCTTCCAGCCCCGCTGAAAGCGAAGACCTGGACTTTGCTGTGTTCCAGCAAGGGCCAGACGGTTCTCCTTGAGCGTCATCCCGAGCCCGTACCCTTTGAGGCAGAGGCGCGCGCGCTCGGCCGCTATCCGGGCGCGACCTGCATCACGCTGGCGCCGCAGACGGAAAATCAGTTCGGAGACATCTCAGCCCCCGATGCCCAGTCGTTAGCGGCATCAACGCCAACGGAAGCGGGATCAGGAGGGTTGGGCGCAGCCCTAAGGGCCCTCCGGGGTGAAACGCTTGGCTCGGCTTCCAGGCGGGAGCCTCAGCCAGCAGAACCCGGCGCTCAAGCCATCGTCTCCACACAGACGGGCCCGGCGACGCTGAAGCCCCGATCGCAGTCCTGGGTCAGGCTGGGTGTCTACAAGTCCCAGGACAGCATGGATGCCTTGGCAGACTGGCGGCGGATTCTCGTGTCGGTGCCGGCACTCGCCTATTTGGTGCCTGCTGTTACCCAGACCCCGGATGGCTGGCTGATGCTGAGTGCCGGTCCGATCCGCGATCCGATCGAGCGCAATGGGCTCTGCGTGGCCGTCAATTCTCTCGACCTGGATTGCATTCCTGGTGAGACGCCAGACAGTGACCCGATCCGCGAGGCCAAGGAGGCTGCCATGACGATGGCAGCCAGCTGGCCCGGAACCGTTATTGAATGGGAGGCAGCTGACCAAAGCGAGCATGTGCTTGGGATCGAGATCGAGAACACAACCTATGCCGACCATCGCCGGGGTGGACTGATCAGCTGGCGCTCACCCTTCGATGCGCCGCGCCGGTTCTTCGATCTGGCCAATTTCGTCCCGAGAGAGGCGCCGGCTGCGGACGTCGTTGTGGCGCCACTACCGCCGCGCCGGCCGCCGCTGGTGAAAGTCGTTCGGACGCAGAAACCAGCTGTTCCACAGACAAAGCCCCAGGCTCCGCTTGATCTGATGCCGAAGCTGACCTCGACACCGCCGCTGTTAGGGACCAAAATCGACACTCCGAGGCAGGCAGCGAATTCGCTCCAGACGCCACAACGCAACTGAGGGGCATAATGCCGATCGACCCGAGGCCACGTAACCGGCTGGCGCAAGAGTTGCCGGTCCTGAGCATCGAGATTCAGCATGCTCAAGGCACGACCGTGCTCGACCCCAACTCCTCGATCATGATGGCCGTCGTCACCCCAGGTGAAGTCCTCGAACTTGCAGCGCTACCGAACACCAAGAGCATCCTCTCGGGTGAACCGGCCGTGCTTTACCGCTCGGGCAACATCGAAGTGCCGGTGACGCCCCCGGAGCTCCTGAGGCTGATGACGACCTCGCTGGAGCCCAAGGAATTTTTCAAGCTCATGGAAGTCTACGGTACCGCCTTCGAGTGGCACGACGACTTCTATGATTTCGACAGCGGTGAAGCGCTCCAGCCACGAATTCCAGCATCAGCGGCCGGCTACCGGCACTGAGCTCAGACTGTCCGCCAGTTGGCGCCTGTCGGGCAAAAACGCTTCAGCCCATCCGCATGGCCGGCGGATCGTGATCGGCTGACGTCATGAGTTCGCGATCTAGTTCTTCGATCTGTTTCATGACGGTCACAAGCGCCGAGAGGGCGCCGGCGCTGATCTTGAACTCCCCGCTCGCCACCGATGGTTGGTTGGCGATATCGGCTTTGACCTCCGCGAAGGCGGCGACAACCCCGGCGAGCTTGGCATTGTCGGCGACGTCGATGCGGGCCAGGATTGATCGCAGACGTCCTTCGATCTTTTCGAGCTCCGAGGTGGATGCCTTGTAGGTCACGCCTTGCTTGCGCTTCCCAGGCTTCAGGCTCGGGCTGTCTGGCTCATCGTCCTTGAGTTCTTCTCGAAGATCGTCGGGGTCTTTTTCGCCCTTCAGGGCCGGCTCGTGCTCCGCGATCTGAAATTTCGGGGCAAACCGGTTCATGACGCCGTCATGCCCGTGAAAATATCCGTCAGGGCTAGACGGGTCCTTGTCGGGCCGACCCAGGTCACCTGGCATCGGCACGTTCTCCATGATGGGATCTGACCTGAGGCCGGGACCACCGTTACGCAGGATGTCGACCAGGCGCGCGATATCGATCTGTGAGCCGGGTTCATGGATCATGGCAGCAAGAGCATCGGTTTGATCGAGACCGGGCGCGGTGGCCTTGTCCAGCGCCTGCAACGCTTCACCGATTTCGCGGAGTGCGGCGGGCAGGGCGCGGGGCTGGATGCCCATGCGCCAGATGCCGATCTGGCTGATGTAGGGCTCAAGCGTCCTGACAGCTTCAACAACGGCGAGAGCCTTGGCCAGCATCGACTGATTCCACGATCCTATTTCCTTGCAAGGATTGTTGATGGATATTGGGCAGGGCACAAGAAATTTGGATTCGATGGCGCGCTCGTTCCTGATCATGGTCACCATGCTGGCCTGCCTCGCGCCGGCTGCAGCACAAGAGCAGCCGGGCCCCGCACGCGCCGGCTCTCAGCATGGCTGGTCAGCCGAGGACTATGCCAAGGCCTGTTCCCCGCTGCTTGCCGAGTCTGCGAGCCGGATACGCTTGAGACTGCTGGCTTTCGAACCGGTCTTCGGAAAGGCGGCGATCAAATGGTCGGCGGAAGACTACCAAAAGGTGGTCGATCTTGCTCGTGCCTGCCACGGTTTCTCGCGCAATGGCGAAATGGTGGACGGCAACAACTGGAAGGCCATGGTCGAAGGCGCGCGCGATGCTGTTTTGCCTGTCGCCGAGAAGGCTATCCAGGTGGATGAGTACGCCCGCACCCTCACCACTGAGGCAATCCGGCTGCCGGCCTGCTGGAGGATGGCCGACTTCAAGATCGACCCGCACGCGATGACTGATACCTCGAAGGAGGTCTTCGGTCAGAGCTTCATGCAGATGTCGGATAGCGACCTGGAAACGGCCGTGAAGTACGTCAACGAGTGCCTCCTGTACCTTCCCGACTACGCAAAGTCGGTCAAGGGGTGGCGCGAGGCTCAAGGAAAAGAGCTTGTCGGCGCCATCATGGACAAGGCGCTGTTGATCCTGAAAAGGCGCGCGGAATGGCGCGAATGGGGACATCGGGAGACCGACCTCGTCATCAACGACGCCGACGGCGCGCAGATCCCGCCCACGATGCTGTCGAGAACGGCCAGGGAAATGGTGCTGCGCTTCAACAAGGCAGCCGCATTGCGGCGCCGGTTCACGCCGGAGTCGATCTCGGTCTTGGTCAAGATCGCCGACGACGTGGTGGCTGAGAACAAGAACGCTTACGACCTGGCTTATGCCGAAGCGGTGAGCAAGCGGATTCAGGAGGAAATCTTCCGCCGTCCATAAGGATTGCCGGAACGATCCTTGTTGATATCCGCCCCCGCAGGTACGCTTCTTGACCTTTTGAGCGGAGTCGCTTCATGCGCCGGCACCTGATCGCACTGTCTTTGGCCCTCCTTGCCTCAATGGGATCAGCCCGCGCGCAGAGCCTGACCGAGCTGTCACAGACGGCTGTCGCGGCGCTGGAACCGATCGGACAGATCCAGATCGTATTCCTCGATCGCACCGGGGATGACCCGGGACAGTTCTGGTACCGGGCGATGCAGAAGCTTTGCACGAAAACCGGCGATAACTGGTGCGATTCCGATTTGACGATGCTGCAGGACACGACCAACCCGATCGGCTGGTCGCGCGTCCTGACCTACAAGAACGCGCAAGGGGTGACCAAGAAGGTCTGTGTCATCCTTCCGCCGACGGTCGGTATCTCTGCTGGGTTTGCCGCGTCAGGTCTCTCCAGTGGCGCGGTTTACTCGTACCGCGAGCTCCCCAGCAGCTCGCAGATGGAGGCGTTCCTGACGCTGATGCACGGCGCCAACTGCCTCAACACGACCGATGACACCAAGGAGGTGAAGCGCGCAGACGGGTTCGCGGCGATGACGCTGGCGCTCCTGGAAGGATACGCAGGCTTCGTCCCCGGTCAGGACGTGACCCCCGCCCGGAAGTTCTCGCTGTACCGCAACGCCGAGTCGACCCGCTGGTCGGTCAATGTGGCTGAGCGGATCATGCTCGACCAATGGAAGGCGGAGGCGGTCGCGATCCTGTCGTCCAATGGCAGCTGCAACGCCACTCTGGTCCCTTCGGCGAACCTGGCAACCGACTCGATCCAGCGGGATGCGATGCTGCCGCCAGGCGAGGACTGTTCTCAGGGTACGGGTGGCGCTGCCAAGGGACAGGTCAGCGACGCCAACCTTTGGCTCTGGGGACAGCGCGTCGGAATGCCTCCCCAGGCCTATACGCCGTTCAAGAGCTTCAGGAGCTTCGCCGACGGCGTTGCCTATGCGTGGTCGACGGCCGAGTCGATCGCAGGCCAGCGCTGACCGATCACGGCGCCGGCGTAGATCCGCTGATCGACTGAAGGGCCTCGCCAACGGCATCGACTTCCGCCTGGGCGGCATCGCGCGCTTCTTGCGCCGAGCGTAATGAACGCTCGGCATGGCCGACGTCGATCTCCATGTCCTTCAGGTGCTCCTGAAGCAGGGCGCCGCGGATGCGCAGCAGATAACCAGGGTCGCTGGTGATTGCCCGGTCGAGCAGGTCCTGAACGGCACCTTCGACCTTTGCCGAGAGCGCAGGATCGCTGGACCGCGGCATGAACATCGCCTTCTCCGAACGAGGCGCGTCATGGTCCCTGACGGTGGCTTCGAGCTTTTCGGCGTGCTCGCCAGTGGCTGCGTCCATCCGCAGATGAACCAGCCACGAGACCGACTTCCCATCGATATGCACGCTCTGTGGCCCCTCGTTGCCCGAGGGGAGTCGAATCAGGCTGGAATCGCCAACGGCCAGGACGGCTCTGATGGTGGAAGGGATTCCGTCGTTGAGGTCGAGATGAAAGCTCAGCCGCGCATCGCCTGCCTCTGTCGCAACGGAGACCGCCGCGGTGCTGAAGCTGTCGCGAGCATTGCGCAGCTGATGGTAACGCTCGACCTGCAGCGTTCCGAAAGGGGTGGTGACGGGCTCGGCTGTCGTCGGCTCTTCAAACATGTTGGACCTCTCTTGTTACCGGCAGCATCGGGCTAAGCGACGCAAGCCGGAAACAGCCTCTAACGATAGCTGACCTTGACCCGACCGAGGGTCGCGCGTTCAGGCCAATCGGATGCGATCAGGCTGAAAGTCTGCTCGTCATAGTTAGCGTAGGCGTACAGGAAGGCCGTGGTCACGGCACGGAAGTCCTCGAACTGAGTGACTTCTGCCAGGCGCGCGCCCGCCCGCGGACCGATCGGCAGATTGCGGCGGGCCTCCGGGAACCAGGCCAGATGCTTGTTGTTGGGCGCCGAGCGCGTGAACGGGTCGATCCGCTGCGCCGGCGACTGGCCCGTGAAATCGCTGTCGAGGCCGGGCTGCACCAGCATGAAAGGGCGCGTCACGTCCTGCCAGCTGTCCTCGTTCAGCCCCATGATGCCGACGCCCTGAGGCGACAGCATCAACCCTGCATACCAGCGCGGGTCCGAGAACTTCATCGGCCGGCCCATGTCGGCCTCGACCTTGGCACCGAGCAGGATCTGCACGACATACGCGCCGAATTCGTGGCCGATGACGATGGGGCGGTCGATATTGACCTCCATGCCGACGACCTTCGCGATCAGATCGACATGTTCCAGAGGAAGCCGGCACGCTTCGCAACGCCCGTCCCAGGCAAGCGCATCGTTGAGCACCCGGTCCACATCCCAGGACGCGCCCCCGCGCACCTCCGCCCGCCTCGCCAGCAGGCCTCGCTGGAAAATGCTGTCGTCATGGACCGGCGCGACCACAACGAAGCCGTGTGACGCCCAGTGCTGCAGGATCGGGCGATAGACCTGTGGATCTGTCAGCGCGCCATGGGAAAAGACAACCAGGCGACCCGACTTCAGGCCTCGAGGGGCATGAACCATCAGCCTTGTCGACTGGAAGGGGACGACGAACGGCTCCTCATAAGGGTTCCAGGGCCCATTCTGGCTCATCTGGTACCAACGGGTATCCTCGCCCGGCACCGGGGTCCGGCGCATGATCAGGTTTTCCTGGTTGGCCTTCGCTCCTGTTGCGAGACCGGCCAGAGACCCAAGCAGCACTGCGCGGCGATCGATCATTGTCATTCAATGCCAATTCGATGAAAGCGAAATGCGATTCATCCTCAAACAGGGTCGTGTGCGAAGAATTGCGGGTCAAGTCCATCGACTTAACCGATCAGCAGGAAATCTGTTGTAGAAATGCCATCTTCGGGACAGGATGGGCCGTGATGTCGCAGGAGTTCAGCATGGTCCTCGGGCGGATGGAGCTTTACGAGCTGCTCGGTCTCGACAACGTCGACCTGAAGACGCTCGATCCCGGCGGCTTCCGCCAGATCATGGAAGACGGACCTCGACGCGCGACCATCACGATCGTGGGACGCTTCATCTCGGCCAACCTTGTCGAGTTGGTCGATGGCGACGACGCGATACCGATCGTCAATCTCGACGGGCGCTATGACGCGGAGGACGACAGCTTCCTGGTGACCGGGGAAGATGCTTCAGGTGAGAGCAGCGAGCCCAGAGACCCCCGGTCTGCAGCCTCGATCTGGAGGCGACTGACCCGCGGCATGCCGGTGATCACAGCGTGATTGACAGAACAAGGCCCGAATACCAGCCAAATTGGCGCAAGGTGATCGACCTCGATGGCGAGAGGATCACCATTACGGCGAACCATATCCGCCACAACAGGCCCGCGCGAGGGCACGAAATCGCGAAGGCGCTGGCCCGCGGCCGGATGCTGGCCCTGGTCGAAGAGCGACGTTACGAGTGGCGGGCTTTCGGGCCGACGGGGCGGGCTGTCACATTGCGGGAGACCGCGTTCGAACGCATCGAGATCGCGGGAACGCGAGAGGTGTTCAATACGCTCGACGACGCGCTTGAGAAGCTCACCGGAATGCTTCTTCCGGACCGGTCGGCATTGCCATCTCCCTGAGCTTGTCGGTTTCGATGCGTGAAGGCACCGTCGCCTGATCAGCATGAGACGGGATCAGGCGACCATGACCCTCGAACAGATCGAAGCCCTGGCGGCTCTCGCGCGTCCCATCGACGATTCCGAGGCTGACAGCGAGCGCCAGATCGAGGCCGAGAACACCTTCTTCGACGCCTGTGTCGAGGTCGACGCCGAGACTTTCGAGTCCGACAACGACTCGGAGTTCTCCAGGTTCTGCCTCAAGGCGACCTCTGAGGAGCGCATCGACGAAGCGCTGAAACTGATCCGCGCTCATTTTGCCGCTGCTCATGCGCCTGGGATGCATTGACTGATGTCAGCCGATGCCGTGACCGCATTCCTGAGCGACATCGAGACCTTCCTCGAGGCGCGGCCGGATCTGGCTGAGGCCGGCAGCATCGGGCTGTTCCCAGCGCAGCATCATTTCGGGGTCATGCCGGAGAACACTGGCGATATCGATCTGGATGCCTTGGCTGCCGAGCGACCCGGCGAAGGCTGGGGGTCGAAGATCATGCAGGTCGTCGTGGACCTGGCTGACCGCCATGGCCTCAAGATCTACGTGCGGGCCCACGCCGATTCCGAAGACGACGAGACGCTGCCCGATATGCAGGGAGCCCTGGAGAGCTTCTACCAACGGTTCGGCTTTGCCGACACCGGATCCTGGGGCGCGCGAGATATGCTGAGACGGCCTCAGGCCCCAACGCCGGATTCGGAAGCGCGCCTTGAGGCCGCTCATCTCCGGCCGGCCAGTCCGGCACCCTGATTGTCGCTTGCAGCGGTTGAACCGATGATCGGATCAAAGGAGCCCATCATGCCAAAGACGAAATACCTGGTTGCCGGTTCGTGGGGTCACATCTTCGACGATGTCGAAGGCGAGCGCATGACCGAGTGGGTTCTTGATCGCGAGAGCAACAAACTCGTGGCCGCAACCTACATGTTCGAGCACAAGGTCTATGATGCGAGCCCCGAGATGCTCGCAGACCTCGAAGACAGCGTCGTCAACGCCAACAGCGAATGCCTCGAAGACCCAGAAGCCTGGGGTCTCGAAGAGACCGACGAGTTGCCTGATTGGGTCCAGCCGGCCACCAGCCCGGCGCCGTAGCTTCAGCGTCCGTGCAGAACCGCGAGCATCGCCTGTGCGTGTTCGCGGTTCGCCAGCTTCTTGCTCGTGAACCGCTTGTCCCTGCCGACACATGCCACCACGTGATCGGCGATCAGCGCGCACGGTGCAGGCTCGCTTGCGCCTTTCGGGACCTCAGCTTCAGCCATTGCGAAATAGGGCTCTGAGAGCGTACCGAAGAAGTCGACGTCCCAACGAACGCCGGCTTCCTTGAAGGAAAAGCGTGTCTTCGAAAGCCTGTTCGACGTCGTTGGCCAGAGCCTGTTGAAATCGACCTTCGAGATTTGAGCTTCGATCTCGACCGGGCCGTCCTCGGTGTCCTGCTTGTAGGTAAACCAGCACGATGCCGCCCCGTCCTCGATCACCCGCCGAACGCGACCGTCTCCAGGCAGGTACCCCTGCTCCAAGGACTTCTGCGAGAACTTTGCCTCAAGCCGACCAATGATCTCGCGCGACAGGCGCAGGGGATACTTGAACTCGTTCTCGATCGGCATCCTGACCCTCTGAGCCGTCCAAATCTCCTGGAAGCGTAGGTTCGCGGTGAACGCCGCTCAACCCAACCGCTTGGCACCTCACATTTTAGGCGTGGATGGCTCGAAGTTATGGCTCTTGCTGAACGGCGGGTTGTCGCCGACCTCGGTCATGAAAGCCGGATAGGCATCACCGAAGACGTTCTGCAGCTCCGTCCGGTTCTCGATGATCTGCTCGTAAGCCTTCTGGCCGGAGCGGAAGCTGGCCACGCTATCGGTGAAGCCCAGCTCCTCCATCCACGAGTCGCAGGTGTGACCCTCGATGGACGAGATATCCATCTGGAGGGTTTCGAGGAATGTCGCGGCCGACGGCGGTGTCGCTCCATGCGCCGAGCCCATGAAGAAGGGCATGGTCATGCTGCAGACTGGGCCCGTGAGCGTGCAGACCCACTCCAGCGAATTGCGGAAGGTCGGGTTCTTCGAGGGCCCGATTATCCGAGCCTCGAATTTGAACCCGTTGGTGGCCAGGAAGCCGTCGAATGTTTTCGGATCGACAGCGGGGTCAGGACGGTTTTCGACGCGGAACGACGGCTTGGCGAGAATGGCTCGGCCCAGCTCGGCGGCAGCAGCCCATTTGGGCGCGCACATGCGGTCGACGAAGTCCTCGACAGCCTCCCTCATGCACTTGGGCGCAAGCTGAGCCCTGATCGCCTCGACGATCCCCTCGGGCGCATAGCGCTCCAGAGACTTGACCTCATCGAAAAGCTTGCCCTTCTCGAACGCCTTGACGAACGCGGCGCGCTCCGGAGCGGGAATCCCAGACTTCAGGATCGCCTTGTAGTCCCGCCGCTCTTTCACAGCCTGATAGCGCTTGATGGCGACGATGTAGGCTTCCTGGCGCGGCATGAACATGGAGGAGCCGTCTTTGATCTCCTGCGCCGCGACCTCCTTTGCCGTCAGGACCGCCTTTGCGAGCCGAATGCGCTCGGAGACAGCCTCACGGACCGGGTCGATCTCGGCCCGTCCGTCGATGAGCGCCGCCACCTGGGCATGGACCTTGTACATCTCCTCCACCGGGAAGCCGGCGCCGAGGGCCTGGCGCGCCTTCTCGAACTCCGCCTTGTTGAGGTGATAGATGGCGTTCTCCACGGCATGCATCGGCTTGCCCTGGAAATCACAGAGGTGCAGGTCGACCAGCGCCTTGATGTCCTTCAGCACCTCTTTGGGCGCCGACTCCACGATGACGTCGTGGTTGCACCCGTTCTGGGACGTAATGCTGAAATAGGGCGACTGGCGTGAATGCGACTTCAGTTCCGCCGTCACGTCGACGTTGCGACCGTCACGATCGAGAAGAAGGAATGTGCGGGAAGCGAGGGCGCGGCTCGTGGACATGGCTGATCTCCGTTGTCTGGAAGATCCGCCGCGACCATGAAAGCCGCAAATTCCAATAGGGATCCCATGTTCGTTCCTTGCAAGGAATCATGTCATGCTAGGGAGAGCCAAAGGATCTCAGCATGTCGCAGGACGTCACTGGAACCAGCCTCATCAGCGCGGACAATGAGGTCGTGCTGTTCATTCCGCCGACGACGGCCTCTCCTGACCGGGTCCGGCTCGATGGGCAGCGCATCCAGGTCCTGGCAAAGGATGTGGTCGTCAGTGACGAAACCTACGGCCCCATCACGATCGAGCGGCTCTCGCTGAACAAGGCCTGCATCGTTTTCGAGATGCTGGCATCGGGCCAGCACGGCCGGGCCTTCCAGATCTCGATGGAGGGCTGAGACATGGAAATGCCTCCCGTCGACGCAGCCGCGCTGTTTGACCGGCTCGCCTCCGCCCCCTTCGTTATCGAAGCGCCATCAGCTCCCACTGATGTGCGCACAGGCGTCATCGCTGCAATGGCGAAGCGCAGCTCGGAGCGACACGCGCGCCCAACTCTCCCGGAAAGGCCCGGCAGCAAGGTCGATGCCGATCTCTATCGTGTGGCGATGACGGATGTCCGTGAGCAGGTTGATCGCGAAATCAATCAGGAAGGCAGCTACCGCATCGAGTTCGTCGACCTCACCACCAGCGACCTGAACAAGGAAATCGCCCGGCTGTCGAGCATGACGTCACAGGCCAAGGCGTGGCAGAAGGACGTCAAGAACAAGAAGTTCGAGGGCGGCGTTTCGCACAACCTCGCCAAGAAGGGCGGCGGCCGGATGTGCTTTGTCTCCCCGTTTCATCCCAAGCTCGACATCGACAACATGCTAGCCGGCATGGTCGGGGTACAGATCGACCGCGGCGACATGACGGCGGTTGATTTCCACACCCAGGTGACCTGGCACGAGGTCGGTCACTGCCTCCTGGGCGCATCCGAGATGAAGGCCGACATCTTCGCTGCCCTGATGACGGTCCGCAGCTCGAAGAACCGGGACATGCTCCAGCGCTGGGCGATGTGGCGTGAATCAGGTGAGCTCCAGAACCAGGAGATCTTCGATGACCATGACACGTCGAAGGGTCTCTGGCCGATCGTGCGCATGCAGGACGAGCTTCGGGCGAACCCCGAGTTCATGAGCCTCGATATCAACGGGCTCGCCGCGCTCGCCAATACGATGGGCGATCGCTACGGCTTCACGACCGACGAGACGCTCCTGCTCCGTGAGACGAGGATTGCCCTTTTGGCGATCAGCCAGAAGAAGGTGCACTATCTCCCGGAGGAGAAGGGCCTGCGGCCGGTTTCCTTCGTGGAATGGATGCACGGTCACCAGGACCTGAAGCCGTTCGCCCGCCTGTTCGATCTGACGCGTGCACTGCACGAGGGCTCTGATCCGGGGGATCCGCCGGCGCTCGACCGGGCAGCCTTCAGAAAGGCGCTCCAGAAGCTCGCGAAGGCTGGAGACCCGACAGCCAAGACGGCGCTTGCGGCGATCGCGGAGCTCTCGAAGGTCGCCCCAACCGTGCTGAAACAGGCGCACGCCCATGCGGTCATGTACGACCGCAACATTCCGTTGAAGTTCCAGAACGGCAAGGAAATTGCCCAGAAGCTCATCGACTACAACGCTACCTGCCAGACAATCTCGTTCTCGAAGGATCAGTCGTCCTTCGCCGTCCGGGACGCGGAGAATGGGAGGGTGGTCTCAGCTGGTCATGTCGTCACGAGCCTGGAAGGTCTGAACATCGAGCTCCGCGGCCGCTGGCAGAAGCCGGCTGCGCCTGGTCTTCGACGGCTGGTGTCCGAAGAGGCGTCCGAGGATCTGCGCCCGGCGCTTCGCTAGCCATGAGGCTGAGCCTCTACAGGCCCTCAACCGTCTTCCACGTCGGGAGCATGGTGAAACCGGACAAGCGTCGCATCTCGTATGAGGGCAGCGCGTTATCGGTATCGCTTTGCCCCGAAGCCTGGTCCCGGATCGCGAGATTGGGTGGACCCGTCCGCGAGATTGACGGCGCCGGACAGGCATTCCTGTCATTCCATGACATGGATGATGACGCCCGGGCCACAGTCATCGATTGGGCTGAGGCAAGCGGGCTTGCGGAGCGCACCTCCGTCTGGAAAGCCTGGCGCTGGGATGATGAGGTTGAAGCCTGGTCATTCATGATCTGCCCATCGCAAGCAGCAGCCCTGGCAGAAGTGAGCGATGAGGACGACTCCGACCTTCCGCCCGGCGCAACGGCTCTCACTGAGCCTATGGGCATCATCAGGCTGACTGAGGCGGGGGCTCTCCGTGCAGACGGCTATGGGCGGGACTGCGACGCAACTGACGTCGCAACCCTATTCTGGATCGAGGACGTACTCCGTGAGCAGATGCCTGACATCATCGGTTTGTGGTGGGAGGAGCGTTTTGATCCGGATGCACTCTCAGCGCCTCGCGGCGCAATCGTACCGTCCGTGATCGGGAATCTGCGTTCCAAGGTCGTCGCCGGGAGCCCGTACGAGACGGAGTTTGGGATCGAGCCTATGGGGATGGGACCGATCGAACACGTGGATTACGGCCCAAATCAGCCGTCGCCGTAAAGCAATGAGACGGGAATCCTTCTAGGCTACCTCGACATCTCTGAATCGAGGTCCCCGTGCGTTTGTCCATTATCGCAATCCTGATCGGCGCTGCTGCGGCTCTGCCGGCAAGTGCCGACGTCTTGGCCGTTGTCGATGGAACGCCGGTCACCGCTCAGGACGTCAAGCTGATCCGCGATGAGATGACGAAAGGGGCGCCCAAGCCGATCAGGTCGAGATCAGCTCTGGCGCGGATGAGCGACATTGCTCTGCTATCGGCGGTGGAGCGGAAGGCCCTGGCTTCCTCTGCACGAAAGTCCGGACTTGATCGGGATCCGGACGTGCTGCTCCGGCTGGAGGCCGTCGGGTCGTCGCGAACCCGTCGTGACCAAGTGCTGAAGGCGGCCTGGATGGCTGATGTGGATGCTCGGATTTCCTCACCGAGCGATGAGAAGCTGGAGGCGTTCTATGATCACGCCGTCACGGCTCCACGCTACCGCTTGCGGTTCCTGCACTTCGCCGATGCCAGCGAAGCGTCGCTTGCGCTCAAGAAGCTGGCTGGCAAGGCTGAGTTCGAGACTGCTTTGGCATCGCGGATCAAGTCGAAAACGACATTCAAGGATGCCGACGTCCTGAACTACGGCCGGCCGGCTTTCGACACATCGCCTCCGGTCATGCAGCTCTTCCTGGCTGCAAGCGATTGGGCCTGGCGTCAGGTGGGTCTCGACATTGGCGCCGGAGCCATCGGCACGATTGGCGGACCGATGTGTGAAGGCCTGATCTGCTCGCTTTGGATGATCGACGACATCGAAACCTCGCCACCCCGGCCGTTCGACGAGCTTTCAGCGGCTGAGAAGAGCACGCTGACCGTCATGAGGGCCGACATCGCTGCGCGGGCGGTCCATGCGGAAGCGCTTCGATCAGCCGGTGTCACATGGAAGACAACGATACCGGCGGGCTGGAACTCGATCCTGGCTCGCCCTGCTTTCACCGAGGAGTGATCAGAGTGACCATCCGCTTTCTTCCCATCTTGCTGTCTGGCTTGCTGGCTTCAACGCCAGCGTGGTCCGAAACCCTCGCGATCGTGTCCGGGATCAAGATCGAACGCGAACATGTCGACGAGTTCGTCGCCCGCCAGCTGGAACAGTTGGCCAAGGAGCGCGGCGGCAAGGTTGATATCCCGGCCAGGCTCAAGGCCGAGGTCGAGAGCGCTTCGTTGGGAGATCTGGTGTCCAGTGTCGCGTTCGGCGAGGCTGCACGCAAAGCCGGACTCGCAGACAAGAGCGATATCGCGCACTCAGTCGGAGAGGCTGGCAAAGGCAAGCTCGGGAAGATCGACGAGAACCTTCTGCTCGCCTTCCTATGGAGCGATCGCCGGCTTGCTACAGCGAAGGCGACTGCGACAGACGCGGACCTCGAGGCGTTCTGGGGCAAGCTGACGGCCGGCCCCGATTATCGGGTCCAGGTGTTGACCTTCGCTACGCAGAAGGAAGCGTCTGCCGCGCGCAAGGAGGTCCGCAATGTCGGCGACTTCGAACGCCTGAAGCTTCGTCCGGCGGGCGAGGGAAAGGGTTTCGCCATCCCATCCCGGACGGATTCAGCCTTTCTCTGGCGCTGGAAGCACGGAATCGCGGTAGACGGCTCGCGGATGAGCACGTTCGGAGGGCCAGGCCGAATGAACAACGGGACCTGGGGGATCTGGATCGTGGAGGCCGTCATCGATCGGCCACGGCGTCCCTACAAGGATCTCGACGAAACCTCGCGTGAAGTCGTTCGATCGGAGTTCGCCCAGTACCAGGAGGAAGCGTTCTTCAAATCCGTGCTGAAGCAAACGCCGATCGAATGGCTGGTTCCGGTTCCGAAGGTGTACGCCGACCTCGACTGAACGCTCTCATACACGGCCCAAACGAAAGAAGCCCTGGCGATCCGGTCGCCAGGGCTTCTTTTCAGGTCGGCAGACAGGCACCGGGCAGTTCAGAGGAAGTTGTCGGCCCAGCGTGCCTGCTGACCGCGGGAGTCCATGTGGACGAAGTTCATGTCCTCATAGTAGCCGACGCCGCCGAGACGCAGTGCCCAGACAGCCTTTGCGACGTTGAGCATTCGCACACCGGGAAGACTGAAATCGACGGCCTTGGCGCGCAGATGCAGGCTGTTCACAGCCGGGGCGTAGCCCTTCTCGCGGAGAGACTCGTTGGTCTCGTGGGTGCGGAATCCGCTGTTGATGTTGATCCTGCCCTGCTCAGAGAAGTACCGCTGGATCACATAGAGGCCGGCATAGAGACGGCGATCGCACTCGACGGCCCGCTGCTGGCGCCAGTCGCGCATCAGCCAGTCGCAGACTTTGACAGCGTCAGAATTCCACTGGTCGCCGATGAAAAGCTCCAGGTCGTACGCTTCCCGCGTGTTGGGGTTGAACAGTCGGAGAGGGATCGACTTTTGAGCCGCGGCGATGGCGGGCTGAGCCAGGCACGACGGCAGGCCCATGAAGATCGACGACGCGCCGAGACCCAATCCGGTGATGAAGGATCTGCGCGATGGCATGACGGTCATAGAGGCCGGCTCCGGAAATCGCGACGGAAACCACGGTCGCTATAGGATTGATGCAACAATCCTTCCAGATTCTATCTATCCGGTCTACCCTAAAGTGACGACACGAAGGACCAATCCCACGTTTGTCGGTTTCATGCCCGTGACCCACCCTCTGCTCAAGGACGAACAATCGTGATCGACGCAGTCCTCAACGATGTGTCCGGCTTCACTTTGGTGCACGACGAGCCCGAGCTCGATGCGGCCGGCACCTTCATCGTGAAACCGGACGGGCACTGCGTGATCGCGATGAAGGATGGCTCGCTGCGCCACATGGCCCGCCAGCTGCCCGATGACGTCCGAACCAGTCTCGCCGACATCGTGTCGGCTGAGATCGTGAGGATGGACGGTTTGAGACCAGTCGCCCGGGCAACGATCCCGGTCCGCCTGGTCTCCTGAAGGGCCTGGCTATGTCGGACGCGTCGAGCAAGATCGGTTCCATCGCCCAGGTCAGGGCAAACCGCGAGTTCTACGTCGCCGAGCGCAACAAGGCGTACTCGGACTGGAGCGAGTCGCTTCATCGCGAGATGCTTCAGAATGCCGTCGATTCCGGCGCCAGGACGATCAAGATCTCGATCACGAGCGAGGCCGGGCGGGGTGTGCTCGGCCGCCCTGCCGAACTGAAGAATGTCACCCGCGTCGTCTATGAGGATGACGGCCGTGGGATGACCGCAGACGTGCTCGAAAACGTCTATTTCTCGATGCACGGCACGACCAAGCGCGATGGCGACAGCGTCGGCGGCTTCGGCCGGGCTCGGTTGATGACGACCTTTTCCCAACCCCGGTTCTTCATCCGGACCGGCGATCGCTGGGCCCAGGGCGTGGGCTCGGAATACGCTCTTCGGACGGTGGATGAGGCGCTCGCAGAACTGCGCGTCTGGAAATTGGCAGCAGAGCAGCGGTACGTCGATGCCAGACAGGCGGGCGACAGCTACGAGGCTGACCGCCATCGCGCTGAAGTGGAGGCACTGGAAGCCGACATCGCCAGCATGACTGAGCAGCCCAAGGTGCTCAAGGGTTGCAGGGTCGAACTGGATCTCGATGTCTCGGACAACGAAACTCCCAGCCGCCGGCCTACGGTCGAGCGCATGCTCGACACCCTCAAGTCCTATCTGACCAAGTCCAGCCTGAAGGCGAAGGTCGAGATCAACGGCGAGGCCTTCGTCCCCGGCAAGGTGGCGGTGAAGCCTCCGATCAAGATCCTGGCCTCGATCTATGATGACGAGATCCCGACCGCCTGGCGCAACAACCCCAAGATCGAGATCATGGAGGGCGCATCGGGGCGCCATGATATCGCATTCGGCGAGATCCGGCTGGTCGACCCATCCAAGGAGCACGGCCTGCCCAAAGGGTCGATCCTCGTGCGGTCGTCGGGCGCGCTGATGTTCGAGACGACGTCCGGCAGTGCCTCGCACACGCTGATCCTGGAACTGGATCCGAGCATGGCGCGTGATGTCATGACGTCCAACCGGGACGGGCTGCGCGACAGCTTCCGCACGGCGCTGGAAGAGTTCTCGCAGCGCATGGCGACGGACACCGACGAGGCGCTGCGTGGAAAGCCGCGCAGCGAATTCAGTGTTCTCGCCGGCGGCAAAGGTCACATGATGACCATCCCGCCAGTCCGCACGGGCATGCCTGCGGACGCTGACTGGTCCGCTCCTGTCACGGCCGGGTTTGCGACGGCCCGCGCGAAGAAGCTCTCGATCGAGGCTGCGGACCAGACCAACGGCAAGCGCTTCAGCGACTGGATGTGGGATGATTTCCTCAAGGACGGATTCGAGTCGGTGCCGCCGACCGCGTTCCTGTCGCTGATCAAGGACGTCCAGACGCGCGGCGAAGCCAAGGGCACCTTCCTCGATGGCTACCATGCGAAATCGGAGGTCGATGCCTTCGTCCAGACCGCTCAGCGGTATGGCGAACGCAAGGCGCTGACATCGGCTTCTCGCTATCTCTTCGGCTTCATCACGAGCAACCTGAAGCTCAGGATGGCAATTGCCGACGAGGAGGAGAGCGTCCGCAACCGGGAAAAGCTCGCCGATCTGAACGATTTCCCAATCTGGAAGGAGAATTGCGACCCGGATACCGAGCGCCTGGGCGAGGCCGAGGCGAAGAAGATGCGCCGCGACTTCGCCAAGGCCACGAGGAAGATGGATCCGCGCAACTGGGAGCTCGAAAACGGCAAGGGCCTGCAGGCGCGCAAGCTGCTGGCCGTCTGGCAGGTCGCGGTCCAGCAGATCGTCGAGATCGCTCGCGAGCAGGTTCCGACGCTGCCGGCCTTCCCCTATTCGGTAGGCTGGATCATGAGCCAGCCGACTTGGAGCTACAACTCCCTGTCGGGGAATGATGCCTGGACCAACAAGGCTGCGGCCTTCTATCGACCCGATCCCAGCGGGGACATGCGCTATTTCCTGCTGAACCCGCTCGACAACAATTTCCAACTCGCGTTCAACCCGGCCAAGCCAGACGATCGGCACGAGATCATCGCGCTCGCAGCTCATGAGGTCGCGCACATCTTCGCGCCGGCCGATCACAACCAGAACTTCGCGAACGCGTTGACGTCCCTCATGGTCGGGCTCACCCCGAAGCGGGTGCGCGAGCTGAACAAGGAGATCGACGAGACACTGCGTGCCATCGACCGTATGTACGGACGCGGCCGCACCCGCGTCGTCGCCCTGGACAACGAGAAGGGGCTGCGGCCGGCGAGCCGGTTTCTGGATTCGCTGACAGCCCCTGGAGCTGAGACAATCAGCCATGACAGCGCAGGGTTCACGGTCGACTGCGATCGGCTGTCCGAGGTCGAGGGTGAGTTCGTCGACGACCCGATGCTCACGCCGGCAATTTGAACAGCCAGACGCCCGGCGTCAGCCGAGCGCTTGCTCAAAGCGTGTCGAGAATTCGAGCTGCCTTGTTCTTCAGGCCCCGGCCGGCCTGATGGTAGCGTCCAGCCGTGCGGATGTCGGAATGCAGAGACAGCTCCATGGCTTCGACCAGGCTGACACCCTGCAAGCCGGTCTCGGTCATGAAGCCTGACCTGAGCGAATGAGCGCCAAATGGTGACGGGTCGAAACCCGCGCCTGCAGCCAATCGCTTGACGATGCGGTTGACCTGGCCCGGCGCCAGAGCTCGGCCTGACACTGTGCCGTCTGGCAGGACTGCCCGGAAGATTGGTCCCTTCGTGATGCCGGCCGACGAAAGCCAGGCATCCATCGCCACCGCAGCACGACCCGCGACGGGAACGGTGCCGGCGTCACCGTCTTGGCTCGTCTTCGTCACCCCCATTTCATAGACGAAGTCGTCGCCATGCCGGACGAGGCGCTCGACCACAGCGCCTGCGACTTCCGATCGTCTGCGGCCGCCGCTTGCAAACGCGAACAGGACGAGCGCGAGGTCTCGCTTGCCGCGAAGGTCATCTCCGCAGACATCCATCAACGGCTGCAGAAGTTCGAGGACGAGCGCGGACTTCCTGCGGGGGGCATAGCCACGCCGCGCGGCAGCTCGGCCGGCCTTGGACAGAAACAGCCGGAAGCGCGGATCCTCGAAAGGATTGGGCAGGCCCTTTGCTCGATGCAGAGCAGACAGTGACGAAACGCGTCTGCGAATGGTCGAGATGGCCAAAGGACCTGTGGTGGATTTGACCTTGCGACGACAGAGTTCGGCGTCGATCTCGGCCGGCAGGCCATCGAGATGATCGACGACGAACATGATCGCCGCATCCACCGAGCACGGCTGACAGGAGACTTTCCGGAGCTCCGACCAGGCTGACCAGTAGCGAAGATCGGCGCCATAGGCTCGAAGTGTGTTGGCTGCGGTGCCTTCCTCAAGGATCCGCCGGGTGGCATCGACGAAGCCGTCCGGAAGAGACGGTCCTCCAGACACGATCATCTGCTGCGCGTCGCTCAACGTCGATTCCACCACGAGCCCTTAAGGATTGGTTTCAGGATCATCCAGAAGGATGCGTCCGGCAAGGTGGGGGTGCGCGATCAAGTTCTAGCGAAATGACCATGGACCAAGGCCTGATCGATCGGAAAATCCGGCAAAGCCCCATTTTTGGGCCAAAAATGCCGAGATTTGGCAGTTTCGTGGATGACCAAAGGTCAAAGGAATGTCAGTTCACAAGTGAACGGAGATTCGATTGCGCTTGTGTGCATTGAAGGAGAGCGTGAATTGAGCTTAAAATCCGTCTTGCGACAGACCTTTTGGCGGGCTAGGAAAGCGAGGTCGATAATGGTGGATTATCGAGCCTCTACAGGTCGGATGAGGCACCAATCCATGGCGCTCAAGGAGGAAAATCGAACGGATAACGATGCAACGAAGCGCAAGTGAATCGCAATTCGCTTGCAAACCGAGCAACGGCCGCCTTTCGAGCCGGATTGGCCAGGGCAGCCGCAGACTGGAGTTAGGGATGCCGCAAATGAACTCAGGTGACGCTCCTGGCGGGCGAGACGCCTCATTCTGGATGGGCGAGACGCCCTTCGAGGATCCCATTCCCCTCGTTTCCATCGATCGGGAAACGTCCCGGGCCACGCCTTATGAAGACGATCCGGGCGGTATCGCCCTTCACGCCCAGGAGGCAGCTCAAAACTATCTCGCTGCTGCCGAGCGCCTGATCCCGGGTTCGAAGAAGGGTCTGCACATCGTTTTCGACCCCGGCCTCGTTGCCGACGGCAATCGCAGTGCCAAGTACCTCATCGTCGCCGGCGAAGAGCCCTCGCTTGCTCAGAACATCGCCGACATCAGCCAGCGCAAGATTGGCCGTTACGACCTCATCGTCGTCATCGGGCCCGCGGTCGCTGGTTGGGATGGTGACGAAGCCGAGTTCGAAGAGCAGGTGTCGAGCGACCTCGCGCACCTCGTCGCGACCCTCTTCCCCGTCAAATCCGAGGGCCCGATCGCTGTCATGATGCCCTGGCTGGTGCGCATGTCGGCTTCCATCGCGCTGACGAAGGGAGCATCCGAGAGCTACCTCGAAAAGTCGGCAACCCGTTGCTTCGCTGGGCTGGCCTCTGCCTATGACGGCACATGGAATGCCACGGGGCAGGCCATCACCAAGTTCCCGGCATGGTTCCCGCTGTCTGACGCCATTGCGCGAGAGACTGTGGTGCGCCGCGCCAGGTCCAACAATCCGGCTGTCCTCGAAGACGTTGCCAACATCGTGCATGACGCGATCGCATCGTCTCTGGTCAGCCTCGGCATTCCGGTCGACACTCGTCGCAACGCGATGGAATCGCGATTCCCGGCGATGAATTGACAGGGGTGCGACTTGGACGAACGCTTTGCGCTGGCGAATGCCAGTGCAGCCATGGCCCGTCTCGACGAAAGCATGCGGCATCACCGTATGCCAGCCGTCGCGCGGGCCTGGATGCTGCGATCTGAGACACTGGCGATCATGGAGTGCTCTGAGGGCGAAAAAGTCCCAGAGCAGATCCTTTGCCATCTGCTCGTCGACGACCTCTACGGGTTATCGAACCTGAAGCAGAGGGTTTCGGTCTGCATCCACGCGGCGCTCGATCGGGCTATCGATGGCCCGCAGGGCGATGAAGACGTTGCCGACTGGCTCACCGCGGTGTGGAGCGAATCCGAGAGCTCCAACCGACATCTCGATGCCGGCGCCGCGGAATGGCGCAACGAGACTTCGATCTGGGAATCGGCAGCACCGATCCGCAGCATTCTCGGTACGCGCTCCTACTCGATGACCGCTGAGTGTCTGCGGCAGCTCTGGCTTTCGCCGTCCTTCGATGGCAAGGGGCGCAGAATGGCGTTGCTGCTCGCCCCGCACTTCCTCAAAATGACGTTTGATGCACCGCTGGCCCAAGTCGGTCTGGCTCGTGCCCTGAATGCCGACCCCGATGCGACGAAGCAGGCCAGCGCAGATCCGGAGACGTGGATCGCCCATTTCTTCGAGGCCGTCGCAGTCTCCGCGCGTCGCGCATATGAGGCGACACAGACCCTGTCTCGACTGACCATCGATCTGAACAACCTGATGCCCGCCGAGCGCGCGGGATCCAGGAAGGCCAAGGCGCTGGAGCTGTTCCTGCAGCGCCCGGTGCGGACTGTTCAGGACCTGGCGTCAGATTTGGGGATGTCGGATTACGGCACGACGCTGATCATCGAGAAGATGGTCAAGGCCGGCGTCGTCCAGAAGGCTGACGGCAGCAGCAAACAAAACCGCAGCTACGTGTGCCGAAAGGCTATGGCTGTCTGACCTGGCTGGCGCCGCGTCGCGAGGACTCTCAGTCCTTGGATCCATACCTAGTCATAATGATCTGATCGACCCAGGTCTCGTGTCCGGTGGCGTCGTGATGCCTGGCAGCGACGCCCATCGCGTTCCCGCTCGTCCAAATCGCCATCGAGCCGTTGCACTGGAAGCAGCCGGCCGTAACGGTGCGGCTCGACGCCGTGCGCCGCAATGCGAATGTGCTAACCTTGGGCGTCTTGCTGCTCATGGCTTGCCGTTCTGGGCGACGGCCGAGATCGCGAGATAGGACACATACGTCGCCACGATCTTCTTCACGTAGCCGCGTGTCTCTCTGAACGGGATCAGTTCGATCCAGTCGACGATGTCGATCGCAGTGCCTCGAGGATCGCCGAAGCGACGGATCCAGTCGTTCGAGGCGCCGGGGCCGGCGTTGTAGGCGGCCGCCGCGAGCGTGACGTTGCCGCTGTACTGGGTCAGCATCTCGGCGAAATAGTGCGAGCCGACGGCCACATTGTAATTCCGATTGCTCGCGACGAGCCGGGGGTCGAGCGGCACACCTGTCTTTCGTGAGATCGCCCGCACTGTGCCAGGCATGATCTGCATGTCGCCCATGGCGCCGGCCGAGCTCACGATCTGCGACCTGAAATTGCTCTCGGTCTTGATAATCGCCAGGACCAAGTCCTTGTTCATCCGCGGGTCGTGCCAGAACAGCTCTGGCCTGGGGTAGTTAGGAGCGACCGCCGCGATCGCGCTGGTGGTGTCGGCCAGTCCAGCCTGCGAGGCGGCCAGCAGTCCGTAGAAGGTGTTCCGGTACATCGCCGCGGTCGTGTAGAGAGTTCGTGCCTCCTCACCCTTGCCCATGACCTGCAGGGTTCGACCGAGCCAGTAGCCAGCCATGGCCCTCAGAGCTGCCGGGTCCTCCGAGCTGCGTAGGCCGGCGGTCGCGATCGCCATCGACTTGAAATGACCGATCGCGACTTCGTTCTGACCGAGTGCGCGCAACGCCAGAAAGCCAGCGACGAAGTTCCGATCGACCTCTTCAGCGGCGGTGGCACCTCGATGCTGGGCGACGAGAGCATAGGCATTCTGCGGGTTGCCACGCTCGCGCCAGGTCATGGCTGCGTCGCGAACACGAAGCCAGGACGGGGATGCTGCCATTGCCAGCGAGGGTATCAAAACGATGGCGACGACAGCAGCAGCCAGAAGGCGGAACAGGAACATGAATGCGGCACCGAATCCTCAGATGAAGGATTGTGACTGGATGCCGGTGGCCCCTCAAGGATAAATATGCGAGTTCGTAAAATGCTGGTGATCAAATCCCCTTCGACGTAACCTGTAGTTCATATGACGGATCCGGCCAGGCCATCGAATTGCTGGCGCAATAGATGACTTCGGACGCTCCTAACGGCGTCCGTCCTATCGAAGGCAGTTCACACCGGTATGAAAGTGGCTGAGAGCAGGATCCAATGGATTGGCGGGTCAGATCTGCCCGAAAGCAAGATTATTGAAGCGGAGAAGGAATTCGGATTTAGCTTTCCACAAGCATTCAGGACCCTGCTTCAAAAGAATGATGGGGGACGCCCAGAATGCTGGATCGTGCCATTCTGCAATCCGCGCGGAGGCAATCTCGACATACGAACGGAGCTGTGTGAGATCATCTCTTTGAAGTCAGAAGGCGGCAAAATTTCGCCGTTCACAATGATAAATCGGAAAGTGAGATCACACACTACCGGATACGTCATATTTGCCGACGATATAGGCGGTAATTCGTTCGCTTTCGATTTCACAAAGGGATTTGATCCGACTATTGTTTTGATACCAGCGTTTGAATTTGATCCTATTTATGTGGCAGAAAACTATAATGAATTCACAAATTCAGCCATGACGAGCGATCTAGGTATCAATAGCGAGATATCATAGGTATTTCATAAGATGACACTCATTGTTCAATGGGAGATTATCGGAGTACCGCTGACAAGCGAGGACGTACGGGCAGCGGAAGCCGATCTCTGCACAAAGATTCCTCAAGAGCTGATCGATTTTATAGGCTCTCACGATGGAGGGTCGCCGAATATCGGCCCCATCGATTTCGAATCTGACAACGGTGAGCACGCGGAGAGGACGACGTTTGGGGAACTCTACCGGATTGGTCGCGGAGAAGGCGGCTCAGAATTTGTGAACGTGAACCGGCTCGTTGCGGAGCTCTATTGCCGGGATTTTCTCGTGTTTGGCTCAGACCCTGGGGGCTGGTTTTTTGGCTTCGACACGAGCGGCCCAGAGCGACCGGTGTGCGTGTTCATACGAGACACTGAAGAGAAGGTGCGGCTCGCCGACAGCCTTCAAGATTTTCTACGCAGAGCCGGGCCACCGGTGAATTGGAGTGACAAGTCGTGACCTCAGTACGAACCATGTTTCATCAGCTTTCCGTTGCCATCCTGCTGGCCAGCTCCGCGTGCGCTGTCCAGGCCCAGGAGCTCGACGGAGTGACCGGCGCGGCCAAGTCAGCCATCACCCGCTACGTTCAGGGGACGAGGATCCCTTGCTACAAGATGACGGGCGAGACGACCTGCCTCCTCAAGGAGACGGCCTCCGATGCCAAGGTGTTCTATGGCACGCTGAAGAACGACCCGGCGCCGATCGCAGTCGCCTTCATCGGCTACCAGTATGATGCCACCGGCAACGCGATGGACCAGATGGCTGTCGTCTTCAAGGAGGTCGGCGGGCGATGGACCGCGATCGGCCGGGCGGACAACACGATCGGGACCAACCCGCGCGCCCTGGAGTTCGGTTCGGGCGAGATCAGCTACACCGGAACCGTGGTCGGCCCGCGGGACAATCGCGCAAACCCCAGGGGCAGCGCCCGCTTCAAGCTGGTGGTCTCCGAGCGAGCTGTGACGTTCGTGAAGTGAAGCCTCAGCGCTATCTGTAGACCTTCATGGTCCACCTGGGCCTGGGCGGACCTCTGACCAGGTCATAACAGCAGCCTGCCTAAGCAACGTCCCGCGCTCGTCCTCGACGCCAGCGACAGCGCCGAGCGCATCCCAATCGATCGCGGCTTCATCGATATCGATGGCCGCAACGAGCGCGATGCCGCCGGCTTCCGCCGTCTTCTCGACAGCAAAGCTCCGGGCGGCATCGATATCGGTCGTGACCCAGCTACCTGCCTTGATCGCTGCTAGCTCGGCATTTGTCCCGTGATAAACAATCACCCTTCGCTCCTGTCCGAACCAGCTAGCCATTATTGGTCGTGATTAGCCCAGAAGCATGCAAGGCATGGCCTCAGGCAACGAATCAGGAGATCCAGACCGTGGATGGGGATGGGTTCAAAGCAGCATTGAGTAAATTGGGCGTGAACCAAGCCGAGTTTGCCAGGCGGCATAATCTCAGTGTGCGAACGGTCCAGAACTGGGCTGGAAACGGACCGCCTGAGTTCATCGTTCCATTTTTTCGCGAGATGGTGCGGTACCATATTCAGAGCCCTTCACAGTTCCCAGGCGGCGAAGAAACCGTGCACAACGCATGCACTGCGATCGACGCCGGGATGCATCAGCTCGTGCTGACCGCAAGACGTGCGGGATGGGACAAAAAAATGGTTCTGGCTGCCATGATCAATTGGGTTTCTGGAGAGCTTGTCGCGCGCTCGCCCCAGGAATGAATGTCACCCCACCTGTCAGCTCGCTATTGCGACATCGACCAATTTAGGCCTGAGCTTCAAAAGCGCCGCCGCGCCCTGATCTATTTGTGACCTATCAGGTCAAAACCGACGAATTTTTGGGACGTATGGTTCGGGCGCTGCGGGTGCGACAGGGGCCTCGGCGCGCTTGGCCGCATTGTCGTCGGCGCCGGCGTTGCGAAGACGGATCGCGCTCGGGCCAGTGATATCGACGACCTTCGGGACGAGCGGCGCAGGCACGATCGACGTGGTCATCGCTGACGGGAGTTGCGGCGCAGCCTGCAGCAGGCCAGGCGGCAAACCAGGGACCTGGACAGGGGTCACGCCAACTCCGTTCGCAGCTGCCAGAGGCATCGTGCTCACAGGACTGGTCGGCACAGCCTGGGTGGGCGCCACCGGAACGATCGCGAGGTTGGGGATAGGCTCGAACGACTTTCCCTTGCGACGACCCTTGGATGTCGGAGCAGCCACCGCGGCTGCGATCGCAGGCGCCTGGGGAGGCGGCGGGACGACGGCACCGGATAAGGTCAAGGGCGCAGCGCCAGCTGCGAGAGGTGGCGCTCCACCCGGCTGCTGGGCATAGGCGAGCGATGCCGCGCTCGGAGGCCCAACAGGCACCAGCCCCTGGGCGACACCCGTAGCCGCGGGTGCTTGGGCAGCCTGCTGGCGTGCGGCGGCCGGAGCATTGGGGTCGAGGCCACCACCTGCGAGGATCCTGCGGATATCAGGCTCGACGCCGGCGGCCGATGGTGAGACCTGAGCGGTCGCTGTCGGCGTATTCGTCGTCTGGCAGGCAGACAATGCCGCGCAGAAAGCTGCTGCGATGGCGGCCTGACTGATCTTGTGGCGATCGAAACGCATTACCTCTCCAACGAATCGTCACTGCACAAACGACGAGAGAGGACACCACGGCCGCTCTCGCCTCTCAAGGACTGTCCTGCCAATCCATGTTGATTGGTCAGGACAGTGTGGTCAGCCCTGCCCCTGGAGGAAGGGAGGCAGGAAATCGTCTCCGGATCCCGCTGACTTGGGCGTTTCGAAGCTCGGGATGAAATCGGCTTCGTTCTTCACCACGTTCGCAGTTGCGACGGGATCGGCACCGAAGGACGGAACGAAGTCGGGCTCGGCCTTGGCAGCCGGCGCAGAAATGACCTCGCTGGCCGCAGCATGGGCGGGGTCGAACGGGTTCAGCACGTCGTCTTCTGTCTTCAGATCCGGGGCGGCGTCCGAGGCTGGCTCGCTCTCTTCGCGTTCGCCGGAGTCGGCCTGGTCTGCCGCGACGACGTCTTCGTGCAATGCCGGCTCGCGATCATCGGCCAGCGGAGCAACATCGTCGGGAACTTCACCCTGGTCCATCGGATCGCCGTTCTCGGCCGCGCCCGAACGATCTTCGGTGTCCAGCGCCGCCGCCGAGATCGCGGCCGCAGGAGCCACTTCCACGACCGCGGCGGGCCGGGCGCGGCGCTGTCGCGGCTTCGAAGCCTCGGCATCGACTGCAGGCGTCTCCGGCGGAACCGATGCCGGCGGAGCGGTCTCCGGAGAAACCGCAGCCATCACGGGCTTCTCGACCACCGAAGCCGAGGAACCGGCCGCCGCTGCGCCAGCAGCGATCGGCGAAACGTAGCCCGGTGTCGAGGGAACGCTGACGATCCCAGAGAGCAGCGCGAGGCGGCTCTCCACCAGCTTGTCCAGCGTGTCGCGATCGATGCCGAAGACTTCGATCTGACGGCCGATCGCTTCGAAGGCTTCGTCGCCGGTACGCCTCTCTTCGAGGACAGCATCGAGATCGGCCTGCAGCGCAGAGATCTGGCTGCGCAGGCTGCTGACGCGCGGCTCGAAGATCAGCCGGGAAATTGCCAGCCGGTCGGCGTCGGCCAGGAGGGTGTGAAGTTGGGCTTGGCCGGTCATTCGGACGGCTCCTCGTTGGCGATGTCAGTGGAGAGGGCGGGGGAAGCGGCAGGAAGCGGCGAGCTGGGAGTACCATCGTCCTCGAGGCCCTCCTCCGCTCCGTCGTCGGACGCAATCCGAGCCACGCCCGAAACCTTCTGCCCCTCTGGAAGCGAGAAGACGCGAACCCCCTTGGTCGCACGTCCGAGCGAGCTGATGTCGCTGACCCGCGTACGGATCGCCTGTCCGCCGTCCGTAACGATGACCAGACCGTCGTCGTCGTTGACGGGCAGGCAGGTAACCAGGTCGCCGGTCCCCTCGTTGATGACGGCGCCGACGATCCCGGAGCCGGAACGGCCGGTGACGCGATACTCGTGGCTGGAGGTACGCTTGCCGTAACCCAGCGCGCTGATGGTCAGCAGGAAGCGCTCCTCGGCTGCCATCTCCGCCATGCGCGGGACAGACAGCGTCACCTTGACCCGATCCGGCTTGTCGGCTTCGGGGGCGTCTTCGACCGTCACGTTGTCGGTGATCCGGGACTCGCCCTGCTCGTTGACGAGGTCGCCCTTCTTGAGGAACAGCGTGCCCTTGGCGAGATAGAGGTCGCGCTCGATCCAGTTGGCATCGGTGTGGGCCAGGATGCAGGCATCGACCACGAAGTCCTTGCCGTCCTTCCCCTTGAACGAGATGCCGCGGACGCCAGTCGACAGGTTGCTGGCGATGATCCGCAGATCCTCGATCGGGAAGCGGATGACCTGGCCCGATGCGGTTGCCAGCAGGATGTCCTCGTCATCCCGGGCGACCAGCACCGAGACGATCTTGCCGATGCTGCTGCCGTCCTCGTTCTCCAGGCGCATGGCGATCTTGCCGCCGCGACGCAGGTCGGAGAAGTCGGTTGCGCGGCTGCGCCGGACGTCGCCGAAATCGGTGACGAAGAGCAGGTTCAGGTTGTCGAGGCTGGCGCGATCCTCGGGCAGAGGGACGAGTGAGCGGACGGAATCGCCCGGCTTCAGCTCGATGAAGTTGACGATCGGGCGACCCTTCGCGTTCGCGTTCGCGTCGGGCAGACGGTGGGCCTTGATCGCGTAGACGTGGCCCTTGGCGGTGAAGGCGAGAAGCGGAGTGCGGGTCGTGCAGACGCTCGTGGAGATGACGAAATCGTCGTCCTTGGTCTCCATGCCGGTCTTGCCCTTGCCGCCGCGGCGCTGGGCGCGATAGGCCGAGAGCTCGGTGCGCTTGACGTAGCCGCTGCTGGTCAGCGTGACGACGACGTCGCGGCGCTCGATGAGAGCCTCGTTGTCGATCTCATCGGCCTCGGTGGTCTCGATCCGGGTCAGACGCTTGTTGGCGTGCTTGTCGCGGATCTCCATGAACTCCATGCGGATGACGTTATCGAGAACCCTGCGGTCGCTCAGGATAGGCAGAAGGCCGCGGATGGTGGCGGCGATCGTCCGCAGTTCATTGGCGATCTTGTCGCGACCCATGCGGCTGAGCTGCTTCAGGCTGACTGCCAGGATGGCATTGGCCTGCGGAAGCGAAAGCCGGAAAGTGGCGGCCGGCGCGGCGTCGGGATCGGCGTCACGAATAAGGGTCGCCAGTTCCTCAGTGATCGCGAAGTCGATCTGCATCAGCTTGGAGGCAGCCTCGTCGTCGTCCTCGGCCGAGCGGATCAGAGCGATGATCTGATCGATCCGGTCCATCGCCGCATAGAGCGCGATCTGCTTGAGCTGCCGGCCGCGTGCCTCGTCGAGCTCGTGGATCGTGCGCTTCGTCACGCACTCACGCCGAAACGCCACGAACTCGGTCAGGATCTGCTGCAGGCCCATCTCGTTGGGCTGACCCTTGGAATTCAGGCAGGTCGCGTTGTAGCCGAACGTCGACTGGAAGTCGGTGTACTTGCGAAGCGCGTTGAGCACGACCGCAGGCTCGGCGTCGGGCTTCAAGTCGATGACGACGCGCATCGACTCCTGATTGGACTCGTCGCGGATATCGGAGATCCCGCCGAAGGGCCGGTACTGCGAGACGCTCGCATCGTCGACCTTCGCCTTGGCGACCATGTTGACGTACTCGGCGATCTTCTCGACGAGAAAGGTCTTGTTGACGTCATAGGGCAGCTCGGTGATCACGATGCGATTGCGGCCGCGCTTGCCCTCCTCGATCACGGCGATGCCCGACATCATGATCGAGCCACGTCCGGTCAGGTAGGCCTGTCGGATACCGCTGCGCCCCATGATGATGCCGGCGGTGGGGAAGTCCGGGCCGGGCATGACCTGCATCAGGTCGTCGAGCGTCGCATGCTCGTTGTCGAGCACGATGAGACAGGCGTCGATCACTTCGCCCAGATTGTGGGTCGGGATGTTGGCCGCCATGCCGACGGCAATGCCCATCTGGCCGTTGACCAGAAGGTTCGGAAAGCGAGCCGGAAGAACGACGGGCTCCTTCTCCTTGCCATCGTAGTTCGGCTTGAAGTCGACCGTCGACTTGTCGATGTCGGCAGTCAGGAAGTGCGCCAGACGCGTCATCCGGGATTCGGTGTAACGCATGGCGGCCGGGGGATCGCCATCCATCGAACCGAAATTGCCCTGGCCGTCGATGAGGGGGTGGCGGACCTTGAAGTCCTGCGCCAGGCGGACCAGGGCGAAGTAGATCGCCTGGTCGCCATGCGGGTGATACTTACCCATCACGTCGCCGACGATGCGGGCCGATTTCTTGTAGGGCTTGTTGGCGTCGTAGCCGCCCGTCTCCATGCCGTACATGATGCGGCGGTGAACTGGCTTGAGGCCGTCCCGAACGTCCGGCAGGGCACGGCTGACGATCACGCTCATCGCGTAATCGAGGTAGTCCTGCGAGAAGATCTTCGAGATGTCGGCGATCTCGATCCGATCGCCGCCGGACGGCGGGGCACTCTGTTCGGTCATGTCGGGCTTTCGCGTTCTGGAAACGTCAGATCAGGCGGGGGCGGTATTCGTCCGCGCGAGAAGGCGGGGCATTGAAGACGGGCTGAGGGCTCGGGCGGCGCTCGGGATCGACCAGCCGGACAGCCGAAGCGATCTCAGGGCGCGGCGCAGGCGCCACTGGCGCGGCAGCGGAAACGTGGATCGGAGCGGCCGGCTCGATTTTCACATCAGTGCTGGCCGGGGACAGGGCAGCAGGCTGGGCCGGAGTGGATCGCTCGGGGGGCTCGGGCGCCATATAGGGCCGCGAGGCCGTGCTCCAGACGTCCTCACGCGAGACAACCCCACCCTGGACGACACGCTCGCGATCGCGGTCGATGTGAGCGATCTGCGCCGTCTGGCCAACCGAGGCGCGCATCGATCCCCGCACCTCGGCTCCGATCTCGCTTCCATAGCTCTCGGCGATGACGAAGCCCTGGAAGGAGGCGGTTCGAGCAGCCTGGACGAGACCGGCAATGACGATACCGACGACACGCCCCTTGACCGTCAGCCGCTCAGCCCGCAGCTCACCAGTCAGTTCGGCGCCGTCGTGGATGCGAACGCGCAGCGCATCGACCGGTCCGGTCAGCTTGGCGCCGGCTTTCAGCTCCAGCTCGTCGACCCGAATTTCGGCATTGACGGCAGCGCCGGCTTCCAGGACCAAGCGGTCGCAATGGATCATCCCGATGAAGGGCTCACGCAGGACGACTTCGCCGTCCTGCTGAATGACGCCGCGCTCAGGAGCGGCGTCCGTTGGTGTCGCGAGGGTCATTGCGATTCGATCCAATGAATTGATCCAAGGAGCGTATGCAATGGTCCTTGAGAGGGTCAACGATTGAGGCGTGAAATCAGGCGGCCTGAGAAGGATTCTCGGGGATAACCGCGGGCTCGTCGACGCCTTCCTTCTGCAGGGCCTCGCCGATCACGACACCCTTCGACTTGAGCCAGCTGCGGAGCGGCTCGGAATCCGTGACGAGACGAATGCTGACGCTGCCCGTCAGGGGGTTCTCGACCACCAGCCAGATCTCAGGCCGCTCGCCGGTCTCGGGATGGACCAGGTGACCGAACTTCTTGACCTGCTTGTCGCCGATGGACTGCAGCATGCGTCGAAACTTGCGGTCGAGGAAGCGCTCGGTGGTGGTCGGGATGATCTCCTTCTCCTTGAAGAAGAAGCGAACTTTGGGGGCCGTCGTCGGGGCAGTGGTCTGCACGTGGATCTGTCCTGTGTTGCTGACGAAGGATCGAGGCACGAATCTGTGCGGCGACCATGGATTGAGATTTAACCTGAGAATCGGGGGCGAACCACAAAGGATCGAGGCAGCGGCCTGATTTGCCGTGGACGGCGAGCCCTAGATCTCGATGACGAGACGCTCGTCGAAGGCCGGGTTCTCGCAGCGCCACTCGCCTTCGTCGGGACCATAGCCCTTCGGGTTGGCGACAACGCGCGTTGACCCGATCCGGTAGTCGACGGAATCGTGGATATGCCCATGTACCCACAACGCCGGCCTGGTCCGCTCGATCAGCCGGGTCAGGTCTGAGCAATAGGCGGCGTTGGCATGATCACCGGCATAGCGGTGATGCACCGATCGCGGTGACGGCCCATGGTGGGTCACAACGACCGCGCCCGGGCCATGATGCAGGAGGGCGCGTTTCATGTGAGCGAGTTCGATGCGATGGCGCCTTAGCGCATCGATCGGCATGAAAGGGACAGGCTCGCCGTCGATCCAATCGAAGATCCGCTTGTGATCTGCCATGCCGAGCTCGGCTTCGATCATCGCCTTCTGCCGATCGCCGCTGAGGCGGTAATCTGTCCAGAGCGTCGAGCCGATGAAGGTTTGCCCCTCGATGGTGACGGAGTTGCGGGATCCGACCAGATAATGAAGGCGGCTGCCGGATGCAGCTCCCAGGCCGGCGATCTCGTTTAGTGGCAGAAATCCGTCATAAAGCTCGTGATTGCCGGCAACGTAAACGATCGGGCGATCCTGCAGCGCCTTCAGATCCAGCAGGTATCGGATCGAATCCATAGGCGATGCGTCGACGTCGCCGGCAAAGACAGCGACGTCGAATGGAGGCAGATCAGCGGGAAACTCCCAGTCGGATTTGCGCTCCAGGTGGAGGTCGGACAGGCAAAGCAATCTCATGAAAGCTCAAATCGCTTCCAAGGGCCGGAGCCTCACAGGCTCGGAGCGGCGGCAGCGTTCTGCGCTTCGGTGACATAGTGGAGCCAGGCGCCCATGCTTGGTTCGTGCGGCTGGATCTTCCGGGCTGCGACAGGGTTCGCTTCGACCCAATCGCAAAGGTCCGAAAACATGCCCAGTTCGTTAAACGGAATTTTCGATGCCCGGTAATCGACACCGAGACCAAAATGCTGTGCCAGTGTCTCGACGTCTTCCTTTGTGAAATTCGGGAGAGCGACACGGACTTCTCTCGGTCCGTATTTGCAGATGGACCAGCGTTCTCCGTTCTGGAAAATTTTGCCAGCAGAGATACGGACGTCACCCAGGCGCTGCCGCCCAGCCTCTGCCATCAGATACGGGCCCTCGCGACCAACAAAGGCCGTGAAGGTGATCCCGCCAACGATCTTCTGGCTGAAATTGTAATCCTTGGCGCGCATGGCTGACTCCGATGATTGACCGAATGACGACCACGATAGCCGTCATGGTCGAAAGGCAGGAAGCGTTTGGCCACCTGCCCGAGTAGCGAGCGGGATTCCGCGCTAAAGCGGACACACCTCAGCGATCAAGCGTCGACCTGGGCCTTGTCGTAATTGTCGAAAATGTAGGCCTTCCGCGGCGGAACGAGATCTCCCATCAGCACCGACATGATGTCATCGGCCGCCTGGGCATCCGCGATCGTGATGCGCAGGAGCGTCCGTGATGCAGGGTCCAGGGTGGTGTCGCGCAGCTGGTCGGGGTTCATTTCGCCCAGACCCTTGTAGCGCTGGATGTCAGTACCCTCGGAGCCCCAGGCCTTGGCGGTCCGGCAGAAATCGAGCGGGCCGTAGATCATGACCTCCTCGGAGCCGGACTTCAGCTTCGATGGCTTGCTGTAGGCCTCGTTGAGGGCCTTGAGGCGGCTGGCGATCTCGTTGGCGACCGACAGGCGCGACATCTCCTGGCGGATCCGGAATGTCGTCATGATGCCCGAGCGCGACTTGCGCGTGATCTCATACCCATCGTCAGAGACGCGGCCCGTCCAGGTCAGGCCAGTCTGCTCGGAAAGCTTGGTGGCCACATGAGCGGCCGCGGCCGCGGTGGTTGCCGGCTCGCGGAAGGCGTAGGGCGAGATGGCGCCGGAGATCGCCACGTAGCTGGTCAGCTCCGGGCAGCCGATCTGGATGTCCAGGTCGCTGATCAAGGCCGCGTCAGAGCGCGCCTGCATGGCGTAGGCCAGGAGTTCGGGGCCAGAGAGCACCGTGCCGTCGGCCCGCGTCAGAGTGGCGCCGTCCAGACCCGACTCGAACAGGTGCATGTCGAGCGCACGCTCGTCCTTGAGGTAGATCTTCGACTTGCCACGCTTTCGAGCCACGCTGAACAGCGGCGGCTGCGCGGCGTAGACGAAGCCGGCCTCGATGAGCTGCGGCATGTGCCGGTACAGGAAGGTCAGCAACAGGGTCCGAATGTGGGCGCCGTCGACGTCCGCGTCCGTCATGATGATGATCTTGTGGTAGCGCACCTTGGCCGGATCGAAGTCGGTCGAGATGCCGGCGCCGAGCGCCGTGATGAGCGTGCCGACCTGCTCGTTCTGGAGGATCTTGTCCATGCGAGCGCGCTCGACGTTCAGGATCTTGCCCCGCAACGGCAGGATGGCCTGGAACTCACGGAATCGTCCCTGCTTGGCCGAGCCGCCGGCCGAGTCACCCTCGACGATGAAGAGCTCGGATTTCGCCGGATCGCGCTCCTGGCAGTCCGCCAGCTTGCCGGGGAGCGAGGTGACGCTGAGCGCGCTCTTGCGGGTGAGTTCGCGCGCCTTGCGGGCCGCCTCGCGGCCGCGTGCTGCGTCGGCGATCTTCATCATCACCAGCTTGGCTTCCGCCGGGTTCTCGTCGAGCCACATGGTGACGGCTTCGGCGACGATCTGCTGAACCGGGGTCGTGACTTCCGACGAGACCAGCTTGTCCTTGGTCTGCGATGAGTACTTCGGATCGGGCATCTTGACCGAGATCACCGCGGTCAGTCCCTCGCGAATGTCCTCGGCGACGATGTCGCCCTTCATGTTCTTGGCCGGCGGATTGGCCTCGAAATAGGCCTGAACCGAGCGGGTGATGGCGGCGCGGAAGCCGGCCACGTGAGTGCCGTGGTCCTTCTGCGGGATCGTGTTCGTGAAGGCGAGGATGTTCTCCGCGAACCCATCGTTCCACTGGAGCGACACCTCGGCGTTGACGATGCCGCGCTCGCCCTTGGCGAAGATGGGATCCTTGAGCAAGGACTTGCGGGCATGGTCGCGGTAGCGAACGAACTCAGCCAGGCCGCCCTCGTAATGCATGGTCAGCGGCGGCGCCTCGTCGCGCTCGTCTTCGAGCACGATCGTCAGGGTCGAGTTCAGGAAGGCCAGCTCGCGAAGGCGTTTCTCGACGATCGAGCGCTCGAACTTGGTGACGCCGGTGAAGGTGCGCGGTGACGGCGTGAAGCGAACCGTCGTGCCGGTCCCGGTGACGCCGTCGCGAACCTCCCGCAGCTTCTCGACGGTCTCGCCGTCTTCGAAGGCCATGAAGTACTCGCGCCCGTTTCGGCGGACGAACACCTCGAGGCGCGACGACAGCGCGTTGACGACGGAGACGCCGACGCCGTGAAGGCCGCCAGAGACCTTGTAGGAGTCCTGGTCGAACTTTCCGCCTGCGTGCAGCTGGGTCATGATGACCTCGACCGCGGGAACGCCCTCTTCGGGATGGATGTCGACCGGGATGCCGCGGCCCTCGTCGGTGACCGAGCAGGAGCCGTCACGACCGAGCTTGATGTAGACGGTCTTGCCGTGGCCGGCGAGATGCTCGTCGATCGCGTTGTCGACAGCCTCCCAGATCATGTGGTGCAGGCCGGACCCGTCGTCGGTGTCGCCGATGTACATGCCAGGGCGCTTGCGAACGGCGTCGAGGCCCTTCAGGACGCGAATGCTGCCTGCGCCATAATCGGCCTTGGGAGCGGCTGGGGCGGTGACGGCTTCGACGTTGTCCATCGGTAATCCTGGCGAGTCAGATGAATTGAATCATCAGACCTTCATGGGATTCAATGAACAGGTCAATGACCGCTGACGCGCTATCCACGGCGCAGGGATGCCAAGAAAGGATTGAAGCTCAAATTAAGCACAGCCTGCCTCCATGCACTAAAGCAAGAGTACATGACGGTATCGCCCTCATTTCACTGTGCATAATCAATGTAGAAGGTCTGCATCCATCGACTCATTGAATTGACGATGCTATGCATTGCCCATGAACCGCCATCTAATGACTCAGGAGGATAGCCGCCGGGAATACCTCCGCATGAGGCTGCGGGGCATGCCGGCTGTTCGGTCGGTGATGGCGCGAGCTAATGAGTCCGCAGACGCCTATGCCGTATTCGTGTGCGTTTGCACGACAATGGACCCAATGTGTCGTGTCGACATTGATCGGGCTCTGTACCTTTATTCCAGCGTGAATGGCGGGTCGCTGGAGCAGTTCGAGACTGCCGGCAACTGGCTGGTTAAATACGGCTTCCTTAAAAGAGATGGGTCGGGCCTGGCAGTGCAGGACCCTATCGAAGTCATCCGGCGTGATGACTTTTTCTATAACGGCATGGTTGAGTCATTTCTCGAATTGCTCGACAGTGATGCTGCCCGACAGAAGGTCGCTGCACGGGAGCAGCAGCGCTCTCGCCGGGAGAAGTGGCGCCAGGAGCAGCCCTGGAACCGCTTCAGATCGAGCCGCCGCAGGGACAAATGAACGCCGGACGCTTCGGGAAGCCATCAGATCGGAGTTCACGCCGACAGGTCGTGGCTTACCTCCCATCCGATGAGGCGGATCAGATCAGGTCGCGAGCGGCGGCCGCCGGCGAGACCATTCAGGAGACGATCGCCAAGGCGGTAAACATCCGGCTCGCCGCGTATGGCATCGGCCCTGTGCTGAACGAGCTCAAGCTCTCCCATTTCGTGCGAAAGCAGCAGGCTGCTGCTGTTCGACCCGTCGACGGCCATACGGCAGCACGGCAAGGCACGAAGATTCTTGCAGGATGGTTTGATCGTCAGGAAGTCATCACCTTCGGAGCGGTGTGTGCCGAACTCGGGATGCCTGCGCAGGTCATCATTGTCGAGGGACTGGCGGATCTGGCGACGCGAAACACGCCTGACCAAGCCGTTGGTGGATAGCGTCGCCGCATTGACAGAATCGACTCGCACTAATCGAGCGCAAACCTCAAGGATGTGACGTTCAATCCTCTGAGACCCTGTTCATGCGTGAAGTTGCGGCAAGCCTTGCCCCGTCTGCTGTGAAGCTCCGCAACCTCGTGGGCTTCGTCGAGTGTGTTGCGGCCATTGCCGAGGTCGCGCCAAAGTCGCTGCGCACCGCAAATAGCCTCGCACGCGCTTGCCAGGCGATCGCAAAGAAGTACGTCGACACCAAAGCCATCGCCGCCGTGGTGGCCATCAAGGAAGGAAACCGCACCGTTGGGCATCGCGTTGCGGGTCCCGAGGATGCGGTTGCGATTGCACACGCCGTAGCGCATCGCCGGGCTTTGCCAGTTCAGCTGCATGGTCCGTTCGTTCCCGCTCTCGCGAAAAAATCGGGGCTGAGGCTCGCGAGAGTTCGTCCGCTGTCGAAAGATCCTGCAGTGGACGCGATGATGCGTTTCGCTGTCACGGACTTCGCGATGCGCCGCACCAGCCGCTTCGTTTCTGGTCACGGCAGCGGCTGGCATTCAGCCCTGCTGCTTCAGTCGGAAGGGTCTGCCGGCCCGGTGTTCAAGGTGCTTGCGGTATCCGACCCTGGGTGCACACAGGTCCATATCGCTGAGCTCGTGATGCAGCGCGATCATGCCGGCTTCACCTTCACCGACGCGGGGGACCAGGCACTGCGCGCGGCAGTGGACCAGGCGATTTTGGCGGGGCGTGAGACCAAATTCGGCGTCGAAGACGTGGTGCCGATGCATGATCATGTCCGCAATTTCCTCAATCGGACATCCCCTTTACTCGACGAGGTCGATCGGAAGCGCCTGATCCATGTTATTCGGCGCGCGGGTGCCATCGGCAATCAGGCCGCGATCGCAAAATTCCGGCGGTCGTTGTCTGAACAGCTTCAGCGCTACGCCTCGAGGGTGGGCGGTGCGTTCGTCTCCTTCGAGGCGATCGAGAAGTTTCTTCTCGCCAGGGCAGGATGGGACGAGCAGCACTACACCCGGATGAACCAGGCTTTCTCCGTTCTGAAGTGGCTCGACCCCAAAAAGATCAGCAACGAGCTCGTGCACCTCATCACCGCCGGCCGTCCGATCGAGGAGGTCATCCGGCTAAGATGCAAGCTCGCCAGGCCACTGCACCCCAAGGCCGTGAAGGTCGCAATCACCATGCGAGGCAAGCTATCGGCGCCGGCCGCGGCGCTGATTGCTTGCCTCGATGCCCTCTATAAGCACGACCCCCATGTTCCACTTCTGGGTCGCGCGGAGCTGGCAGCCATCAGCCTGGTGATTCAAGACCAGTCAGACCGTAGCAGTCTGCTCGCGGACATACCGCGGATCTTGCTGGCGCATCGCGATGACGATGGTCGCTTCTGCTATCCGGGGAAGGGCCTGCAGGACGTCTATGGCTGGATGGCGAGATCCCTGAATGCAATGGACATGCAGCGCGGTATCGTGCGCTTCAAGGCTGGTGCTGCATCGTTGGATGCCCTGTTCCCGGCCGGTCGACGCGTTCACGCTCTCAAAGCTCTCAACGAGCGCTGGCATGCCTCGATTACCTCAGATTCAGAGGTCCTCCGCAAGAAGATCGAGGCCATCCGCTTGAATCATCGCGTCCACGCCGACGAGGACGAGGACATGCTGATGGCGGACCTCTACCCCCATCCCATGAGCGCAGCCACAACGGTGGCCGGCGTCGCGATAACGCCTCTGGTGACTGAGGACGCCATCTTCGCAGAGGGCCACAAGATGAACCACTGCGTCGCAAGCTTCGTCGCCGATGCGGCCTCGGGTGCCTGTTTTCTGGTTTCGTTGACCTGCGATGAGGGTTCCTCGACCGCCGAGCTGCGCCTCACGCCCTACCAGGAAGGTGACGACATCAGTGCGGAATGGCGGCTGGAGATCGTTCAGCACCTGGGACCGGGAAACGTCGACCCGCTGACGAAGCACGTGTCGGCGCTGGAGGGCCTGCTGCGCCAGATCGGGCTTGAGACCTTGCCGGCACTTGCAGAGCGGGTGGAGCGGGCTCATGCTTCTGCCGAGACGCTTTCCGACGTCAAATCCGGCGCGTTGACCATCGAGGGCCAGACCATGATCGCGGATCTGCACTTCGAGGCGGTGAAGAGCTACCTGCCGAACCACTGGCGCAGGATGGGCCGCCGCATGCTGGTCGATTATCTCGTTCAGAACTACGCCTTGGATGAAATGCCGCGGCGCAACGCGGCCTGACCGTCAGACTGCGCTGGCCCCCAATCTGGCACGCATCTGAGAAAAGAGGACTTGGCTCTCGCCGACGCTCGCATCGGGAATGACGACATCGGCGATGACCACCATGGCACCGCGGCGACCATCAGCTCCGGGCATGCCCAGACCGCCATAACTGCGCATTGATCGCGATTGGGTACCGGGTGAGAAATCCACGGCAACGATCGTGCCGTCGATGGCGGTCAGCTTCCTCGTACACCCCAGCGCCGCATCCCAGACGGGGATCCGTATCCGGGCAACGAGGTCATCTTGCTTCCTCAGGAACACTTGGTGCGGCTTGATCGTGACCCTGACTTCGAGATCCGCGCCAGAGACCCTGCCGGTCTCTTTGATGATCGAGCCTGTCTCGATGCCTGCTGGCACCCGGATTTTCCCGAGCTTGCCATGGGCCGCGCCATAGCCCTGGCAGGTCGAGCAGACGCACCATTGAATTTTCCCGGTCGATGAGCAGTCGACACAGGCAATCCGTGCTGTGGTCAGTCCATAGGACTGCTGGAACATGCCGTGACCCCGGCAAGAGGGACAGGTAACTCCGACAGGAACCTCGACGCGGCCGAGGCCCTTGCAACCCGTACAGCTTGCCTGATGCCCACCGAGAGACACCACGCCGCCACGGTAGGCCTGCTCCAGAGAGATCTCTATCTCCGCGCGTACCGGGGGTGGCGCTGCGCGGCGGTGATCGCGACGCTGGCTTGCCGCTTCCATGTCCCTGAAGACCTGATCAAAGCCCTCATGGAACGAGGGCTTGCGTCGGGCAGCGCGTTGGGCAAGCGCCCGCGCACGCAGTTGAGGATCGAGAAGGCATTGACGCGCAGCGTTGAGGGCCTTGAACCGCTCGACGTCCTCGGGCTTTGCTCCCTTGTCCGGATGCCAGTCTTTGGCGAGGCGACGGTACGCGGCTTTGACCGCAGCCTCATCTGCCGTCTCTGGCAAGCCGAGCAGGTCGAATGGATCGAATTCAGCAGTCATCGCGCTGCAGCGGCGGTTCTCATTCCGCGGATGCCGGTGGGCCTGGCCTGCATGCCCCACAAGAGGAGCCCGAAGAAGCCGACGAAGACGAAGAAAGCCGACAGTGACGGGGCGATCGCATCGACAGGCGACCAGCCGAACCAGGCGGACACCCCCAACGAGAGGCCTGCGCAGAGAGAAGCCGCGTACGCCGTGAGAGCCGTCTTCTGATTTCCGGAGACGACAGCGATCAACAGCAACAGCGTGGCGCAACCTGTGAGCAACAGGCTATCGATGTAGCGGAACTGTTCGATAGCTTCACGATAGACGGGAGACTGGACCAGAATTGCGTAGACGCCCACCACAGCGCCGGCGCCGCTGATGATCCGCGGCAGCAGCCCTGGGCGATCGTAGTTCAGCCAGCCCCGCAAGAGCACGATGATCACGCCGGCAGCCGCGAGCGGCCCGAAAAATCCGAAGATCAGGGAAGACGGACCTGAGGGGATGCGGCGATCCGGAAGAAACTCAGATGCCGGCAGCAGACGCACGGACAGGAGGCGTACGGCATCCAGGGCGTTCGTGATCTCTGTGATGCGCTTTGCCAGGACCGACGTCTCATAGACGTTCCAGGACGCAACCAGCTGGCACGTGGCGGTCAGGCGGATGACGAGTTCGCCTGACACATCGGCTCCGTCCTGACGCGATGACCTGGTCGCGACCGTCCAGGCCACCGGATCGTAGGGGAAAATGCCACTCTCCACGACGGCACCACCAGCCCGCCGCGATGCCACTTCGGCATCCAGGCGAGATCTCAGGTTCTGCAGGAAGTCGGAGCGGGATTCGACAGCTGTCGTCCGCGCCCTGAGGAAAAACGAGACCGCAAGCCGTGCGTCGTCAGGATGGACGAAACTGAGAACTTCGGGGCTGGTCGACCGCACCGGCGTCATCTTGGTGCCGAAGAACGGGACATTCTTCACAAAGGGCTCGACAGACAAGCTGCCGCACCCCTGCTGAGCCATGCCGGGTGAGAGAAAGGCAGCGATCATCAGCCAGGCCAGAGCGGCAACGACGTGTCTCATTCCTGGGCCTCTCGGGCGCAAATCGTGCAAGATCGTTCCAGTGTCGAAGGATAACGGCACAATCGCAAGAGCCTGGCGTTCGAAATCGCCAATCCATCCTTCGCAAAAGAATGGATTGGCCTTCCCGCATCATTGACATTCGCATCCCTGGACCGAAATGTGAACGTGATCGGGCGCCCGCTTATGGATTGAAATGCGACACCTTCCTCCCCCTCGCATCAGGAAAGCTCCGCCACCGGCAGGGCAGGGGGATCTGTTCGCCGGGCCACCCGCGACAGCGCCTGCGGGTCCGGTTCAGCTTCAGAGCGCGAACCCGAAGCCTCCGGTTTATGCGGTTCGCATGCCGCCGCCGCCACGTCGTCCGCCTCCGCGGCTGCCATCACTTGCGTCTCGACCTGTTCAGCGGCCCGTAGAGGCGCAGGTTCCGGCTGCAGCACCTCCACCGAATCTGACCAAACCAAAATCGGGGTTGTCGGCTCTGCGGTCTTCTGCGCCGCCCGAGGACGAATTCGATGATGGTCGCCCTCCGTCCCAGGAAGTGGATGAGGCCCCGCGCCCGGCACGGAAGGAGCAGGAGCCCGAACTGACCGAGATCAAGGTCAAGGTGGTTTCCGTTCTGCATCGCGCCAACGACGGCTTTACCGTCCTCAAGGTCCAGAAGGGTCGAGAGACCTTTTCAATGGCGACCAAATGCCCGTTCGACGTCGAGCCCGAGGACATGATCACCGGGCGTGGCCATTGGGGCAGTCACAAAGGATGGCGCACATTCAAGGCCGAGCTGGTGCTTCAGCACGCGCCCGAGACCAAGAACGGTATCGTCACCTGGCTGAAAAGCCGTGCCGTGCTGGGCGTCGGCCACAGATCTGCATTGAAGCTGGTTGCCCATTTCGGCGACGAGGCCAAGGACGTCATGGACCAGCCCGACCGGCTGGTCGAAGCCGGCATTGATCGGCAGAAGGCCGAGGCGATCGCAGAGGCCTGGGTCAAGAATGCCATGCAGCCCGAGCTGGTCGTCTTTCTCGGCGACCTCGGGCTCGGCGCCGGCATGATCCGCCGCGTGCTTGAGGCCTACGGAAGCACCGTTCGGGTCCAGATCAAGGAAAACCCTTGGCGCATGGCCGAGCGTGTCCGCGGCATGGCATTCAAGACGGCTGACGATATCGCAAAGCGGTTTGGCCATCCTGCCGATTCACCCAAGCGCATCTGCGCGGCGATGAGATCGGTGTTGTTCACGGCCACGCAGACCGACGGTCATTGCGGATTGCCGGTCGAGATCATGATCGAAAAGGCGGCTCGGCTGGCCGGGCTGAGCGAGAAAATCGTCGCGCAACATGTCGATGAAGCCCTCAACGGCGAGAGTGCGGTTTTCGACGAGCTCACCGGCCTTGCGATCTCTGTTGGTGTGCTGGAGCGTGAGAAATCACTGACGAAGCATCTGGCCCGCCTTCTTTCCCACAACGGGCTCGACAGGGAGGCCGCGGCTGAAGCGATCGCGGCCGCGGAGTACGATCTCGGCATCGAGCTCGATCCCAGCCAGCGGGACGCAGCGATGATGGCGCTGACCAACAAGGTCTGCGTGATCACCGGTGGCCCGGGCACAGGCAAGTCCACCACTCAGAAAGTGATCGTTCACGCACTGGCGACCTTCGAGCGAAAGGTTTGCCTGGCGGCTCCGACAGGTCGGGCATCCAAGCGCCTGCAGGAAGTCTCAGGCCGCGATGCATCGACCTGCCATCGCCTGCTGCAGTGGCAGGAAGGGCGCTTCGTCCACGACGTCAACAATCAGATGAACGACGACTGGTTCATCGTCGACGAGTTCTCGATGGTCGACCTCGGCTTGGCCCATTCTTTCGTCCAGGCGATCGCTTCTGGCAGTGGCCTGACCATCGTCGGCGACGTCGACCAGCTCCCTTCCGTGGGCGACGGACAGGTGCTGCGCGATCTGATCCAGTCCGGCGTGATCCCGACATCCAGACTCAACGTCGTCCATCGCCAGTCCAACGATTCCCCGATCCCGACGGCAGCCAGTCGCATCAACAAGGGCCTGCCACCTCTGGAGCCTGGCGTCAGCCGGGTCGAAGGCTTCTCGATTGAGAACGTCGCTGAGCCTTCTCAGCTGATCAAGCGGGTCGTCGACCTCTTCACGCGCCAGTTGCCCGAGATGGGCTTCGACCCGATGAAGGACATCCAGGTCCTTGCGCCGATGCGGCGCCATGATTGCGGTGTCGATGCGCTGAACAAGGCCATCAAGGCGGTGGTCAACCCCGTTATCGAGGGCGACGGGCGCACGGCCGATTTCGGGATCCGCCAGTTCACGATCGGCGACCGCGTCATGCATACGCGCAACGACTACATCAAAGGCGTTTTCAACGGCGAGATCGGCATCGTCGGCTTCGTTGGGATGAAGGAGGACGACAACGGCAAGTCGCACCAGTACATGCGGGTCGACTACCAGGATTTCGCTGCGATCTATAACGCCACAGACTGCGACGATCTTGAGATGGCTTACGCGACCACGGTCCATAAGAGCCAGGGCTGCGAGTTCCCGGTCGTGATCATGGCCTGCCATCGCAGCCAGTCGAACATGCTCAAGCGCAATCTGCTCTACACCGGCGTGACGCGGGCAAAGAAGATCTGCACGCTGGTGGGGACGCCTGAGACCATCAGCAATGCCGCGGCCTCAGCCGACACCTCCAGCCGCTATACGGGCTTGGCTCATCGCCTGAAGGCAGAAATGGACCTAGTGCTTGAGCCGGCAGCCTATGCTCCGGCGCCGGGCGGATTCATTCAGATCGACGAGCCATGAGCGAAGTGCTGCCGGAAAAGAAGCCGGGAGTTGCCGACGGCTGGGCCATCCGGCCACTGGAGTTCGAAAGCTGCGGTCAGTACCGCCATCTTGCTCGCGCCAGCACCGGTGCCGTTTACGAGGTGCTTGAGTTCGGCGCCTGGACCGAAAACAGGTTCAAGCTGACCATCCACGAAGGTGACGCCGCTAGAGTGCAGATCTCGCACGCGCCCACCCTGGCAAGAGCGCTTGCAGGCGCACAGAGCGACCACGAGACGCGCATTTTGGCCTCGCTGGTCGCCTTACCCCAGAATTCCTGAAGGCTGGCCTAGAGGCCCGGCGCGAGCGTCGAGAAGGCCAGCCCGTAATGAACCTGTCGACGGCACTCGAATTCTGCTGCCGTGATCTCCCGTGCGACCCGTGCGCCTGCGTTGCCGGCAGACGGCAGCCTGCCGAAGAAGGCAGAGATCGCGCCGACCATTTCGACAGAACTCGCGCCGAAGAGCCTCGCAGCCAGCCCAGGAGGCAGATCGCCTGACCCGGACAGAGACATGTCCTTCAGCTTCGCCAGATCCGAGTGGCGCAGCGCGAGGACTTCATCGGTGATGTCGACGCCGACCGAAGGAAGCTCGCCGAAACGAACGGTCGCCACGATGCTGCCCGGCAGTGCTGGATGCGAGAGTGGCAGGCAGATGGGGTCATGTTCACCCTCTCCATCGAAGAGAACGTGCAGGCTGTCCCCGTCCACGACATCCACACGCCCGTAGCGAGCCCGTGTCCCCTCAAAGAAGGCAACATCGCTCCCGACGATGGCTTCGACCGACGCCAGCCTCGAAAACAACGCATGCCGGCCGTCGGGGTAGACCAGCATACGTTGGTCGAGAACGGACCCGCCGTCGAAATGAGTCTCCCAGTCGACCTCAACTGCAGCTGTCGAAGGCTCTGCAAGATCAGTGGCCACGGCCTCGAGGCCAGACGACAAACGGGCGCCGTGAAGGCACCCGTCTTTCGTCACTCGTGAAATGCTGACCAGCATCGTCACATGCCCGGAGCAGGCGATGCGGCCGGCAGGCGGCGGGGCGGGGGAGGCCGGCGAGCCATCAGCGGCCGCTCGACAGGTGCAGCGACCTTGGGCTCGTCGGTGGGCACCGTAGCCTCAACCGAAACCTCGGCCGCAGCTGCGGGCTCGCCGTCCTCGTTGCCGAAGGTCTGATCGGCATCCTCATCCACCAGAGCCGTGTGGTCAGCAGCCGTGTCGAGCTGCTCGGGCGCATCACCCTTCGAGACCGTGTCGACAGGCGCAGCGGAGCTCTCGATCGCGGCGTTTGCGTCCGCCAGACCCTCGGGCTCGCTCAGGCTCTGGACCGGCTCGGCATCCGGCTTGACGACAGGAACAGCCTGATCGACCGCTTCAGGAGAGCCTGCGCCGCGCGCTGCATCTGCCTCGCGGAAGCGGCGCTGTGCGGCCTCCTCGGGGCCATCGGCGGAGATCTCGTCAGGAGCGTCCTCGACCTCTTCAGTGGGCGCATCGATGGTCTGCGAAGGAGCGGGGCAGCGCGCGATCGACGCCACGTAGCTCTCCAGCATGCGATAGGCTGACAGCAGATCATCGTTCTGGCGGTTCTTCTCGGCCTCGGCCAGCGCAACGCCGGCGTCGAGGCGCATGCGGGCGGCCTCAAGGGACGGGCCATTGAGGATCGTGAAGGTCTTGATGATGAACTTGTGCTCGACAGTCGCCGGCTTGTCCTTGTGCTCCTTGGTGCGGGCACTCCAGTAGCCTTCGCAGTCGACCATGATCCGACGAGCCGCGACGTCCTCGTCAGGTTGCAGCAGACCCTCGATCTTCTCCAGGAGCTTGGTGCCCACCTGATCCCAGGCAAATGCCTTGATCCACTTGCTGTTGTCGGTCCGTCCGACCAGCACGGTGTAGGGGCGCTTCTGATCGTAGATGCCGTTCTGGCACTTCACGATCTCCAAAACGAGCTTCATCACATTCTCCAGGGCGCGATCACACGATTGATGCGCAGATTGTGGTGGCTATCCATGAAAGAAAGAAGCGATCGAGGAGATGCGTATGGACGGGCTCGCGAGCGGCATGGATAGTCGTCCGAAATTCATACGAATCGTCGGCAAGGAGTCGATTGATGTTGAGGTTGGTACGAGTGGCTGCGCTGATCGCCGCCACATGCACAGGCATCCAGGGCGCGCACGCCTGGGAGACATGGACCAAGGACGGGGAGTGCTTCGCGCTGCTCGGCATGGACCCTGCTGCCGAGGTGACGGTGCGGCCGGCTGCGCGGCCCTATATCGCAATCAAGAACGCCCCCAAGCTCGACAACCACAATGGCGTGGTGGTGGTTTCTGGGTTCGGCGACGACACCGGTAACGAGGGAACGCTCGACATCGACGGCCAGGAATTCGGGCTGCTGATCTACAACGGCGCCGGCTTTGTCCGGTCAGGCGAGCCCGAGCAGAAGGTTGTTGCGGCGCTGGAAGCCGGCAAGGAAGCACGGGTGACGTGGTTCCGGAAGGATGGCCTCGTGATCCAGGTCTACAAGCTCGACGGCTTCACCACCGCCAAGAAGACCATCGATACCGCCTGCCCGCGGCCGGGGTCAGCGCCTGCGAAAGTCGAGAAATCGTCCGACACCGCCCCGGTCAAGGGCAAGAAGCGCTAGGCCTCCTCAGAGGTCCTCGCGCACTGTCGCGTGGAACGACGCCGCCAGGGCGTCGAATGTGCGTCCACTGACCCTTCGATACGATCGCAGATCCGGCGGCGTGATGTCGTCGGAGGGGTCCTGATACATCCGGGCTTCCAAGAGCTGCCCGTTCTTGATGATCCGGAACTGGATTGAAACGGGCGCCGTCGTCAGAAAGACCACGTCCATCGAGCTGTGGCGCATGGCGGGCTCGACCTCGATAGTCTCGAAATGCTGCTCGACGAGGCCTTGCGTGTAGAGCCGGATGAGATCGGCAACGGCATCGATGCCGCTTCCCTTCTCGCTGAGCATTCCAAGGAGTCCGCCACTGTCGCCCTGGGAGAAGACGGTTTTCGAGAAGTGCTTGACTTGAGGCAGCACATCGAGCGGGCGAGGCGCACCGGCCAGTGCAGTCAGGCAGACGGATGCGTCGCGATCGCTCATCTTGGCTGCTGCGATCCCACGACCGTGCTTCGACAGGTAGCCGTTCTCCCTCAGAACCCGCATGTAGGCACGAACCGTGGCGCTTTCGACGCCGGTCGTGGCTGCAAGCGTGTCGTTGAGGGTTGCTGGGAGCAAGGCGGCATCCAATTCATCGGACCTAATTCCCGATGGTTAGCCGCGAATCGGACTGCTTCGCAAGGAATGAAGGATATTATCCACGGACCTTTGAAAGCGTCACGAATTGAGTCATGCTCGGTGCCCGATCACGACGGATTGTTCCATGCCGACAAAGCTCCCGCATGACCACGACGAGCCAGATCCTTACGCGGACTGGGGCGGCGACTGGATGATGAAAGACGTCATCAAGTGGGAGCGGCTGCATGTCATTCGGCCACTCGCGCCTGCCGTCCTGACGCGGGAGCAATGCCATCGGTTTGTCCGCACAGTTTCGCACCATCTCGGGGTCAAGATCCCGGACCTGACGTTCAGGCCTGGAGCGCTATGTGCAGCCGACCTGTCGGGATCAATGACACTCGCTGATTGGGGCGCTACGCAACAGGCGATCCTGCATGAGATGGCTCACATCGCGAACCTCGACTACATCCTGGCCGGCACGCCACCCCATGACTACCGGTTCGTTGCGACAGTCATCGACCTCTATGCGACCTTTCTGGGGCTGAACCCGACGCAGTTGACCGATGCGGCGAGGAGGATGGGCGTGTTGAAAGACGAGTGCGTCGCTCCAGCGAAATGGGAGCAGCCACCTCTCTTCGCCTGCGAGTTTTAACCGTTCCATCGGCCGCACCAGCGCCAACCGGAAGAGCCACAGTGTCAGAACCAATCCTTAATCTGTCCAGCTGGCACGATCATACGCTCAACAAGGCCTATGAGTGGGAGCGAGCCAACGTCGGCCGGGTCTATGAGTGGGAGAGGACCAACATCGATCGGCACCTCCAGGCTGCGATCATGTCCAGGGACGAGTGCTCTGACTTCGTCAGGATGGTGGCCCTTCACCTCGGTGTTCGGGTCCCTGAGCTGACATTCGTTCAGGGAGGGCACTGTTTCGCTACCACCTCCGGGACGATCACCCTGGCCGACTGGGGCAGGACGCATCAGACCATCCTGCATGAGATGGCCCACATTGCGACGCTCGACTACGTTTTGACCGGCGAGGCTCCCCACGGTGAGCGGTTCATCTTCCAGGTCATCGACCTCTACGTGACCTTCATGGGCCTGGATGGCGAGAAGCTGATGAAAACCGCCCGTGAGTGGAAGCTCATCGAGCGCACCCGCCCCATCGCGCCAGCGAAGTTGGAAGAGCCTGCGTTCTTTGCCGGAGAGTTCTGAGCTTCCTTCTCAGCGAAGGACTGCGAATCCGATCCTGTGGACAAGTCCGATGGGTGAAGCTTCAGGACTCGCCTCAATCCGTCGAGTTGCTATGAATGCGTCATGGACGCACTAAACCACATTCTTTCGATCCTCGACCCCGCCGGGAAAGACTTGGCTGTCCAGCTCAATGCCTTCGCGCTGGAGCTCGGTTTGACCGAAATGCAGGCGACTGCAGCTCTCGCAATGGCGCCTGAAATCCTCGACAAGGAGAGCTTTGTGGCCTGTGCGATCGGGCTGGCCAAGGCCTCGACGTCGCGACTTCAGGAACAGGCGAGGGCGGCCGCGGAACGATCGGAAGCTGTCGCTGCCATTGCCTCGCTCTGGGATACCCCTGCAGCCAGGCTCAGCGATCCTGGCGACATGCGCGCCAGCGACCCATTCTGCGAGGGTAAGGCAGCCGAGCGGGCCATCGGCGAAGTCCGCATCGGCGCCTCGATGCGCCATACCGGGGGCCAGCAGCCCCGTCGGCGGATTACAGCCTGAAGCCGGGCTTTGGCCGCGGCAGGTTGGACTGCACTTCGGGTTCCGGCTCAGGCTCGCGACGCACCGAGACACGATCGGCCATCGACCGGTCAGCGAATTCGGCTCGGGTCATGAACACCCCATCGACAGCGTAGCGCTGGCGCTCGTTGCTGGCCTTCGGAGGCACGATGGCGGGCCCATAGGCGTTGTGGTAGCGCTCCTGCTCGTCGAGATGGGCGAAGCCGCCATAGGCGTCGATCTCGACAAAGCCGCAAGGCAGACCGAACCCATCTTCCTTCTGATAGCGGCCTGCATCCATCGTTGCCGGATCGAACGCGCGCTCCGCACCTGTATGGGGGTCGACGACGGTGAGCCTCTCCTCCCCGACACGGATCAGAACCTGGCGCACCACATCCGGGCGCATCGTCGATGTCGCCATGATCGGATCGTTGCGCTCGACGCGCTGGAACCGGCTGCGGAACTCGGCCAGATCGATGACCTTGTTGGCCTTGGGAGCGCGGGCATTCTTGCGCCGAGCCATCTCCTCGAAGTAGGCGAAGGGGCTTTCGCCGAATGCCTGGCTGAGCTTCTTGAAGCTCAAGGAGGGCGCGATGAGCTTCCCACGCACCGCACCCTCGGCTGCCACGATCGGCATGCCGGCGACGAAGACGCCAGCCTTGGCATCCGCCAGCGTCTTGGCGGGCACGATGAACTTGTGACCTTCGGCCTTGAGCCTGCGCAGCATGGCCAAGTTCTCGGCCGGATCCTCGGAGGCGAGCGCCAGCTGATAGCCGACCCAGACCTCGCCACCCTGAACCGTCATCTCTCGGCCGCGGAACATCGACGGCGCCGAGAAGCGCATATCTTCCCAGTTTCCGAACGGCGGAGCATGCGGATCTCCCACACGACCGCGCAGTCGGGCCATGTTGAAGGAGCGCAGGCGCCGGGCTTCGGTCTGCTCCGGGGTCTCCAGGGAATCGCGCAGCTTTGCCTCGGCTTCGGCATCGAGCGTGCGGCCGAACATGCGAGCCAGACCAGGGCGAGCCAGACGCCGATCGACGGAGGCAGCGAGCACGCTCTGTTTGGTTGCGACGTCGACGAGGTAGTTGGCGCTACGCCCGTCCGGCTGCCGGCGCGACTCGATGCGCAGCAAGTGGTCGCGCAGGAACAGCATCAGATCCGCGAGCGTCTTCGCGTTGAAGCGGTTCTCGATGAAATCGGCGATGCGCTCGCGGGCTTCCTGGATGGTGAAGCCGATCTCGGTGGTCGGCCGACGCGTCGGAGCGAGGTTGCGCCCGGCAATCACGCCGAAATCGTCGAAGGGTGAGCGCGACGAGGGGCGAACCAGAGCAGTCGCGTTCACCAGCCCGGCCGAAAGACGACGGATCGTCCCTTCATCAAGCTTCAATGCGCGTGCCTGAAGTGCCGTCGCCATGGCCGTTCTCCGAGTTGGTCATGGAAGATGCCGGGCCGAGTCGAAAACGACAACTCGAACACTGACCCTTCCGATCCAGGACGAACGTTCGGACCGGGCATCTGATCCGTACGCCAGCCGGTCAGGCCGCAGCATCGAGGGCAATATCGAGGCGCCGCGACACGGCCCTCAGGACGGCAAGGCGTGTCGCTTCGACTTCGTCACCCGGCATAAGGCGAGCAATGACGTCCTCGACGGGCCTGTGCCCGCCATCGCGAAGGTCTGGCACCTCATAGATCTCACGAACCCTCCACCCGAAGCCGGAGTCTCGGGTTTCGACAGCGATCTCGACGCCGCTCCCTGGGATCCCGAATGTCGACGACGCGGCGTCCCACTGGATCTCGCCCTGGATCGAAACGGACTCGCACGCGGCAGCCAGGAGCTTCTTCAGACGCTTGAGGTGACGCTGCATATCGATTCTCACGGCAAGGTTCGTTCAAAGAACGATATGCGGGGATGAGGGTAGCTACAAGGATTGTGGTTTTTGAGGATGGCGACAATCCTCTCGGCCATTATCGAGGAGACGAATCGTGACACGGACCAACGCCATCGGCGATCAGCATGTCGACGTTCAGTACGCGGGGTTGGCTCGACGGATCCTCGAAACGGGTGACGACCGGATGGACCGGACCGGCGTAGGAACCCGCGCAATTTTCGGCGCGATGATGCGTTTCGACCTGGCTGACGGCTTCCCCCTGCTGACGACCAAGAAGATCCACACCAGGTCGGTGATCCATGAACTGCTGTGGTTTCTGCGCGGCGACACCAATATCGCCTACCTCAAGGAGAACGGCGTCACGATCTGGGATGAATGGGCCGACGAGAACCTCGATCTTGGACCCGTGTATGGTCGTCAGTGGCGTGCTTTCCAGGCTCCGGACGGGCGCGTCATCGACCAGATGGCCAATGCCGTCGACTTGCTGAGGCGCGACCCCGCCTCGAGGCGGATCATCGTGACGGCGTGGAACCCTGCGGACCTCGACGCGATGGCGCTGAGTCCCTGTCACTGCATGATCCAGTTCTTCACGACCTCCGATGATCGTGTTCACCTGATGCTGACCCAGCGCTCGATGGATCATGGGCTCGGCTGCCCTTTCAACATCGCGAGCTACGCCTTGTTGCTGGCGATGATGGCTCAAAGCGTCGGCCGCGAGCCAGGCGAGTTCATCCACTCGATCGGGGACGCTCACATCTACAGCAACCACGTCGATGCCATCAGGACACAGCTGGAGCGCGAACCTCGCCCGATGCCCCGGCTGAAGCTCAATCCCGACGTGACCGACCTGTTCGCCTTCCGCTTCGAGGACATTGCCATTGAGGGCTATGACCCTCATCCCGCGATCCCGATGAAGGTCGCGGTCTGAACATGACCAATCCCGCCCATCTGTCGGACGAGAGGGTGCCCTTCGCGAGGCTAACCTTCGGATGGATCCTTGCCGGCCAGATGGCACTCTCCACGGTCATCTGCTGTGTTGCGGCAGCGATCGTCGAGAGCTGGGCTGCCGGCCTCATCGTGCCGCTCGGCGTGCTGTTCTCGATGCCGGTGAATTTGATCAGCGCGTTCATAGCGCGCGATCTCATCGATAGCCGGCGGCCGCTTGCGGCGGCGGGCGTCCTCGGCTTCATTTTGGCGGTGTACGCTCTACCGGTCGCCTTCAAGTTCGCGCAGCGTTGGAAGTCCTGATGAAGCTCATTCTTGTCGCAGCGATCGATGATGAGCGCGGGATCGGCCGAGACGGCGATCTGGCATGGCATCATTCGGCCGACATGCGCTCGTTCCGCGAGACGACCCTGCGCGGCTGGCTGATCATGGGGCGGGCGACGTGGCAATCGATCGGACGGCCGCTGCCTGGTCGGCAGATTATCGTCCTGAGCCGGAGCGAAATGGACTTGCCGGCCAGCGTCTTCTCCAGCGCCTCCCTCGAAAAGGCGATCGACATCGTTCGGACTGCAGGTGCGGACGAGGCCTACATCTGTGGTGGCAGCGTGTTGTACGACGCCGCTATCGGTATCGGCGATGTCCTCGTTCTCACCCGGATCCCGGGCACGCACGGCTGTGACCGGTTCTTCCCCGACTGGGCCGACCACGGCTACGTCTTTCACTCCGAGGAGGAGATTGGAGACGGTCTTCGACGGCAACTCTGGCGCAGGGATCACGCCGTCCGGTCGACAGCCGCGGGCACATCGAAATGAGCTTCGAGGTCGATCCATCGAGAGCGGGCACGATTGCCCGAGAGATCGTCACAGAGCGTCGCCCTGATCTTCAGATCGACACGCTCTGCATCCTGATCCAGGCGGCAGCCGCGGGCTTGCTCGGGCTGAAGCTGTCGAAGATCCGCGTGGGGGCCTTGTACTGGCCCGAAGGCGTAAAAGACGACTTCGCACTCGCGATCCGCGGGGGCTGGGGGTTGGCCGGCGCAGATCGCGATCGCGGGCTTCTCTATGTCGACATGAACCCGATGGAAGCGGATGGCGGTTTCAACGGGCATACCTGGATCGAGATCGAGGAGGGTTTCGCGTTCGACGCGATGTACGGTTACGACGGCCCGGCGATCGAGACCGACCACGACATGCAGACGGTGCGCCGCTACGTTCGCCGCACCGATCTGGAGCGTCAGGTCGTTCGCTACTGGAAGGACGACATGGCAGCGGTCTATGCCGCGGGCGTAAGACGATCGCACGAGCTGCGCCAGACCTCTCTGGCGTACGGCTGAAGCCGGGCGCGGTCCGAGCCTCATAGTCGCTGAAGCCGGCTCTGTAAGCGGCGCAGGCGGCGTTGCGCCCGATCACGTGGACGGTGGGCCGACTGCGAGTGTTCAAGGCGCGGCATAGCCGCCAAGGCCTACCGCGCCTCTCAGGTGGTGCCCTATGCCGACCGCTTCCGCTTGCGCCACGGTGCATCGACCTCCCAATCACCGGCCATGATTGAGCCGTAGGGCAAGACCTCGTCGACGATCTCCGCCAGCCCGAAGCTCTCGATCTGACGGCGCACCGACGCCGCGTTCTTGTAGGCGCTCGGCAGCTCGCTGATATCGGGCTTGCCACAGAATGAGCGGATGTCGAGCCCGGCCGTCTCGGAGGCGAAGATCTCCTCGACGGTACGCTCACCCTGCATGCGCTTGTGCTGCGTGCGAGAGAAGTTGCGCCCGGCCCCGTGAGGGGCAAAGCCAAGCCCATGATCGGCATTGCGGCCGCGAGCGATCAGCACCGGCTGAGCCATGTTGAGCGGGATCAGCGTCAGCGTGGTTGCATCGTCCGCCCAGCCATCGAAAGCAGGCGTTGCTCCCTTCGCATGGTAGAACAGCCCATCACTGCGGCGGAAAACGAAGTTGTGCTCGTTCCAGAACCGATCGCTGACCTTTGCCGACAGACGGGCCGCGGCGAGATCGTGGATGACCTCGTGCGATGCCTTGGTCCAGGCGCGAACAATCTGCAGCGCTTCCCAGTAGCGCTCGCCCTCGCCCGTCTCGGCCGGGATCCAGCCGTTCTGCTGCAGCGTCTCGGGCGAGAGCTGACGACGGAACATATCGGCCACCTTCATGCCCTTGCTGTAAAGGCGCGCTCCCGGCGCGCGCGACCCATGATGGGTGACGAGTGCCGTTTCCCCTGAGGACTTGAGCTGGCCGACGAATGCGAAGTGATTGCCGTCGCCCTGCGTGCCGAAGTGCTCGATGGCCGGGCTGATCAGATCGGCCAGGAATGAGTTCCCCTCGAAGCGCGCGAGCAGCTCGGCGCCGGGACGCAACTGCTGACCGCGCGGCCGACCGCCCGGACCGAAATGCGTGATGGCGCCGACGGCATCCAGCAAAGCCGCCGGCGAGACCCCGGGGAAGACCGAGATCGTCATCGAGCAGCAGATGTCGGCCGAGTGCATTCCCGGATGGATCGCATCCGAGGCAACAACGCCACCGACAGGGATCGTTCCGAGCGGACCAGCGGGACATGCATCGGGCATGACAGCGCCAGAACGCACCACGGGCGTCTTCATGAGTTCGGCCATCGTGGCATGGACTGAAGCGACGTTGACCGCCTCCTCGGGCGCCTCGATCTCGATATTGGCATGATAGGGCAGGGGCTCCTGACGCAGTGCGAGAACTGGAGGCGGAGCGTGAGTGCCGGCCAGAGCCAGCGCCTCCTCGAAAGTCGCTCCCGCCTCCAGGATGGCATTGGCCTCCTGGAGTGCCGGCTTGAACCACCGGCCCTGGATATGGCCGGCGTTGATGAGATCCTGTCCGCTGATGACGATAGGCATGAGTCCTCGCCTTCCGAGCGGGGCTGCCGCTCAGACTGGGTGTGAGTTCCAGCCCGAAGGCTGGTCGTCGCTGATGGGAGGCGATGGATTAGGAGCGCGTCGGCTGCCTCATTCCTCGCCAGTGACGAGGAATGAGTTCCAAAGCCTGTGCCAGCTGGCACCGAGGCGTTGGATTTAGAGCGTTGCAGAGCGGCAAGGCGTTGAGATCAGTAAGGAATAAAAAACCGATCCGCCCGGATGAATGCATGGCCGCTGTAGACGGGGCGTCCGAAAGCAGATACGGAGAGATCGCGATTTAGATTTTGGGATAAAGGCATCATGCGTCGGACAGTTGCCATCGGCATTCTCGGATCGACCCTCGACAGCGGTTCTAAGAGCACACGCTGGGGGAAGTGGCGTCCGACGGTTTCGCTATGCCAGCAGCCTGGCCTTTTCATCGATCGGCTGGAGCTTTTGACCGACCGGCATTCCGACGGAACCTATGCCCAGGTCTGCGCGGATATCGCGGAGGTTTCGCCCGCGACGGAGGTTCGGCGCCATCTCCTGACCATCAAGAACCCATGGGACTTCAGCGAGGTCTATGAGGGCCTGCGTGCCTTTGCGGAGTCCTATGAGTTCGACCACGAGCGCGAGCGCTATCTGGTCAACATCACCACCGGCACGCATGTGCACCAGATCTGCTGGTTCCTGCTGACCGAGGCCCGGTTCGTCCCGGCTGAGCTGCTGCAGCTGTCGCCCGCCAAGAAGCGCGACGGCGAGGAAGGATCGATCGGAACGCACTCGATCATCGACCTCGATCTCTCCCGCTATGATGCCATCGCAACCCGGTTCGCGGCCGAGCGGAATGAGGCTGCCTCGTTTCTTAAATCGGGCATCGCGACGCGCAACCGCGCCTTCAATGCGATGATCGATGAAATCGAGCAGGTCGCCATCCGCTCGCGCGCTCCCGTTCTTCTGATGGGTCAGACGGGGGCGGGGAAGTCGCATCTGGCCAAGCGCATTTACGAGCTCAAGAAGGCGCAGCGCCAGGTGTCCGGGGCCTTCGTCGAGGTCAACTGCGCAACTCTGCGAGGCGATCAGGCGATGTCGACGCTCTTTGGCCATGTGAAGGGTGCCTACACCGGTGCCCTTGCTGGTCGGGCAGGGCTTATGCGATCGGCCGACAAGGGCATCCTCTTCCTCGACGAGATTGGCGAGCTTGGACTGGACGAGCAGGCCATGTGCCTGCGTGCGATCGAGGAGAAGAGCTTCTTGCCGGTCGGGGCAGACAAGGACGCGACGTCGGATTTCCAGCTGATCGCCGGGACGAACCGTGATCTGCAGATCGACGTGAAGCAGGGACGATTCCGCGAGGACCTGCTGGCGCGGCTGAACCTGTGGACGTTCGAGCTTCCGGCACTGCGCGATCGCCGCGAGGATATCGAGCCCAATCTCGAATACGAGCTTGCGCGCTTCACGCAGCGAGAGGGACGCAAGGCGACCTTCAACCGGGAGGCTCGTGCCATCTACCTGGCATTTGCCCAATCGCCCGAAGCAACCTGGAGCGCCAACTTCCGAGACCTCTCGGCGTCGGTGACCCGCATGGCCACACTGGCCCCGAATTCTCGCATCGACGAACAGACCGCCCGAGCCGAGATTGCGAGGCTTCGCCGCCAGTGGAGCACGTTGCATAGCAGCGCCGCGGAACACCTCCAGGAACTCCTTGGAGAGCGTCTGTCTGCCATCGACGCATTCGATCAGGGGCAGATCGCCAACGTCATCGACGTCTGCCGCAGGTCGCGTTCCCTGAGCGAAGCCGGCAGAGAGCTCTTCAATGTCTCGCGGACCCAGAAGTCGTCAGGCAACGATGCCGACCGGCTGCGCAAGTACCTCGCTCGGTTTGGTCTGTCCTTCGATCTCATCGCGGCACCGCGATAGGGTGAACCAGATGGGTCCCGAACAGCGACTGGCAGAGATCGTTCGGCAGCACCTCGGGGGCGTTCTGTTTCACGTCACCGACCAGGCCAATCTCGAATCGGTCGACCAGCACGGTCTATTGTCCCGCGATGAGGCGCGGTTGAGGGACGTATCAGCGGCATTGCCAGGAGGCAGTCCCCTGACACAGGAACTCGACGAGCGGGCCATGCTGACCGATTACGTCTTCCTCGGGTTCTTCCCCAGCAGAGTGATGCCTGCGCACCCAGAGCAACGACGCCGTAGGCCGCGCACGCTTCATATCGATCCGAGCATCCTGCTGAAGCGAGGTGTCAGGCTCGCGCTTGGGCCGGCCAACCACCGCAACACCGACACCTATTCGGTCGGCCGGGCCTTCGCGAAGATCGACTGGGAGGTGTTCGAACCGGAGTTCGACGCAAAGGCGATCATGAATGCCGCGCGCGTGGACCGCGTCTGGAAGTACGAGATCCTGGTGCCAAAGGTCGTGGAGAGGGCGTACATCGTCGGTATCGAATAGACCATCGCCCTATCCGGATCAGGCGGCGACCGGAAGTCCATCTGCCTTGCAAGAATCAGCATTACGCTTCGTGGAAAGATCCATGGAGTTGATGATGATCGAACAGAAAATCCAAGAGCTGATCGATGCCGGCGCGCTGTTCGTCATCAATCACAGCGGAGGCAAGGACTCCCAGGCCATGTATCACGTGGTCAAGAGCCGGGTGCCAGCCCGCCAGATCCTCGTCATCCACGCCAATCTCGGCGAGGTCGAGTGGGACGGCGTCATTTCGCACATCAAGGCGACCATCGACGACCACCCCCTTCTGGTCTGCAAGAACGAGAACAAGACGTTCCTCGAAATGGTCGAGAAGCGCGGCATGTTTCCGTCTCCGCAGCAGCGGCAGTGCACATCGGATCTGAAGCGTGGCCCGATCGAGCGCGAAATCCGTCGCTATCTCAAGGCCCATCCCGAATTCGAGGGCCGCATCGTCAACTGCATGGGTCTCCGAGCCCAGGAGAGCGCCAACCGCGCCAAGCAGAAGGTGTTCAAGGCCAATGAGGGCAACAGCATCGCCGGCCGCGAGTGGTACGACTGGCTCCCGATCCATCACTACACGATCGACCAAGTCTGGAAGGTGATCGAGGACGCCGGCCAGACGCCGCACCCGGCCTATGCGAGGGGCATGTCGCGCCTCTCGTGCCGCTTCTGCATCATGGCGTCCGACGAGGACCTCCGGACGGCGGCGCGCCTCAGCCCGGACCTCTACCAGAAGTACGTCGACATGGAACAGGCCATCGGCCGGACCATGATGATGCCGCGCGGCGGGGTCGCAAAGTCGCTCGAAGAGATCACGGGCATCGCCGCCGGCCGCCCCGCCAAGCCTGCGGCCGCAATGCCGACCGTCGCCTCTGCCCCTCAGGCGGAGCTCGATTTCGACATGCCAGCACCGGCGATGTGAAGGGCTTCAGGAAAGCCCGGCGTCGTAAGTCGCCAGGCTTTCGAAGAACACGTCGTCGACCAGAAGTCGTCTGGCTGCAGCTCGCGCCTGGATCCTGCCGATCAGCGTCCCGTCGCATCCCCAGTGACGCTGACTGAGAGCGGCCGCGATCTGGTAGCGGTTCATCATGCCCGGCCGCTCCATCTCGGGGCGACCGTCGAACGCGACCGCATCATCGAAGAGATCAGTGCCGCAGGAGATGCCTGTGGCATGATAGAGCAGCTGCAGCGCGCAGGCATCGGTGACGAAGTCGGTGGAGCAGACCATCGTTGCCCCAGCCAAGTGCTCGTGGAGCGCCGCGGCGACCATCCCGGCTTCGACAACGGTAGATGCACCTCCCGGCGCATCCGCCATGGCCGGCGCCTCAGCAAACCGTGCAGACCAGTCCCGGTGGGGTGCTACTGTCCAAGAGGTCACCTTCAACCGGTCGTCGCAGACGGCGATCTCGACCGGGTGGCCGTGCCCAGGCGACGACAGTATAGACCCCAGGAACAGCAGGCCTGGGTCGATGCGTGCTCCGGGGTTGGGTTTCGTCCGAAATCTCACGCGCGTAGACCGATGGCTGAAGGCTTCCCCTTCATCTCGCGATCGTACCGCTCGACCTCTTCAAAATAGTCCTCGTCGACGAGCATCCGGAACACAGCGGCCATGCTCTTCGCGTCGGGCCCCGCACGATGAATGTGAGGCCAATAGAGGCGAGCGAGTTCCTGCGAGCGCTCAAGACGGTGCTCGATGACGTCGGCCCATTGATTGCCTTCCAGAACGTCGAAGCTCGCCTGCAGGAAAGGGTTGATCTCCTGGGTTACCCAGCGCCGGCCGGCACAGCAGAGCTGCTGAAGCCAGCGGGCATCATAGGTGGGGTTGTCGGAGTGCATCGCATGTCCAGGCGAGACGATCTTGCTCATTTCCAGCAGGACCGCGTCGACAGGGAGGCCGTCGGCGATCAACTTGGCCTGGCTGATGCCGTGGATCTGCTGGGACACGTCGTTCCACTCCAGGTCCTGCCAAGAGGGGTGCGGCTGGATCAGCCAGCTATGGGCCTGCAGTGCGTCATCGCAGACACCGATCTCGATCGGGAAGCCACCCTCAAGAGACGAGGCCTCCATGTCGAGGAAGAGGAAGTCAGGTCGCAGGACGCGGCTGGGAAGGGGCGGGCTCACGACATGAGCTCCAGAGCGGGAACGACGACCTGACCGTCGAGCGCAGCCGGATAAGTCACGCGAAAGCGCAGGGTGGGCGTACCGCTATAGATGCACATCCGGTTGACGACTCCGCCGAGGAAAGTTCGATCCAGAAGGATGGACATGTCGATCTCCTTGAGATGCGACTGCACCTCGGCTGCCTTCACATGATCAGGGATTTCCAGGCTCAAGCGTCCCTTGATCGCAAGCTCGCCCCAGCGATCCATCGACTTGCTCAGACGATCGGGATCACCCTTGGGAGGACCCGCATCGCGGCGCTCGATAAAGGTCGAGCGGATTTCACCCAGCCCCAGCCCTTCGTAGAAAAACGGCCATTTGGGTCCCATGCGAGGTTGCACCGTCGCCAGGATCTGAACGATCTGATCACCAGGATCATCGGCGGCTTTCACGCCAAAAGGCATGAACAGCTCCACATCGGCCTCGACACGGCGCGCGTGCAAGATGCCCTTGTGGCTGTCCCAGACATGCCGGCGCATGATGATTTCGTCAGGCCGCGGTGATTGGGGGAGATAGCCCTCGAACCGGTCGGACGGATCGCGAACCTTGAAGACACGTCTCTGCTCGACATCCACCCGGACATGCAGCGATGACCGTTTGTTGATGCTGTAGCGCTCGCAGATCTCCTCGGCCTCGGTGATGGCTGTCGGCAGATGGGTGAAGGCCGTGAAGTCGGTGATATGCCGGCCAGCGTGCCAGGCGCTCACGCGCGCCGTCAGCTCCTCGAAGACATGGATCGTCCGCTTCCTGGTCTCGACGACCTCGTCTTCGAAAACACGGACGGGCTCATCGCGACCCATCGGTCTCTCCCTCGAGGCGTGAGAGCACATCATCGAAGGCGACGCGCACCTTATTCAGGCCTCGGATCGTGGCCATCCTTCGCTCGACGTAGTCGACATGCATCTCCTCGGGAGTTTCGTCCCCGTTGCCGGTCAGCCCGTAGAGGAACTCCGAAAGCTGGCCCGGCTTGGCACTGCGCGCGAGCTTGAGGAAATAGGCCCTCATCTCGGCCTCGCTCATGCCGTGCAGCTCGTCCATGTCGATGTTGGCAATCTCGACATGAGATGCCGGATCGAACTGTTCCTCGTCGTGTTCCTGGCTCATCTCAGTCTTCCTCGGGCAGATAATCGGCAGGGGGCGCCGGCTCGGCTGGCGGCATGCGCGAGCGGCGGGATGCCCCTGCTCGCATCTCCGGCTCAATTGGCGTGGTGGTAACGAGAGGCGAGTCCTGGCGCACGAGTTCGACCTGACCGTTGCGCGCGGGCAGCCCGGTGTTGGGATCGACCGTGATGCTGACGAGACCTACCGGCTTGATGAGTTCGGGATAGCGGAAAGCACCGGCCGCCCGGTCGAGGAAGTCACGCATGACGGGCGCGGCAACCTTGCCGCCGGCCGCTCCATCGAACAGTGCCTTGTTGTCGTCCCGACCGATCCAGACCGCTACGGAGACGTCACCGGAGAACCCCACAAACCAGGCATCGCGCGCTGCGTTGGTGGTTCCGGTCTTGCCCGCGAACGGATGCGTAAAGCCGGCGAAAGCCTGGCGAGCAGTCCCACGATCGACGACGCCCTTGAGGATCGAGGCCATTTGGGCCGCTGCGATAGGGTCCATCGCCTGCGTGACGTCAGGCTCGATAGCGCGCAGCAGTGCACCATCGCGACTGCGAACCTGACTGACGAAGCGCGGCCGCGCGACCTTGCCGGTGTTGGCAAATGCCGCGAACGCCGTCGCCATCTGAAGCGGCGTGACCTCCATGGCACCAAGAGCAGCCGCATTCGTCATGCTGCCGGTGATCCCGAGACGGCGTGCCATGTCCTCAAGATCGGGCAGTCCCACCGTCCATGCCGTTCTCGCCGCGGCCGTGTTGCGCGATTGCTCGACAGCCCTGCGAAGCGTGACCAGACCGCCCTTGCCGGCTCCTGCTGAATCGGCCGGGCGCCAGTCTTCCTTGCCTGGTCCCTGCTCGATGACGATCGGTGCGTCGAGGATCGGGGACGTGGCGTCATAGCCGATCTCCAGAGCGGCCGAATACAGGATCGGCTTGAACGAAGATCCAGCCTGGCGATGCGCCTGGGTCGCTCGGTCGAATTGGGATCGCTCGCGCGAAAACCCGCCCACCAATGCCAGCACGTCCCCGGTGCGGGGATCGAGCGCGACCAGTGCGCCGTCGACTTCGGGCATCTGCGCGAGCTGCGGACGATCGCCGAGCAGATCGAGAAGGATGACATCGCCGGGCCGAACGACGTCCGAAAGCCGGCGTCCGGTCCAACGCACGCCATCGCTACCCAGCCTGACACGCTCTTTGGCGCCGATCGCGACGACGGCATCGGAAGCGACGCTCTCGACCACTCCGAGAGAAAAATCGGCACTGCCCGCCGGCGGGTCGAGCCTGGGGTTGCTCCAGTCGATGGGAAGGCTCACACGGGCCAGTGGCCCGCGCCATCCAAGGCTCTGATCAGCACGACGGATCCCGGCCTTCAGCGCGTCGTCGGCGGCCTGCTGCACAGCCGGATTCAGCGTCGAGGTGATGACGATGTCCTGCCTCGACTGGATATCGGCAGGCAGATCCTGGACAGCCTGCTTCCAGGCCAGCTCCTGGAACCAGCCCTCCTGTGTATCCATCGCATTTTCGCGCGACTTGCGCTCTGCGAGACGAATGGGCTCGGCAGCCCATGCCGCCACGACATCCTGTCTGACCGCACCGTCCTCGGCCATCCGACGAAGCACGTAGTTGCGCCGCTCGATGGCACGGCCGCCATTCCGGGTCGGGTTGAACGCGCTGGGTGCCTTGGGCATGCCGGCGAGCAGGGCCGCCTCGGAGAGCTGAAGCTGATCCAGAGTCTTGCCGAAATAGGTCTGAGCCGCTTCGGCCACGCCGTAGGCACCCAGACCGAGGTAGATCTCGTTTAGATAGATTTCGAGGATACGCTCCTTGCCCAGGGCGCGGTCCATCCGCTGGGCGAGCAACGCCTCGCGGATCTTGCGGGATATCGATTTCTCGTTGCCGACAAGCAGGTTTTTGGCGACCTGCTGTGTGATGGTCGAGCCGCCGGACGAATGGGCCCCGGTCGCATTGCCGATGGCGGCGCGCGCGATGGCCAACGGGTCAATGCCATCATGACTGAAGTAGTTGCGGTCCTCGGCCGAGACGAAGGCCTGGACCACGAGCTTGGGGATCTTGGCATATGGCACGAAGACGCGACGCTGCTCCGCCCGGCGGCCCAGCAGCGAACCGTCAGATGCGCGGATCTCGGACCCGGTCTTCGGGACATAGGTGGACAAGGCTCGATAGTCGGGTAGATCGCGGCCGTAATCGGACACGACGGCCAGCACCACCGAAAAGCCTGCCAGGGCGACGCCGGCTGCAGCGAGAACGGTAAGCCCGAAGACCGTACGGAACAGTCTCATCGGGCAGCCTTCACTGCCGTTCTCGCCGGCGGTTTTGCGACCGGGTTGCTCTTCTTGCGCATCAGGAAGGTTGGCAGGGTCGAGGCGAGCCTCTCGACGTCGGCCGACTTGATCGGACCGCGAAGGCGGCGTGACAACGGCAGCGGATCGATGCCGGCGTGGGTGCCGAAGCGCATCATCGAGGCGGCGGCCTCACCTGCGTGGGCGCGCGAAGCCCAAAGCAGCTTCCACGCCTGCATGACGGCATCCTTGGGCCCTTCGGACAGACAGACGCCCAGGGTGGCAATCACCACCTCGTAGGCACGGATCTGCCGCATGGCCTGAGCGTAGGTCATGTCTTTCATCCCGCGTTTCTGGACCGGCTCAAGCCGTTCGGTGAGGACGCGGGAGTGACTGGATGCAAGCTTGGCGACGATGTCGGCCGCGACGTCGCGCTTGATACCAGCAGGTTTCACAGCGACGCCTGGCCCCCACTTGTCGGCGGCCAGATCGATCAGCGCGTTGACCAGTGACAGTACGGCGGCACGGTCCACAGGAGACAGATCCTGGAGCCCTCTGACCAAGTCGGTATTCACCTGTTGCACGATGGTCCGCGCACGCCGTTCACGAAAGAAGGAGAACAAGGATCGATGCCGCCGATTCGAGGAGTTCGGTGAAGGGTATTCGGGGCAATCGGGCCAATCAACAAGGAGCGAAGTCTCAATCCAGTTAAACTGGGGATTGCCGCCGTTTCCGTCTTTCGCCAGTTCACGTATGATTGGTCCGTCAGGGTCCGCAGGTTTGCCGATGGATCCCTGCCTTCGTCGCCAGGAGATGACCATGGGTCTGGGGAGCATCGCGCAAAGCCGCCGGGTGGAAGAGACGTCCACGGAACAGCTGTCGCGCAACCGCGGGGCCGTGACCGTTCGCCTTGCCAAAACGGCTTACGAAGGCACCCTCGTGACCGACTGCGTTGCAGGCAAGGCCGGAACCCCTGTCAGGCTGCGGCAGGGCAACGATGTCTGGGGTGTGAGCCTCGCCGATGCGCTCGCGGGCAAAAAGGATGGCTCCAAAGTCATTCACCCGAGCGTCGCCGGCGACGTCATCGTCTTCGAGGCGGGCTATCTCGACCGCGACGAGCTGGTGGTCGGCAGGATCGCAGGGCGCACCCATGACGGCATCCAGGGCCATGCCCAGGTCATGAAGGTGTTGGCACGGGCCAGCTACACCTCAGTGTCCAAGCGCGGCATCACCCAGTACGCATGCCTGGCTGATCCGGCCGCAGCGAAGGCAGTGAGGACACATGACGATGTCGCGGCCATGGTCGTCGAGCACAAGCTGCGCGCGTTCCCGGGTGGCGATGTCAGCTTTCTCCTTCGCTGTCGCGATCGGCAGGAAGAGTTCAGGTTTGATCCCGGCGAGAAGCCTGACGCTTTCGTGCGGCGGTTGGTCGAGACCAATGGGATCGTCGCGAAGGGCCCGGTCGAGCTGATGCCCCTCTTCCACATGCCGATGGGACGCGAGCAATCGCTGCGTGAAGGACTGGACCCTCGCGTCGAGACGGCTGGCAAGAGCATGGGGCGCCTGTCGAAGCTGTATTCGACAGGCCGCGGTGCGGGTTTCATGCCGAGCATCGCCATCATCTGCGACGAGGACGAGTGGGCGTTTGGCGGCAAGACCGGCAAACGGGTCCGCGTGGCGGCCTGTCTCGATCCGCTCGAAATCGGCTCACCGGTCAACACCTTCAAGATCCCGTCGGCCTTCATGCGCGACGCGAAGGGGGCGTTGATGACGCCCTACCAGAGCCGCGAGCTTTGGCGACCCGACGAGCTCGAAGCCATGTCGGCCGACCGCAGGACCCGATTCACCCCGGAGCCTCAGGCGACAAGGGTCAAGCCTGCCTATCTCCAGGATGGTCCTGCGCCCAGGCGCTCACCGCCGCCACGCATGCCGCCCCCCGGCATGCGCTGAGCCTCAGGCTTCCGCCCTCATAGGCACACAGCGGCTCTCAAACGCCGAGACCGCCTCCAGCGCGCGCTTGATCTCGTCGGCATCGCCGATCGAGACGCGCCTGACTGAGCGGGCGAGCTTGCGGCCGCGCGGCGTCAGCTCGATAACCCGGACCCGCTTGTCGATGGGGTCCATATGTCGCTCGGCGAGACCGAACTCGATCAGGGCAGAGATGGCGTAAGACGCATTCGAGCCGACGTAGCGCTGTTCGCGGACCAGGTCGACGACGCGCGTCGGGCCATCGCTCACATTGAGCAGGAAGAGCACGTTGGCCACGCCCAGATCGGCAAGCCCCTCGGCGACGAGGATCGGCTGGATGAACTCGTCAAACGAGCGCAGGGCACGATGGCTGGCGACAGCAACATCGGACCAGTGCACCTTCCCGTTGCGTTCCAACCCGCTCATCCCGTTTTCGCCTCTTAGGTTTGCCACCTACTCAGACGAATATCGAAGGAATCCGGAAATTGAGCAAGGATTATCCGGGCGGAAAAATCCGCCCGGAAGGATTGCTGTCGTCATGCGGCCAAAGACAGGCCGTAGTCCTGGAAGTTGGTCGATTGGCCGGCGAAGGCGTCGGACGCAAAGAGGGCGATCAGGTCGTCCCTGTCGGCAGCTGAAGCCTTGGCGAGGCAAGACCCGGAGAGAAGCGGGTCATCTGTCCAGGGGTCGAAGTCGTCCTGGATCGAACAGTCAGTGCCGCCTGTTGCGGCTTGGGCATGCGTGGTCATGATCGTGATCTCCGATAGCGGGAATGGAAGCGCGGGTGGCCGTGCGCATCTCTCGCTCTCGGGATACGAAAACCGTCGCGTGAATGGGGCTGAAGGTCATGCTCGCCACTCCTCTGCTGGCGGTTTCGATGGAACGAACCATGAACCGGGCTGGGCTGGATGGCAAGCGCGAAATTGGATCGACAGCCCAATCCATCAGGGGGCAGTTAACGGGTCCTTTTCGAAGACGGTCGATACGACGATACCGTGGGCGACCGTCTCCAGATTTGCCTAGAAAGGCCGGGGCGGGCGGTCGGGATCCACGACGACATCGAGCACGAGGTCGGGATTTGTCTGGAAGACATAGGCATACCCCGACATGAAATCCTCGAAGTAGACGACGCCGACGCCATCCTTCTCCGAGAAGATCGGGGCGCTGGTGGCGTAGCCGGGCATGGCCGGTGTCGAGAAAGGCTGGAGCTCGCGGGTCTCGGGCGCCTTGCGGAGCCAATTGCGCACGGCCATGGAGCGTTCGACCTCGTCCTTGGGCAGCGGCAGGACCCGCATGTCCTCAAGATCGGCGGCATTGCCCAGAACGGGCGCCAGCATCTCGCGCGCGATCGCCCGGATCGGCTCTGACTGGTAGGGAGGGAGATCGATGACGCGCGTCCATTCCTCGACGCCGATGCGCGTATCAGCCTCCATGCGCAGAAGCACAGGGTCGATCTCCGGGCGATGCGGTGCAGGCGCCGGCGCGGCATCGAGGTCGGCCTGAGGCATCTTCGGATCGCGCGGATCAGCGCGAAGAACGTCGAAGAGCATGGCGTCCTTGCGCATCTCATCGTCGACGATATCGGTGACGTTGGCGGGCATCGCAGCACGCAGGGCGATCAGATCCTCCCGATGACCGGAAAGATCGGCCTCCAGCTGCTCCTGAGCGAGATTGAGTGCCCGCAACTGAACGAACAGGGGCATCGTCGCACGAACGATGGGAGCGCCCTGATCTGTGCAGCGGATCGCCATGTCCGAGAAAACGGCATGGGGAAGAGGGTTGTCACGCCCCTCCAGCAGCATCCCTTCATCGAGCCTGAGAGCCCGCTTGGGAATGGACAGGACAATGTCGGCGTCATCGGGCGCTTCTGCGACCGGAATGGCTGTCTCGATCATCCGGTAGGTCGGCGCATTGGCGAGGCGGTTGAGGTCGGGGTGAGGCATGTGACTGTCCTGGAAACCGCGACGCGGCGCGTCATGTTGGAATAACGATATGATCAATGGCCGAATTCGACAAACGAACCTTCAAGGGGCAGATATGGTCATGGCAACGCCATGGGTTGGAGCAAGATGAGCATGGTCGGGAGAAGCGTCAGAAGGCTGAGCTTCATGGCCGCGATGGCGTGTCTCTGGCTGCAACCGGCGCTGGCTCTCGATATCTATGCGTGGGATGGAGGCGGGCCGGTGGGCTCGGTCGTCATCAACACGAGCGAAAGGCGGCTATACCTCGTCGTCGGGGAGGGCGAAGCCCATTCATGGCCGATTGCCGTCGGCCGGGAAGGCAAGCAATGGTCGGGGCGGACACGGGTGATCGGAAAAGCCCGGCACCCGGCCTGGCGACCCACCGCATCGATGCGCGCCGAGAAGCCATCGCTGCCGGCCTATGTCGCGCCGGGGCCAGGGAACCCCATGGGTATCAGGGCGATCTATCTCGATACAGGAGCTCTTCGGATCCATGGCACCAATGCGCCTGGGTCTATCGGAAGGGCTGCGTCGAGCGGCTGCTTTCGAATGCACAACGCCCATGTCGCGGAGCTCTATGAGCTCGTTGACATAGGCGCTGAAGTGATCGTCCGGCGGTAGCCGAAAGTCGCTCAGTAGTTGCTGGCGAGCTGCATGACGCTGACGCCATAGCTGGTGCAGCGCAGGCGGGCATAGAGACCGGCCTGATGCAGCGCGACACCGACGCAGCCGGGCCCGCCGCGGGCGATTGCCCGGCTCAGATGCTCCAGCCCCCAGACCAGGTTGGTCTCGGGATCGGCCAGTCGCGAGCAGTCACCCTTGAACCCCAGACCGCGCGCGGTCGGGCACTTGATCTGCGTGAGGCCCCACTCGCCGGCGCGGCCGCGCAGTGCCGGATTGTAGTTGCTCTCCTTGCGCACAACGGCATGCGCGATCGAAGCCGGCACCCCCTTGCGCTCGGCGACCTGGGTGACGAGGGCGTGGATCGAGCCTGCCTTCGAGCGGATGGTGTTGCTCTTGGCCGAAGCATGAGTCTTCTCGCCTTCGAGTTTGGCGTCGACGGTGACGCAGCCTGCCATCATCAGGCCGCAGAAAAGCAACGCGACGAAGCTCGTGAGCTTCTTCATGGGGGAAGTCCTCGCAATGTGTTTGGCGCTACGGCCTACGGGTTTCGTTCGGGCGACTGGCGGGAGTGCCGGGCCCTGCGAAAGCGAAAAGCGGAAGGCTTGACGCCGGGGCTGACTGGGCAGCCCCTCATGTCGACTCCCTCAGTAGGAAGCGCTGACCATAGGTTTGTACGGGCGTACCTTGCTAGAGACAAGGAACGAGTGGTTTGATCGATAAAATGCCCGTGGATTACGATGGATCGACGCCTGTCACATTGCGCCGGCAAGCCATCAATCCATGAAAGCGCTGTTCTCGACATGACGATTGTGCGAAGGTCGCTGAACTCTGATTTGCCGCCCGGGAGCACGGCGAGACCAACCATGTCGATGATCGAGAAATCGCTGGCCGTCATCGGCTCTGCTGGTCGCCAGTCCGACGCCAACCGGATGACGAGAAGCCTGTACGCCGCGATGTGCGCGCAGGCACGAGCCATGGTTCATGACCACGACGTGCGTTGCCTGGTCTCCGGTGGCGCAGCATTCGCCGACCATGTTGCAGTGACGCTGTTCCTGGAGGGAAGCGTTCCGGAGCTGGTTCTATATCTGCCGGCTGCCTGGGACGACGATGGCTGTCGCTATGCAGATCGAGGCGATGGCCGAGCTGCCAACTTCTACCATTCCGGTTTCATGCGGAAGACGGGCGTTCCCGGCCTGAAGGAGATCGCACAGGCCGGCCGGGCCGGCGCCAAGATCGTGATCGGTCGGGGCTTCAAGCAGCGCAACACGCAAGTGGCCGCGAGCGCATCGATGGTGCTGGCATTCACCTTCGGCGACGGATCTGCGACCCGAGACTGGCCGGGAGACACGCCCGCTATCATGGCTGGTCTGAAAGCAGGGGGAACGGCAGACACCTGGGCGAAGGCGTCAGCGACAAACTGCAAGCGCCATGTCGATCTCGGCGTGCTGGAGCGGAGCCTGATGCAGGTACGCGAGCCCGATGAGGACTATAGCGGCAGTGCCGTTTGCCCTCGCTGACCAGCTCGCGAATGTTTCCGGAAAATGTCAAACATTAAAGCGGAGACTGAACAACTGTGTTCGGAAATTGGCGGGCCATTGCTTCGAATCAGCCGGAGATCAGCAATAGGATGAGCAACCCACTCGAATTCCTACCCGACCGAGTTGTCGTCGCTGATGTGCCTGCCAGCGCCCTGCAGGTCGAGAAGTGGCTCTAAATCAAGATAAGCAGAAGGCCGGTAGCGCACATGAATGCTGAAGCTTTGAGCTGGGGTCTTTTGCAATCTCCGGCCGCTATGTTCTCGATCGAGGATTTGTGTGCCATTCCGAACGCAGTCGGCCAGATTCGGCCACTGTGCAAGAATGAGCATCTTTTCGATCCTGAATGCGGCTTGTGCGGCCCTCCGCGACCGGATTAACTGGCTGCGGATCTGGCAGGGGGCTGCGGGTTCATGAAGGCGGGTGAAACTCTCCGATTATCAGGAACGCGCAGGTTCTAGGAACCATTCTATCTGACTGGCTCTACCGTCGGAACAGGCCGGCTGGTGGACGTTGAACATGAAGATCACGATGTCATCGTCCACTGACAGCAGAGTGCCAATTTACCAGCAGCTGAGAGATCAGTTCGCCAAAAACATCTCCGAAGGCCGATGGAAGACAACAGAGCCCATACCCCCTGAAACAGAGCTGGCTCGTACCCTCAAGGTATCACTCGGAACCGTCCGAAAAGGCATCCAGATGCTTGTCGATGACGGGCTGCTTATCCGCTATCGCGGCCGCGGCACGTTCATCACGAGGCCTGCATTCCGCGACTCGATGTATCGCTCCTTCCGGCGCTCTCCTCGAAGCGAGCAGGGATCTGCCGAGGGCTATGAGCCCGACGAGGGGCAGACGACGTCAGGCCGGGTGATCGACCGGAAGGTAACGCTCCCTCCAGAGCAGATCCGGGACATTCTCAGGCTCCGTACCGATCAGGAAGCCATCCAGCTCGTACGAATCAGTGTCAGCGAAGGCATGCCGGCGCTGTTCGAGACAATCTGGCTGCCCTTCGACCGTTTCGAGGGCCTTCTCGAATACGATCTCGCCGATATCGTCGGGCTGCTCTACCCCATCTATGAGCAGTGCTGCGGCCAGCTCATTGCATCGGCAAGCGAGACGCTCATGATCGACGTCGCGACCAGCGAGGACGCGGAACTGGGACTGAAGGTCGGTGATCCGGTCGTCGAGCTCATTCGCGTGGCTTATGACTATGCCAGTGAGCCCATCGAGTACCGGCGCTCACGCGGCGCGGCCCAGGGCTTCTCCTACAAGGTCGAGATCCGCTGAGGTTGGTGCCTTTCATCTGAAGTGCCCAGGATTCCGGAAGAGCGCGCAAACGAGCGCCACCGGAGTTCCAATGACCTCGTTCGAGACCACCAACGGCAGTCTGATCCTCGAGGTCGGCTTCACCTACGGCCAGGGCTACTATCCGACCGAAGGCCGCGGCAAGATCGAGGGCCGGACCTTCCAGGCGATGGCCTCGATGCCGATCGCGATCAGGCAGGTGGCCTGGCAGGACGCGCCCCTCGCAGCTTCCCTGGCCTATGGTTCGGGCGAGGATGCGTGTCTGATCGATGTCCGACGGACATCTGAAGGCTATTGGCGCTCGCTGATGGCGCCAGGCGCCCGCCGGCGCTGCGACCTTCAGACCTTCGCCGACGCGATCAGTGGAGAGATCCCCTGGGTCGACGACCCGTTCAAGGCGCGACCCGAATACAGGCAGGAGCGCAAGCCGAGGGCCGTCTCGACCAAGGTGCCTGACTGGCAGGTTCGCAAATGGGGCGAGTCCAAGCGCAACGAGGCAGAAGCCTTGCTCAATCTGCAAGCGCAGTCGATCTGCGTCATCGACAATGAGGTTTACGTTCGCTGCGATGCACCCTACCTCGTGCTGAAACAGGATGGCGGTCGCGCCTGGCTGACGTTCGCGATCAAGGATCGAAAGACGCTGGAAACTCACCTGGCACCCAGGGGGACTGGCCCTTACCTCACGCCCGAGACCTCTCGAATCGAAGGCGATGACGATGAAATCAAGGGCCCAACGGTTCTCGAAGCATCGGTTGCGGGTCGCTCATCGCACATGTCGGCCCCGACGAAGCGCAAGGAGTTCACAGAGACCTGGCGCCTCTTCCAGCTTCGCAGCATCGACGACGCGATCGCTTACCTGGCGACATTCAAAGGGCACGTTCCGCTCGCTCCCGGCGGCGCTGGGCTCATCAGCCATCTCGACCATGACCTTCTCCCTGAGCCGACGGTCAACCCGATCGCCCCGGAGCAGATGAAGGTTATGCTGGCATGCTTCATGCGGGATCTGCTCTGGGAGAGCAGGGACCTCGTCAATCAGCTGATCGACGCCCGGGATGTGTTCACCGACAACCCTGGGCCGGCGGGCACCGCTGAGGCCATGGATCGCCTCGTCCCGATCTGGGAGAGCCTCAAGTCTGGCAGTCGCGCCCCGTCTTCCAACATCTACAAGGAAGAGATGCTGCGCTGGTCTCTCGTCGACAGCGCATTGTCGCCGGCGGCGGCCGACGACGATCAGGACCTGAACGCCCTCACATTCTAGGGGCGTTTTCCGGTTCCGGTGAGAGCTGAAGCCGGCGTGAGATCAGCTCTGCCTGCCGGAAGCCGTCGAGCATGCGGTCCTTGCCGGCGCCGTTGATGTAAGCGCGACTTTTCGTGGCGGCGAAGTCGCGCAACAGCTGAGCGAGTTCCGGCGATGCGCTGTCCCGGTCGAAGCCAGGAGAGTGGTACCGGAAATAGAGTTCCATGTACTGGAAGCTGTAATTGTACAGATACCGATCAGGGACGCCGTCCATGATCTCGGCGGCAGTGCGAACCATCGCGAGAGCATCGCTGTCGAAGGTCTGGTAGCCTGACACCAGGATGTTCGCCTGAAACAGCTGCAGCTGCGTGCTGGGGCGCCTATCGATGGCTGCTTCGATCATGTCGGGCAGCCGCTGCCATTCGTCCAGTCGCGCGATAAAGACGGGGCTTGGCGCATCGTCGATTTCGCTGACGATAACGGTGCCAGCCTTGTTGATCGAATAGACCGGCCCCAGACTGGGCTGGTACAGGACACCATCGATCATCACACAGCGGTCGGCGGCCTTTTGCGCATCGGCCACGCCCTCTTCGCGATGGGTCTCGACAACCTCGCGGACCGACAGCATGGCCTCGTCAAGCATTGTGGCGGTGCTGGCATTGAGGACCGGGTCGAGCAGGCGCGGCGGTCCGCCGAGACGAACCCCTTCATAGTTTGGCTTCGGCAGAAGAGACTTGAAGTCCGCAGGCAGAAACGGGTTGCGACAATTGATGAGGGTCGCCTGATGCGCCTGCATATGAGGGGTCGAAAAAACGGGGCCGTACAGCTGCCCGTCGACGATGCGATACCGAACCCTCCCGCGGCTCTGATAATCGGCCTCGATGGCCACCGGTGCTTGATCTAGACAGACATCCCGGATGATCACGGGCACCTGCTCGATGGCACGCATCAGCGACGCGTTGCGTGCCCGTCGCAGCATGGCCTTGATCGTGTAGACGGCCGGAACAGTGAGCGTGGTCATGGGCAGAGCGCTCCGAGGTCGTCTAGATCCCCGTCGGTCGTCAGTGCGTTAGACACGCTTCGGTCTCGATAGACGGCCACTGCGATCTGGTAGAGGCTGTCCTGGTCGATCGCGCGGAACGGGTGCCGCTCGATCGACGCGATGGCCTGTTGGACGATCATGTCCAAGTTCGGCGCAGAACCCGCGGTGAACACATCGAAGGCGCTGTAGCGGTCGTTGGTGCCTCTCATCACCGCAATAGGATCCGCGCCGTCATGAGCGTGGAAAACGCGACGCAGCTCATGCGCCGCCCGAAGCCGCTCCATCGGCACCGATTTGACCCTTTGGGCGATCAGCTCGGTCAGGAGCGCCCGGCCAAGCCGCATGGAGGAAAAGGCTTCAAGATCGCCGCGCGCGCCTTGAACGGCTTCGACGTCGAGAACCTCGAAACGAACGGCATCGAGATGGCTCGTGTCGACGGCTCGCTCATGCTTGAAGGCGAGCTCGCGGATCGCCTGCAGCTCGAACAGTCCATAGACAGGCGCTGACCGGTAGCCGACGGAATTGGTACCCGCCCAGAAAGGTTGTTCCTGCCGAAGGGTCGGTCGCCCGGTCGGCTCGATCCAGAACGGGACCAGTGGCCTGTCCGGTGGCACTCTACCCTTGTTGTCATCGATCTGATGAAGAAAGCGCACCGCCATCATCGGCGCCAGCGTCCGCTCGAAAACGGCGTCACCGATGACCATGAAATTGGGTGCGTGCTTCAGCAGCTGGGCTGTCAGCGGCTCGCGCTCGATGTTCGCGATCGGCTGAGCGCGCTTGGTCCCATTGAACCGCATCGTATGAATGCCCAGGGACGCATCGATAGCGCCACTGATGTCCCAGTCCATCGACGCTTCGCCGAGGAGGCGCAGGCCCAGCGCCAGAGTTGGATCCCGTCGTGCTTCCGTGTAGTCGGCCTGAACATGAGGGCTGCGCAGCTCTTTGCCATCGCGCACAGGGCGCCACAGCTGACCGTCATGATGACGCCATTCCATGCCGGCAGGCCCGCGCAGAACGACAGGCGCCGCTTTGGCGGAGACGCAACGGACATCGAGGTCGAGGGTGCCGGAGACGAAGCCTTTGCCTCGAGGCGCGGCGATGCGCGCTTTCAGGCGCGCCTTCTTGGCCGTCATGTTCATCGAGCCGAGACCCCCAGCCGCAGGAATAGCGCGATCGTCACGGTGAGGGAGAAGGCTGCTCGCCGATGACGATCAGGCTGCGCTCGCTGATCCCCTTCTTCGTCATCCAGTCGAGCGGGGAGATATCGAAGCCCAAGGCTTGCTCATCGACGGCTTCGCCCACGGCCTGATCGCACGAGAGGCCGTCGGTCGCCTCCTCGATGTACCAGTTGTATTCGTGCCAGGCGTAGATCACGGCCTGGGCATGATAGAGGACAGGGGTCGTCACACCCTGCTGCGACGGCGCCTCATGGACATCGAATGAAAAGTCGGCGTTGTGATCGCCGGCCTTGCCCAGCAGGCGATCGCCGATCGCAGCAATGCTGTCCGTCCGGGGGAAAATCATGGCGTCCGGGACGGGAAAAGCCTCGTCGCCATGAGCCCGCGCGATATAGAACTGCAGCATGGCGGCGAGAACACCGGTCTCGTTGTAGCCGGCCTTTTCGAGCGGCCGCGAAACGTCGATCACCAATCGCATGGAATCCTCCAGAAACTGGTTTGACCATAGCTTCGCAGCTTGCAAACCACGATCAGAGGCCGAGCAGGCCACAGGATCAGGGGGATGGAACAGGTGCCGCGGGATCGGGCCTGGCCTCGACGACCTGACCGCCGATCTTCGATATCCACTCCGCCAGCTTGTCCTGTCGCTCCTTGCGAGCATGGACGACGAGGGTCACGAGTTTGCGCTCCGAGAGCCAGCCCGCAAGATGATCCACAAGATCGATGCCATCGGCGCCGCTGTTGAATTCGATCGATCCGCTCTCGACCTTGACGATCGCATGAGGAGCGCACGCCTCGGTATCGAGATCGTTCTCGACGACCTTGTCGTCCACCTTGCCGATGCAGTCGTGGACGTAGCCGTCGCTGGGCCATTCCGGCGGCTCTGACGCGAGATAGTCCCGCCAGTCGGCGCCTGTCAGGGTCAGTGATTTCGGCCGGGCCTTGGCGGTCGCCGGATTGTAGGGGCACTCGACTTTGAGCTTCGCCGCCTTGCCGGACGCCAGCGCCTCGGCAACCCGGTCGGGCTCGACGCGAACGGCCTGGCTCACCGTCAGGTGGCGGATCATGAACTTCTGGGCTAGCTCGACCATGTCCACGGTCGCATAGATGGAGTAGGGCGGCTCGGGCTGCCTGACGTAGCCTTCCTTGATCGTCACGATGTCATCGTCCTGAACGAGAGCGTCGTCCAGGTCATCGGTTTCCTCACCGCGAAAAACGAGAATGCACTCCTCGACGTAGGAGTCGCCCGGCCAGGAAATCGGGTCGTCAAGAAACGCCCTCCACTGGACGCCCGTCATCGAGATTGTTGCCATGAGACGACGTGTCCTCTCAGGGCGCCGGGGCGGTGGGCTCGGCGGCCAACGCAGCCAGACGCTTGCCGGCGTCCGTCAGCCAGCGGCCATCCATCCGATTTTCGGAAAGGCCCAGCGCTACAAGCGAGTCCGCCACCTCGATGACCTCGCCGTTTGCGCCCTTGGAGCCCAGCTTGGCTTCATTGAGGCGGGCCGTGAACAGCAGGAAGTCGATCTGCTCGGCACTGAGGCTCTCCAGCTCGATCTCGGGCTGGTCTTCTGCGGGTGCGGCCTTGGGCGTGGCCGGAAGCACAAGCCTGACCAGCGCCTGCATCGCCTGAGCGACCGTAGCCAGCTCCGCCTGCCCAATGCGCTCATCCTCACGGAAAGGGGCGAAGCGTTCGGTCTGCGAGAAAGCCTTCAGGGCGCGGCCCTTGAGCAGCCCGGTGGACTTCCAGTCGAGGATGTCCTGGCAACGCTGGGCGAGATCGACCAGGTCGACATCGGCCTTGGGGGATTTCGAATCTGACATGCCGCGTTCTCCAGTGTTCAGACTGTAGCGCCAGTTCCAGCAATCCGGAACGCGCCATCGGCCGCCTGCGCCAGCGCGCTTTCTGCGAGCGCAAACTCGTCCTTGAGCCAGTCAGGCGGGTTACCGCCGCAGGCTTCGACGAAAGCCCTGCACGCATCGAGCGCTGCGCGATATCCCTCATGATCGGGAGCGCGGCCGGCTGGCGAAGGATCGCCGACCAACTCGGGCTCGGGCGCAGCTGCAACCATGCCGCGGTAGACTGCGACCGCGATCATGCCGTCGTCCCAATCGATGGTCTCGCCGGCGACATACGACTGCAGGTCGTCTCGGCACCGCTCCAGTGCTTCGGATCCCGCCGCAATCATCTCGAATGGAAGAGCGCTATCAGCGTGCTGGCGTTGCGCGTCATCGACAGGCAACAGCCGCCACGAAGGCCTGGAGGCTTCAGACATCTTAGCCATCTCCCCCACCGCCGTCACCGCCCCCGCCACCTCCGCAGCCGTTCGGGGCCGTATCGCAGCCTGCCTGATTGGCTCCGCCGAACCCGGCCGGGTTTCCACCGTCTGAAGATGAGCTTGCCGACGAACGCTGACGATCGCGCCGTCGCCGCTCGGCAGCAGCGTCGGCATCGATTTGAGGCTGAGGTCGCTCCGGGCCGAGTTTCGAGAAGGGCCAGATCATGCGACCTCGCTTGCGATCATCTCTGAGCTGCCGGGGGCGAAGCTCAGACATTCGATGGCGCGGGCCATCTCGGCATAATCGCGGGCGACACGCTGGCGATCATAGGCGCCGGTGCGCTGCTGCATCTCCCGCATCTTGACCTGGCAAAGCTCGGCGGCCGCGGCCATAGCCTGCCGCATGGCCGCGGAGCCGTACTGCTTCAGCAGCGGTTGCGCGGCTGCAGTGGCATGAGCCGTCAGGATCGTGGCGGCGCTGTAGCCAAAGCTCCGAGCGGCGTCTTCGGCACTGTAATAGCCCACGGTCTTCGAGAAATACTCGGCCGCCGATCGGCAGACATTCGATGCCAGAGCCATCACCGGGTGAACTGCAGCAGGGGGAACGACCGGTTCCGGCATCAACGCCGCGGTATAGGCCTGCATGTAGGCGATACAGGCACTTTCCAGATCAGCCACCTGGCCGTTTTCAGGGAAGCCGGGATCGAGGGCCCGCAACTGGTGAGCTTGGGCGGCCTTGAGCGCGATGCGATGAGCGCGTGCCTCTGCAGGCGTCATGGGTGCGGCGAGAAGTGAGGCGGCCGACGTCATGCTGCAAGCCTGCCGGTTCTGGAATCGATGACGCCCGTGGCACAGGCGCGCCAGATCAGGGTGTCTACGGTGGCGACGCGGAAGTTCGAGAGCCGAGCGAGATGCTCGCAGAGAAGCTGGGCGGTGGTACCATGAAGCTGCGCAAGCCGATCGAGATGGACGTCGGGCTTGGCGACATCCACGCCGAAATTCTTCGCGAGGTGGTACTTCGTGATCTGGCCGATCCAAGGCAGCGCTGCCAGAAACTCCAGCCGATCGGCGGCCAACAAGAAGCCCCTGTGGAGATACTCGCGATCCTTCCAGATCCGGTCGATGGCTCCAGCCTTGCCGGGATGACGGAAAACCGAGAACGCACTCTCGCCGGCGAGCAGTGCGACCTTGACCTTGTCGAAGATCTTCCGGGCGATCTCGAATTTCATCCCCGAATTGCAGATGACGAAGATCGTCTCCAGGGCGAAGTCATCGGGCGTCTTCGGTTCGCAGATGCCCTCGGCCCATTCGATATCGCCTTGAGCCCAGCCCAGGCGATGGAGCCTGGAGACTGCCTCGTCGAAATCGGCCTTGCTCATCATGGCCGCGGACCTTCGGCCTCGATCTCGGTTTCAGCGCCCTTGGCTTCCTGCAGGATCCGGTCATTTTCGGCGCGAGCCATATCCTTGTCCCAGTTCGACTTGAGACAGGGGCCCTTTCCTGCGAGCCAGGCGTCGAGTTCCTCGACCGTGAACCAGCCGAAATTGACGGACTTCTGGTCCATCGGGTTCATGAAGAACATGACCGGGTGCTTGGTTTCGATCGGGTTGGGCAGCCCTACCCGAGAGCCCAGGGTGCGACCAGGCGACAGAGCGTGATACCCGAACTTGTCCGGCCATTTTGTGAACCGGCCCGGGTTGCGCTCTTGAGCGGCCTTGATCCGCTCGATGATCCCGGTCGCGTCAACGTCATCGAGAAGCGCATTCTGCTGGAGATCGCTGTCGAGCATATACTGCAGCTTCTCAGGATCGATCGCGCTGGGGATGGCCAGCACGACGCCGGAGCGCGCAAACGGATTGCTGCAGCTGCCTCCCATCCAGATCGCGAAATCGCCGCGCTGCATGGCCTCAGCCAGTTTGGAGACAGCTTCGACGGCCTCCCCGCGTGCGACGAGACACAGACGGTTCTCCTCCCAGGCGCCGCTGATCAGATCAGTGCCCCACAGGTGCGAACGGTAATCGATCTCGTGATACGGACCGAAGCTGCCGAAGCGCAGGATCGCGACCGTATCCTTCTGCCGAGTGGCAGGAATGGCGATGCGCTTCTTGATTTCGAGCGAGACGGGGACAGGACCGGCCGCCGTGCGAGAGGCGATGCCCTGTGGTCGAGCTGGCATTTCCACGCCGGCAGCGTGCCGCAAGCCACCGATGCCGCACTCATGCTCAGATGTGTAGTCGGCGCCGACCAGGATCGCGCAGATAGCACCTGCATTATTCGACAGAATTTCGACCTTGGGAGACCGCTTCATTCCAGTCCCTTTCCTGCGGGCGCGACTCGAACCCAGAGCGGTTCGAGAGAACGATGATGCTGCGGCCACTGGTGAGCGACAAGGATCCGTCCCATCCACCAGCTTCGCTCGAAACCAGTCGAGCCCTCCTTGTGCGCAGTCGGGTGGATTGCGCGAACGAGCCGCATGGCTTCGTCATCGGTCGCCGCCGCCGACCTGGGTCCGAGCTGCGGATAGCGATCAGGCATCAGCGAAGCTCGGAGATCGAGAGCAGCTGGTCACCCGGCTCAAGATGGCGCGCATACTCGGCCTTGTCGGCCACGACCTGGGTGTCCGGGAGGATGCGGTAGGCCGAGCAGACACGAGCAGCCTCTCCCATATTGAGCTCATAGATGTCCATGATCAGCATCAGATTGCTCATTCGGGCGGACTTTCTGTTCCCGAGCCGCCTGATGACACGCAAAACATCGAGCGGTGTCAGCCCCTCGTCGCCGGATGCACCGGCTCCGGTCTCACGTCCTGATCGGAGAGAAATCGCCGTCACCGTCACTGGTACTCACACTGGAACGAGTAGCACCGTTTCATGGATCGATGATCAAATCCATAAAACTCAAGCTGCAAAGCTCTGATAATGGTGGATATCGATGGTGGCAGCGGAAGCAGAAGCGTCGTAACCTTCGCCAACAGCATCGATCTTGAGCAAATCAGATGCCGGGCCCGGCGATGCCGCCCTCGAACTGCCGGCTCACCGCCGCGGGAGCATCGCCGTCTTCGAGCCTGTCGCCATAGTCGCCATAGGCACTGCGGCTGCCGTTCTCATAGGCCTCGAGGCGCGGGAGAACGTTCCCGTCGGCATCGACGACACGGATCGAGAAATCGTCGAGACAGCCGATGCCGTTGTTCTCGTGAAAGTGGTCGAGAGCCACTTCGGCACGCTCACCATCGCTCAGGCTGGGGTCGACGTAGCAAAGATAGATGCCGGGCACGGCCTCATCTTCGGACTCTGACGCCTCGCCTCGCACGATCACATAAACGGGCAGAAGCGTCTCCCGCCAGGCGCCGTCGCGAACCAGGTCTGCAGCGTTCTCTTCACGGGTTCGGGTCATGCGCGTATCTCCATTCAATTGACGAACCTAGCGGATCCCGATGCAAGCGACAGCTGCATCGTACCAGGCCCGGTTTGAGGCGCCGGCCCGATGTGCCAGGCTCACCATCGCAACCAAAGGCCGTGACCCATGCTCGTGCTCGTCGACACCACCGCTACCAAAAAGCGAGCGCAATCCGTCGTCGAAAAGAACGTCCGGTCGTCACTGCGCTTCATTGGGACGCGCAACATCGGCTTTCCGGCCGGCAATTTCGACCGCAAGGTCTATTCGCTTGGCGATGGCGAACTCTGGGCTGCCTTCAGCCCGCCCGATCAGGATGGATCGACGCGGCGCTACTGGAACGGCTTCGGCATCTTTGAGGAAGGTCGAGCGGCGCAGAACATCACGGTCGAGATCAACATCCCGCTTGAGACGAACGCGGCTCTGGTCGCTGGCTTCTTCGCGCAGGATCCGGCCAATGGCGCCACCTATCTGATGCATTCGGGAAAGGTCGGCGGCGGGCGCAAAGGCATCGGCAAGTCGGCCTTTCTAGCCTGGTCGAAATCGGAGCTTGTCAAGGTCGCTGATGGCGAGGGCAACACGCGCAGCGGGATCATCATCGGAAACATCGACGGCGCCGACCTGACCGGTCGCATCTGGCGCTTTGTCCAGCTCGTCTCAGGTTTCAAGGAAGCGGTATCGACAGGGGCGCTCGACAACGACGAGTTCAGGGCCAAGGTCGAGGAGACGGACCGGTACCGGAGGGAGTTTTCAGGGCGTAAGAGGGGCAAGCGATCGGCCGGCGAGATCGACTACCTGAGCTATCACGGGGACATCGTCGATGCGTTGTTCGAGGAACGCTCAGCGCGGCAAGGACCAGGCGAGGTGGTTGCCAGCACGGTCCACATCGATCTGTTCGTGAAGCGAAACGGAGCGCTGACCGAGATCTATGAGATCAAGCCTAAAACCGACCGGGACTCTCTGTACAAGGCGATCGGACAGCTGATGACCCACAGTGCCGGATCGAGCGCCAAGCGTTGGGTCGTGCTGCCAACGGATCAGGAGATCATGCCGGAGTTCCGCGCGGCGTTCGCCGAGCTTGCGATCGCGATCCGCCTCTTTCGGGTCGATCGGCAGCGGTCAGGCGTGAAGGTGACGCTCATTGCGGCCTGACATTCAGGGCCGAGGGGTGTCACCACCGGTGGCGGGCACGATCGACCAGCCGTAGATCCGCCCCCCACTTCGTCTGCCGCGGACGGTTTCCAGCCGCGAGACGATGTGGCCCTTTTGCTCAAGCAGCCTGAGGTGACCACGCGCGGCCGCCAGCGTCCAGCCGAATCGGTTTGCGACTGAATCGGTCCGAACCGGCCCCTCGCGCTTCAGGAAGTCGAGCAGGCTTTCATCAGGGTAACCGGCGCCGAGCTGTACGACCTCGCCCATGTCTCAGGCCGCCGGCCGCTGCTCGATCATCGCCGAGATCGGCGCGGCGGCGATCTGCATCAGGGTGCGTTCGATCTCGTCAGGCGCAACCAGGGCAGCGAGCGCTTTGCGCAGCTCCGCGATTTTGGCCGCGAAGACCTGCAGAGCCTTCTCGTTGTCACCTGTGGCGGGAATGGCGGCGACGATGCGGCCCTGCTCCTTCACGACCTTGGGCCATGGCTCGATGATCCACCGGTTCGGCCAATCGCCATTGACGTTGTACGAGCGCATCAGAACGTCGCCGCCGAAGGTTACGCCACGCTCGATGTCGCGCCATGACAGCTGCAGCCCATCGCCCGATGCATCATATGAACGCGTCGGGTCGACCTTCACGAGGAACCAGCGCTCCCATTTGATCTTGAAGCGGGCATCGAGCTTGGCGCGGATGGCCGACAGCACGGCGTTGAGATCGGTACCGAACTCGGCGTCGCCGGTCTCCTCACAGCGGGCCGAGACACCGACGCCGATAGTCTGTGCCGGCGGCGGTGCGTCCTTCTGGTCGAAGCGCTTCTCCAGGTAGAGATCGATCTCGACCTTCCGGATGGCGGTGCGGCTTTTGCCCTCCTCGCCTTCGCCGATGACGTGCTCGACGTCGAAATAGACCGTATCGAACTTCTTGCCGCGACCAGGGCTGGTGCGGAGCTTAGCCTTCGCCATCGAGGGCTCCTTTTGCATCGTTGCCGGCTGCGAGAATGGCAGCCTCGGCCAGCAGAGCGGCCTTGTGATTGTAGAGGGTGGATTTGCTGAGCCCGACGCGCTTGGAGATCTGTACGAAGTTCAGACCAGAGAGCAGCAGGGACACGATCTCGGCTCTCTTTTCGTCCGTAAGATCAGAAGGTCGCCCGACTGGCTTGCCTTGTGCGCCATGGGCCAGGGAGATGATGCGAGCTCGCTCGCGGGTGAGATTGCGTTCGAGGCGGGCGAGGAAGACCACCACCTCAAAAGCCTGCCACCCAGCCTCGGTGCGACTGTCGATGTTCTCGGTGATCAATGAGAGATGAGCACCTGTCTCGTGGATCTTCTCAGCGTTTTGTACGAGCTCGGACAAATCGCGGCCCAGTCGATCAAGGCGCCAGATCACCAGAACTGATCCCGGGCTCAGCTTTCTCGACATGGCCTCGAATGCCGGGCGCTTAGAGATCGGTTCACGGCCGGCCTCATCGACGAAGATGTCGGCCGGACGAACCCCGAAGCGCACCAGCTCCGCCATCTGCAGGCGCAAATCCGGATCGTCGGCCGCATCGCGGGCATAGCCGATGAGGGGAGGGACAGGCTTCGTCATGGGAAATCACATAGCACGCAATCTGAATAATTGGAATAGGTTTCTGGAATTTTGTTGACGGGGGATAATTTATGGAATAGGTATTTGGAATACGAGAACGAGGATCACATGCCGACATTTGAGAGCGACCTGTCTGTGCCGAAGCTCACTCCCGCGGAGCGGAAGTGGATCACGCAGTTCGACGAGCTGCTGGGAAAGATGCCCAAGCGCCTCTACCTGTTCGAATGCGCTGACACGCTCTCGGTCATCGATCGCAACGCAGCCAGGCTTCACGAGCTCCACGACGGCCAGGCCGCCCGGGCCGGTATCGTCCTGGCCAATCTCGACAACGGCACCTTTGCCTGCACGAGCGCCAGCGGCTGATCGCCTTGAGAAAGGACACAGACATGACCGACACATCTCAGACCGTGAGCACGTCCCTCTCGCTGCCGATCAGGGTAGTCCACGGGGCCATCGTCGGCGCGCTCGAAGGCGGGTCGCGCTACTGGCTGCACGGGGCAGCGAAGCTCGAAGGCTATGAGAAACCCGGCAGCAGCGTCGTCTGGTGGGGGCATCAAGAATTCTTCAAGCAGCCCTTTTCCTTCGAGGCTCAGTTCGAGGATCCCAACCTCGACGAGGGCAACAACGAGGGTCGGCGCACCCTGTCGAACTGCGACCTGAACCGCGCGGTCTCGACGATGGTCGACAAGGCGCCGCGGCACTTCGCCGATCTCAAGGCCGGCAACGGCGACGCCACGACGTACGACGTCTTCATGCAGTGCCTCGTCCTCGACGACATCGTTTTCGGCTGACGTCATGAGCCCCCTTCGCCTGACGGAGAAGCGACTGCAGATCCTGCAGTCCGCGGCTAACCACCCTGGGGGCCTCGTCGAGCGCCCCTACCTGGTTGGCTTCGAACGTGTAGCCTGGAACAAGAACGCGGCTGCGATGGTCTCGGCAGGTTGGCTCACGGCCTACGTTCATGGCGGCTTCGAAATCACGCCTTCGGGCCGAGATCAGATCCCCCAACCCAAAAAGGACGATGCCCATGTGGGGTGATGCGGATTGGCAGCGCCGGCGTGACGAAGATGAGGCCCGCCGGGCTCGCATCGAGAAGGAGCAGCGGGACAAGGGGGCGGAACTGGACGCCCTGCTCGCAAAGGCGGAAACCGACGTCGCGACTGCACGCCTGGTCGGTCTGGCCCGGATCCTGCGGCCGGAGGATTTCATTATGCGAGAGCAGGGATTGGCTCGCGTTCAGGAGATGAGGCTCGGCCCTTCCGGTAACGACCCGGCTCAGATCGAGGCTCTTGCCGCGCACGAGCGCACAGCACGGCTGTCGATCGAGTATGCGATCTCGAAGGCACAAGAGGTGATGGCCTTCATTGAGACGTGGAAGGACGACGACAGGACATGATCGACCAGGATCTCGAAAACGCTGTCGACGCCTTCCTCGCCTGTCGACCGCAGTCGCGCGTAGCCTTCTGCGACGTCGGCGAAGAGCAGCGCGACATCCTACGCCAGCAGCTCGCGGCCGCATTCGCTGCGCTGACCAATCCGATCCTCACGATCGGGAAGCGGGGTCTCACGGCCAACGGGACCGCATGCATGGTCGTCCCGGTCGAGCAGACCGACGAAATGCTTCGCGTCGCCTGCGCGGTCGACTATCCCGCCAGCTATCGCACCCATCTGCGCCATCCCGCCAACGGGCCTTCAGCCAAACGCGAGACCGAGCGCAAGATCGAGCTGGAGAAAAAGCGGTGGGTGGCGGCTTTGTCGAGTGTGGAGGCACACGCTGAAGTCGGGAGTGCCCAGAGCCCGGCTCCCGAGGGAGAGTTGCAGGCGGCAGGCCTTGCGCTCACCAACTACCTGCTCGCCCCCGACGTGACCTGGAACGAGGCAGTGCGGCGCCTCAAACTGATGCGGGCCGCTCGCTGATGCGGTGCTAAGGAAATGGTGCCGGCGGAGAGGATCGAACTCCCGACCTTCGGTTTACAAAACCGCTGCACTACCGCTGTGCTACGCCGGCCACAGGATTGGGGTATCAGTCCGAACTGACAGGAACAAGCCAAGAGCGCGCCGCCACACTGGCCGTCCCCAATTCATGCTCAGATGAGCTGATCAGTCGGATTTCGCTGACGCATCGAGCTCCGGAGGCTCGACAAGGTCCGGATCATAGTCGAGCACATCCGGGCGCTCGCTGATCTCGCCGAGAACCCAGCGAGCCCGGTCAGCCACATAGCGAACACGGTCCTTGTATTCAGACCTTTCGAGCGTCACGGCATCGGCCATCGCTTCGATCGGGGATCCCTCCTTGCGCAACAGGAGAGCGGTCCAGTTTGATTTGCCGTTGCTCTCTGGCATTGCGCCGAACCAGACGGTCACGCCCTCTTCTCCCAACAGCTTCTCGGGCGCCGTGGCACCGCGGAATACGCCGCTCAGCAGCCCATTCCGCTTGAGGTAGTCGATCGACCTCTCCTTCCAGACATTGCTGTCAGGCACATTCCTGGAGAGCTGCAGGATCAGCCTCGTCAACGTCGCGATGTGACGCTCAGACCCGCTGTTGGTCGAAAGCTCACCACCCACCGCTGCCGCAGCGGCGTCCGAGCCATGAGGCTTGTCGCCAAGCATTTCCTGGATCCTCTCTTCCGATTTCTGGTCATGGGATCTCCGGGACAATGCCTCGGTCCCAGGGTGGGTTGCCGGCCCGCGTAGCTCAGATCGCCATAAAGCCGTGCGCCCAGGCTTGCCGATATCCGCATACGGGGCAGACCCAGCCATCCTTGGTAGCGACCAGAAGGCCGCTATCCTCGCCGTGCGCAGTGGCATAGGCGACGTGAGCGTCGTCGCTGCGGTCACCGCCGCAAGTGAACGGGTGATACTGCCCCCCTCGTTGGTACTGGTTGAGAGCGGCGACCTGCTCCTCGGACCACGGCAGCTCCAGTCGTTCAGCCATGTCGCTCACTCTCGCCGCTGATGCTGGCGATCTCAGCGCGCACCTGGTTCAGGGCATCCGCATCCGAGAGGCCCTCACCCTTGATCGCGCGACCATCTTTCGTGAAGAGCCAGAACGTGTGCGCCTCTCCACGCAGTCGATAGTCGTTATGGACGGCAACCGCCCAACCGAGTGCCCGGATGTCGTCGGCGATTGCCGGATCACTCGCATCCGCCGCGGGCGCCGGGGGACTGGCGATATGGCCGACGACACGCTCCGCGCACCTGATGGCGAGCGCCCAGTCCCCGTAGGGCTTGCCATCTGCCAGGATGGTGCGACCGTCGAAATGGTAGCCCATCTCCTCGTAGATCGGGCGCGCGATACCCTCGATCATTGCAGAGGAGGGCACATCCACGGTCACGTGACCACGTCCGTAGACATCCTTGTGAGCGGCATCGAGCAATTCGAAGACGAAGCGCTTCTCGATCTCGGAATAGCTGGTCGGGCTCTGCATGAAGTTCCAGGCCGAAACGACAGCCTGTTGCAAAGGCGAGAGACCGTCCCAGCTGCCCGGCGCCCCTGAAACGCCCGCCGCAGCCAGGAAAACGAACTTGGAAAGGCGCTGCAGAAAGTCTGCTTGAACGGCCGACTTGGCATGAGCCAGATCATCAGCAGGGCGCCATTCGTCGCTGTCCGAAGGACGCCAGGTGACTCGATCCTCTGTCTGCGCAATCACGTAGCCGCAGAACGCCGTATCGGGATCGGCGTAATGCATGTCGTGCTTGCTTGCCCGCCAGTCCAGCGGCCGAATGCCGGTTACCTTGATCGTCACCGGCGCAGTCGGATCGCTCTTCGTAGGGCGAGGGGCAAGTTCGCGGTGCTGATCCCAGCCCTCGCAGAAGGCGTTGTATGCGACGCTTTGAGCGTCGCCACTGTCCAACGGCTCGTGGCCGGTGGAGGGATCCCACCACCGCGCCCACGCCTCTTGCCGAAGCGCATAGGCATTCCGCTTAGCCAGACGCAACGCTTGACGGAATACGGTCGTCGGCTTGTCGTCGCAACCGAGATGCTGCGCCATCCGCGTGATCTCTGACCTCGCCGAAGCAGGCACGTCACCGGACTCGGATGCGGCCGCTGAGGCGGGAGTGGGGTTAGCCCCGACGAAGTCCTTCGCGGCCGCCAAGCGCAGACCTGACACGGTCGCCCGAACCGGCGGCAGCGATGCCAGGACGGCTGCGGCACACTGCTCGTCGAGGAAGCGCCAGCAGGCATCATCCGCATCAGGCCCGAAGACGACCTCCTCGGTGTCCTTTCGGCACACAAAGGACGGGTGATTGCCGATATGGCGATTGATCACGAACTCGCTGCGCTTGGCGTTCCAGGCGTCGACGACCGCGGCCACGCGGCCGGCGGCCGGCGGCTTGATGTCGGATGACGGGTTAAGGCTCACGGGAGGGGGCGTGGTGTCGTCGCTCAACTGATGATCATCCCGATGGCAGGTAATGGCCCACAAGGATCGAACTATCAGTCGATCCGAGCAGGAACAATCGCGAGTCCGCCGTCCGGACTGGATATCCACCAATCCTTGGCTCGACACTTTCATCGATCCGAGTGAGAATCCACGGGTGTAGTCTCATTTCTTGAGAATCGTGGATCCTCATGTCCGATCGCAGCAAGACCGACAATTCGAGCCTGGGCCGGGAAGCCGCTGATGGCGCCAAGGATGTCCTTCAGGACACGATCATCGGCTCGAAGGACTGGAAGACGTCCAAGTTCGGCTACCTCAGCGGCTTCACCGCGCTCAAGCGGTCCACGTCGTCTTTCAGCGGCCCGGTCGGGGATGCGAAGTCGCGCTGGGGAAGCCTGTTCCGCTACACGTTCCGCCAAGATGAAGCCGGCGTGGCCATTTCGGCGGACATCGAGGACAGCCGCGAGCGCTTTCGGGCCGCGATGCAGGCAAACGGCCGATCACTCGCCGACGTCAACCGCTCGGTCGACAACACCTACCGCCAGTTCTGGCTCTTCACGGTTCTGCTCGCGCTCGGCGCAGCCTGGGGCATCGGCGGGCTGATCGGTGGAGGGCTGAGCTCCGGCATCATGATCATCTTCGAGATCATGTTCCGCCTGGCGCTGATTCCGGCGCTTGCAGCTCTGGCTCTGCGCGCCGGCTACACGAACTGGATGTTTCGTCGCCGGCGCCTCGATGCGATCACCGATTACCTGAAGTCCGGCGACATTTGGCCCAAGAAAGCCCCGCGCGCACCCGTGCCGGTGCCGACGACAAAGCCTGGCTCAAAGGCAGCGCTCTTCGCCATCGCGCTCGCCGGCGCCATGCTCGCGGTCCTGATGCCTGATCTCGCCTACGCGCAGATGAGCCCGAGCCAGATCTTCGAGACCCAGAAGACGCCTGACCTGTTCATGCGCCTCATGTCCTACGTGATCCCGGACGCGGGGCCCGTCAGCACCCCCGACATTGGCGTCCAGGCCTTTCACACGGCCATCAAGAACGGCTTCATGGCCTTCTCGGGCACGCTGCTCTTCATCGGTTCCGCCATGACCGGCTGGCACATCCTGAAGGGCCTCGTCGCCAGCGCCAAGGAAGGCAAGGCTCTCGGCAGCAACTACCACGAGGTCTGGGCCCCGATGCGCGTCGTGCTGGGCTTTGGCATGCTCGTGCCGGCCGTGAAGGGTCTCTGCGCCGCGCAGATCCTCGTGCTCTACCTGATCGCCTGGGGCGGCAACATCGCCAACTTCGTCTGGGCCCCGTACATCGACACTGTCACTGTTGGAACACTGCCTGGGGCGCAGGCAGCTGCCCAGGACACTGTGAAGATGGGCAACCAGGCCAATGCCACGGCCGCGGTGAAGGCTGTCTTCGAAAAGACGCTGTGCGCCGAGGTGGTCAATATCGGCAACCAGCGTCTCGGGATCCAGAACGCCCAGATCTCGCTGCCTCCTGCCTGGAAGGACCCCAGCTACTGGCAGATCCAGAAGTCCCAGGACATGGATTTCGGTCCGGTCTGCGGCAAGATCTCGCTGAACCTGACCACGGATCGGGATACGCCCGAGCGCCAGAACGAGCAGAGGATGCTCGATGCCAAGAAGGAGGCGATCACCCAGATCGTCAACAACGAGGGCCTGCGCAATTTCGCCAACCAGGCCGCCCAGACCTATTTCACCACTCAGGGCAGCGGCCAGGGGGCGGCGCGCATGTTCTCGGATCAGGGGACTGCGAACGAAAAAATGGAGCTCTTCAAACAAGCGCGTGAAGGCTACATCACGGCGGTCACGAATTCGGTCATGCAGGCGCTGAACTCCTCCGATCCGAACAACTCGAACGAGATCCGCCAGCTCCGCGAGCAGGCGAAGAAGGATGGCTGGGCAGCCTCGGGCGTCTACTTCCTGACGCTCGCTCGCGTCCAGGCACGCGTCTATGCCGCGGCCTCGGAAGGCCTCCAGATCGGACAGGTTTCGCCGACGCGCACCAACGGCCAAAGCGCCTTCATTGCGGACGCGCTGTCTGGCACCAAGGAGAACCCCGGCGCGATGATCCAGTTCGATGCCTGGTGGGACGGCAACATGCGCGAGATCACCACCTCGAACTCATCGATGTCGCAGGCGTCACAGGCGGTCAGCGAGACCAGCTCGAACCCTGTCTCCTATGTGCTGAACCAAGTCTTCGGCGGCCTTGCGAATGCCTACAACAAGCGCTCCGACAGCACGCAGCTCGTCATCAACCCGATGGGTGACATGATCTCGTACGGCAACGGCCTGCTGGTCTCGTCACAGGTGGCGCTGGTCAGTGGAGCGGCCATGGCCGGCGCGATCGAGGGCGGCGAAAAGCAAGCTATCGGCAAGGTCGCGAATTTCTTCTCGGGTGCCATCTCGATGGTCAAGGGTGCCTTCGGGTTCCTAACACCGTTCCTGACGATGGTGATCCTGGCGATCCTGGCGGCCGGCGCCCTTCACGCCTTCGTCATCCCGATGATCCCCTACATCATGACGGTGTTCTTCGTGGCCGGCATGCTGACGCTGGTCGTCGAGGGCCTCGCAGCTGCGCCTCTGTGGGCCTTCTTCCACATCCGCATGGACGGTCAGGAGTTCGTCGATAACGTCCAGAAGCCCGGCTACATGGTCGCGTTCAACCTGATCCTGCGGCCGGTGCTCATGATCTTCGGCGTCGTGCTGAGCTACATCGTCTTCGGTGCGATGCTCTGGTTCGTGAATTACACCTTCATCCCGGCCTCGAACGCGCTCTCGCAGTCGTCCTCGATCGGCATCATCGGCATGCTGATCATGATCGTCCTCATGTCCTATCTCGATTTCCAGATCGCGATCCGCTCCTTCCAGCTGATCACGGACATTCCGGAGCGCGTGTCTCGCTGGTTCGGCCAGGGCGGCGATCGTCTCGGAGACGACCATGATGCCAAGCAGACAACCGGCATCTTCGTCGGTGGCATCGAGCGGCGCGCGTCGTCGCTCGCTCAGGGCACGGGAAATGCGAGCGCTATGCGTGCGCGTGGAAAGCAGCCTATCAGCGGAGACGGGCAGCAGCCCCCTGCAGCGCTGCCGCCTGATCCGGGTAAGAAAGCTTGATGGAGGCCGTTTAGCCTCCATCAAGCTCAACGGTACTGAGAACGGAGACGCTCTGGGTTCATCAGACCCTTTGCTTTGGCAGCAAGATCGAATGCCTTCGCGTAGACAAGCGACAGCCTCGTCTCCTTCGAACCGTCAGTAAAGACGCGGCCGGTCGCTGCAAGGAGCGGCTCAGAGGGGCTTACTCGCGCCATAGCCGCCTTCATTGCGTCGAGCGATGCGTTGAGGCCAGCTGCATGCGCGATCTCAACGGCCAGCGTCGCCTTCAGTCGCGCGATCTCAGCGTCCTTGGCATCCGACATGGCGCGGGCACGAGCAGCCACGTCGTCGATCGCCGCCCGCGCGCCGATCATGGTGCCCATGTTCTCGAAGTCCATCACGGCTACGTCACTCCAACGCTTGGGCCTGCGCCCGAATTCGACTTTCTTATACGACAAGGCATGATGGCTGTCAAGGATTATTGGAATAGGTTTCTGGAATAAATGGATCGCCGATTGGATGGCTCTTCGTCGTAAGCGTCCTACGCCTCGACGGAAATTTGGCTGCGCACAATCGCTGGCACGGGCAATCGAATAGGCATTGCTGAACCCTCGGTGTCTATGCACGCCCTCGATATGCTTCAGGGTTCATCAGACCGTGGGCTCTCGCATGTTCATCGAAGGCTTTCCCGCATGCCTCAGCAACCTTAGCAACGATAGTGGTGTAGTCGAGAGGTCGATCTTTTGGTTCCATAACCCCTGTCGTTGGACTCTTTTCAACCAGTTCGTCTTGCAATCTGAAAATCGATGCCTTCAGCCCCGCACTGCTGGCCTGCGCAAGGATGAGCGCAGTGCGCAAATGCGAGATCTCGGCATCCTTCGAAGCGACCTCGGCCGATTTGCGGGCGATCACGCCATCCCTATTGGAAATCGCAGCCTTCTGCCGAGCGATCAAATCATCCTTGGCGGAAATCTCGGATTTCTGCCGGGCGATCACGCCATCCTTGCGTGAAATCTCATCGCCCATTTGGTCGATAATTGTCTGTGCGCTTGAAGCAACCTCGCGGATCGCAGCCCGAGCACCAATCATGGTGCCCATCATTTCGAAATCCATCAATGCAGTGGCCCCGAGGCGACGTGTCAGATAGCACTATCCTTGCGCGGAGGCGTTGACGTTCATGCTGTCAGCTACGTCGCATTTTACGTGAGCGCATGAGGCGGTTGGACCTCCACACGTTCCTTGCTAGAATGGCCCTCTGAGGCCCCTAGTTCTGGACGGCCATTAGCTTTCATGGCAGCCGCACGTTCATATAGCGTCGCAGAGCGACGTGAAGCGAAGAGCGCCTCGCGAGAGCGAGATGCCGAGCGGCTGCGTAGTGGGGAAATCAGCGCCTCTGAACTGAATGAGCGCAATGGCTTCTTCTCGGCGTTCGATCGCTCCAAGGCCCGTATTGTCGTCCGGCGATGCCGCGTCAAGCTCGATGGCAAGTGACGCCGACGAGACTGCTTCAATGCGAACCATCTGCCCTCACTATGGTCTGCGGAGTGGTGCCACCCATCACCGCTTCGCCGGCAGCAGCTCCCGACATCGGGCTAGCGTGACCTCGTCGACGACATAGGACTCGGGAGACATTCCCAGGCGTGGCTGCGTGGTCGTCATCCAGAGGCGCGCGCGACTGCGATCAAGGACCCGCTCGACCTCTGATCGCAGGGTCTCGATGGCCTGATCCCTGATCCCCAGACGCTTCTGCTCCGCCTCGTACTCTCGGATGCGGCGATCGAGTGCATAGAAAGCCTTCTCGTCGCCGGCGGGGCTGGAGCGTGCGCTTTCGACCGGTGTCATGCCCTGGAGCTTCTCCTGGGCCGTTGCGAGCCATTCCTCGGCGTATCCACCCAAAGCCTCCCAGGCACGGACCTTGAGGCTGCGCTCGCGCTTGGCGGCCGCGGCTTCCGCCTCCTCTTGCCGCAGGCGAAGCCGCTCGGCGTCTTTCGCAGCATCGCGCTCGACGATCCTGGTGAGCTCGGCCTTCAAGGGCAGCCCGAGCAGATCCAGGTCCGCCTTGGGCCTGAAGCCGAGCTTTTCGGCGAGCCTGGTGACCAGCTTCCTGAACCCGAACCACTGTTCATCGTCGAAATGGACAGCGTGAGCCAGGGAATGCCCCAGCCCCGGGATCTCCGTCTGGGCCCAGGTATCGAAGGCGAATCCTTCACGCTCGGGACCCGGAAGCGCGTTGATCAAGGGCATAACCAGGTCTTGGATCTCCTGGCGCCGCCTGATCGGCCGGAGGCGTTTGGCTCGGGCGGCTTCCAGCTGTTGAGCGAGCAGTGCCGATTGCATCCAGATGCCATCGTGTTCCTGCGTTGCCGATCGCTCCCGCAGCGCGCTGAGATAGAAGCGAATCGCGCCATAGGGGGTAGCGAAGAGCGGGTTGAGCTCGGCGATATCGGCGGCAATCGAGAACGGCAGCCTTTGGAACGACGGCTCGATCCAGCCGAGCTCGTCCATCTTCCCGAGCAGCCTGTCAATGGTGATGGGCTGGCCCATGGTGATCGTTGCGAGGACATAGGCTTGCCACTCAGCGACAGTGACTGTGAAGCAGCCGGCGCCGAGAACGGGCAGGTTGATCAGCTTGCCCATGCCTTCTTGTCTGACGGCGTCTTCGAAGCGCCCGTCACCTCGGTCTGTTGAAGGCCTCTTGTGCACATAGCGCGCCGCCGCCGCGGCCACACGAGCTGCTCGTTCGGCTGCCCGATCGGCCTTGCGCTGGGCAATAAGAGCGGCCGCAGCCGCGGTGCGGGGATTATGAAGCCAATGGCGGGGCGCGTCGAACAGGATGGCCTTTGCCAGTTGCGCGGCATTGGCGTCACGGTAGCCAGACAGATCGACCTCGATCGCGCCAACGTCCATCTGCCGGATGCGCTCGATCTTCGTCTCGTCGCAGGCATGGGTGACCATGAACTCGACGATCAGCCGGCGCCCGCCGGAGTGGACAACGACGTCAGGAATGATCTCGCCCTGGCGCTGTTCGAGATCCGCGCGCTCGAATGACCAGCGTCTGGCAGTGACGACGGTCTCCTTGTCGTCTTCGTCGCCGATGACCAGACCGGGAATGCCCAGCACCAGGCGCCGGTTGAGAAGCTCCTTCGCGTATTTGTGCAGGGCGGTCTCGCCGGCGCTGATGCACGTCGCTCCAGAAGCCATAGCGTGGTGTGCGAAGTGATGAGTCTGGACGTCACCCTTCTTGGCGACCAGGGGCCGCCTGCAGCCGGGGCAGATGCAGTTGCAGGCCAGGCCGGATGGGACATCCCTGATCGAGGCGAGGCTGCCGTCGGAGCGCTCGGCAACGAAGACCCCACCATCTCTGGTGCAGCCGAATATCTCGTCGAGGGTGAATTCCTTGACCGTCAGTGACGTCGACCTCAGCCTGAGTTAGCAGTAGTTTGTACCGTGTTCGGCAGCTTTCGATAAGGTCCGCAACTGCGACCTCCCTCAAACCCTCCATCGAGCCTGAATGCCATCCACTTGATACCTCTAGGGTGTACCGAGACAATGATCGTTTGCGCTGCAGGCACACACTGGATGCTAACGATCTCCTCGTTCAAAAGCGGTCGAACTAAGCCATATGGCAATGGAACGAGCGATCGGTATATTATAATCCATCGCAGGAGCGTGCCAGAGGTGGAATTGCAGGGAGCAATCACGGCTTCAGCTACGGACGTAGAATTTATATCAATGGATGCGCGCTAATGGATGAGCAAGAGGTCGAGGCCAATGGCCCGCTATCTGAGGGAAAATCTGCATTCAATTCAGATAAGGGCCTCGAATCAAAGCTTGCCAACCTTCTCCACCAATCGAACGGATTTCACTTCTATAGAGGCGCATTACTGTTTTTCCCGTCAGGGACGGCCATGTATGGGATTCCGACAATTGAGGAATTTAATGCGGCCGCCTGGAAGGCGTCATATGGCCCTGAAGTTTCCACTGCGCTCTTTTTTGCAGTCGATACGCTAGGCTATCCATTCGGCATCGCAAACGAGCGCATCGTTCAGCTTGATCCGGAAACTGGCGAGATGAATGAGATCGCGGATGATTTTCTCGGATTTTTCGAGGCCGTTCATCGCGATCCGGATACACTGATCGGTGCAGGCCTATTCCAGGCATGGGTCGAAGCGGGGCGCATGATCGGCGCGAACGAACGCCTTGCACCCAACCTGCCATTCATCACCGCAAAGGCGTCAGCCATCGACGATTTCCATGCAGAGGACATGCTGTCCCGAGCGGCGTTCAATGCCTATCTCTTCGAGCAGACGAGCGCGCTACCAAAAGACGCCCGCGTGGCTATCAAGGTCGTGCCGTAATGCCAGTTTGACGGTCTGCAGTTCAAAGCTATCTCGGCGCAGATGGCCCTACCATCTCTGGTGCAGCCAAAGATCTCGGCGAGGGTGAATTCCTGGACCGTCAGTGACGTCGACCCCAGCCTGTGCGAGCGGCAATCTGTACCGTGTTCGGCAGCCTTCGATAAGATCGGTGTGACGGAGTTCGATAAGAATGGTCCGTCGCCATACCCAGCTCGCATGGGCAACGATGCGTCTCACAGGCTGGGTCGGGGTAACCAAATCGGCAAAGCGAGATCCCTTCATAGCGCCTTGTCTTATGAAGGGATCGGTCTATATCCTTTAATAAGCGAGCCAGCTATTAAAGGATCACGGTGAAACGGTCAGACCTCAGCGAAGCGCTGCAGAAGCGCCTGGTCTCCGTGGAAGGGAGGTCCGGTGCCTTTGCGCTCGTGCCGCCGGCGCCACCACGATCCGTCAACACGGGATCGATCAACGACAAGCTCGTAAGGGCGCACGAAGCCCTCGCTGCTATGGACGCCACCCTCAAGCTGCTTCCGAATGCGGCTCTGGTGACACGGACACTGGCCAGGCGCGAGGCCGTCCGAAGCAGCCAGATGGAAGGCACCAACACCGAGTTCGATGAGCTGCTGCAATACGAAGCCGCCCGAGACGCCCAGGGCCTACCCGCCGACGTCAGGGTCACGCACAACTACGTGCTCGCCCTCGAACACGGGCTTGAGCGCGTCAATGGTGCCACCAGCTTCACCTCTGACTTGGTCAAGCACCTGCATCAGATCCTGATGGCAGGGGTCGAGGATTACCGGGACGAGCCTGGGGAGTTCCGCACGATCCAGAACTGGATCGGTGGCCGATCGATCTATGAGGCGAGGTTGGTACCGCCTCCAGCCAGCCATGTGCCCGAACTCATGGACGGCCTGTTGGCATATCTGCGCGACCAGGATGCTGACACACCCAGCTCAATCATCGTCCGCATGGCGATTGCGCACGCCCACTTCGAGGCGATCCACCCGTTCCGAGACGGCAACGGTCGCGTCGGCCGGCTTCTGATGCCGCTGATGTTGGCAGGCGAGGGGCACTCGCCGGTCTATGTGGGCGGGTTCCTGAAGGGGCGGCAGCGTGAGTATTACGATGCGCTGCTCGCCGCCCAAACCCATGGCGAGTACGTCGGCTGGATCGATCTCCTGGCGAAGGGCGTCGAGGTCTCGTGCGTCGACGCGATTGCCGTTTCCAAGCAGTTGCTGGCTCTCAGGGAGAGCTGGGCAGTCCGCCTCAAGGGGCTTCGCGTCGACAGTGCAGCGCACCGGGTCGCCGATCATCTCATCGGCTATCCGTCGGTGACGGTGCGCAGCCTCGAGGCTGCACTCGAAATCAGCTTTCCTACTGCTAATGCCGCGGTAGCCGAGCTCGTGAAGGTTGGCATTCTTCAAGCTGTGACCCAAGGCGCGCGAAACCGGGTCTTCGCAGCACCGGAAGTCATTGGGGTGTTGGATCAACCGATCGAGCCGGAGCCAGAAGACGCGCCCGATGAGGGCTTCAGGCCCTAAAGCCAGCTTCGAGAATGATGTGCATCAAGCTCGGTCCGTGACCTCACGCCCCCTCGAAATGCCGCTGGAAGTCAGGGCGCTGGTCGAAACGGAAAGCCGACGACTTCACATAGGCCAGCATCGCATCGGACGAGATGAACTTGCGGCCGAGATCGAGCGCGACCCTGCCGGTGGTGTTGGACCCGGCCATCGGGTCGTAGCAGACTTGGCCCGGCTCGGTGGTCGTCAGGATGATCCGGCGCGGAATCTCGTCGGGGAAGCGGGCAGGGTGGGCCGGCACGCCCGCCTCTCGGCAGCGGCGGCTGTAGGCGTCGTTCCCCGAGACGCCGCCCGAGATGATCAGGTTGGACGGGATCGGGCCATTGTCGTTGCGGTCGAATGTCCCGCTCTTGATGTTGTACCCCGACGGGCGGAGTTCGCTGGCCCGGGCGCTGTCGCGGTCGAGCTGCCGCTGCGAGCGCTCCTTGTAAGGCTGCTTGGGCAGGCGCCGGATGTCCCAGTTCGGGTGCGGGTTCTTGGAGAACAGGAGCACATGCTCGACCGTGTTCTTCGGCCGCACGCGCTGGCGGACCGACCACTGGATGTGAGGCATCTTTGTCGTCGAGTGCCAGGGCATCCGGCCGGCGAGATGGAGACCATGGTCGTCGAGCGCTGAAAGCGTGAACCGCTCGACGTAAGGGTCGAGGCACGGTGAACCGGCGCTGAAGACATCCATCAGGTTGACCGCGAGGGTGCCGTCCTCGGTCAGCAGCTCGCGCCACATCGCGGTGAGCCTCGACATCCAGGCCAGCCACTCAGGGACCGTGAAGCGGCCATAGGCGCGGTTGATGACAGGGTAGGGCGGACTGGTGAGGATCAGGCTGACTGAGCCCTTCTCGATCGTGCTGGCGACGTCCTCGGCGTGTCCCCAGAGCGCAACGCCGTCGTCGAGGGAGTAGATGAGGATCGTGACGCCGCGCCTGGCCTTCTCCAGCTCCTTGTAGCCGGGATCCGCGAGCTCCCAGATGCCGCGTTTACCGCCGGCGATCAGGCCCTTCATGACGGCAGTCTGGCGGGCCCAGCGCACCTGCGCCTTGAACACGTCATAGGTCTGACCCTCGGCGTACTCCCGCTTGGCCTGCGTGGCTTCCTTCGGGATATCGAGGCGCTCGGCGAGCCGTTCGTAAATGTCGCCGGGCTTGCCGCGGCCGCCCATGGCTTCGATCTCCTGCAGGAGCGGCAGCTGAACCATCTTCTGAAGGCTCGAAAGGGGCGTCGACTTCACGGCGAGCTTGGTGGGCATGGGAACTCACTGGAACAAGAAAAGAAGCTGACATTATCGACGGCATGGAATCCAATAAAGGGGAATGAGGCGCTATTCATGGGGATAGCAAAGGACGGGTGTGTGATTCCGCCGGCGGGGCGTAATTTGCTCCGGATAGCCGGGCTGCATTTCGCCCTTCCCAGGACAAATACTGGACGACCCAGACGATGGATTATCGAGGAACCAATGGGCGAGACATCGGTTCGGGAGGCCATTCGCCTCATACGCCAGGGAGACGATGCCAGGCGGAGCATAGGCATTGGTGCGACCGAGGAGGAAATCCAACAGGCTGACTTCGATCCTCCTGATTGAAAACGGAGGCGACAGGTCGTTCTTTGCAATCGACCTGACCCTCGGTCCAAATCATGGGTGTGTTGTGATATGGCCTATTGGTGGAGATGATAACGGCAATTTGGACATAGAAGCAGATGACTTCGGGGATTACCTTCTGTCGAGCATCCTCATAGGAGATGAACCTGGCGCTCGGCGACATGTGCCAAGCGCCAGGCCTGATCACCGACGCTTATGAAGGTAGCCGACGCAGGGTGCTTCGCCCGGCTTCGGGTTTGCGATCTCGAAGGCCAAGCCGGGGCAATCATTCGGCGGCGCCGGTTCCGGCAGCCGGGTGATCGAGAAGTCGGTGGGCTTGATAGTGCGATACGTCCACGTCGTGCCGTCGGCATTCTCGCGCTTCGTCACCTTCCAGTCGGCATTGCTCGCCGCGGGGACAAGCAATGCAAAGGCAAGTGACACGCAGGCGATGAGCTTGCGGGCAGCGGTTCGGGTGGCGATGTCTTCATTCAGGGCAAGATGGTTCATTTCGCTACAATCCATTGTTTCGTCTGCAGCAAACAAGCAGCCATCGCGCCAATCAATATGAACTCAATAATCACTCCATGTTTGACTCATCGATTCGGCATACCTATTGGGGGCTATCGTGTAAGAAGTGCTGTGTAGGAGTGAGCCAATGATCCCTAAGATCGAATGGGACGAGTTTGCGACTGAGCATGGCCAGACCGCGATCGCCCGGCTCCCTCGAAAGGTTTGGTCCAGGGCTACGGGTTTTGCGCCGGCAGCGGTAACGTGCCGCGTGGAACCCAACCGGGGCGGATCTCTGCCAATCCGCGTGATCTTCGAGATCGACTGGATCTACCCGAGCAAACGCGATCTCATCGTCGAGACGGGTCAGGATTTCGAGCAGCTGAAGGACCGCGCATTCGCACTGCTGATCCGAGCACTGACGGACGATGCGGCCGCTGCATTGAAACTGCGGAGTGCAAGGACGCAGATCATCACTTTCGAAAGCCGGAAAGACCTATATCAGGCCATCGAGGCTGGCCGCTATTTCATCGGCAAAAAGAATGGCTCTGTCAGAAAGGTTGTCGAGTTCATCGACGACGAGAACCTGCTGTGGTGTGATGACGTCGCCGCATTCACATGCAGTCGTTCTCATCTTGCAAGTTGGTCAGCAGCCCAGGTGCTGGAGCCAGAGCAGATGGGTGAAATTGAAGTCGCTTACCGCGCTTATCAGACGATGGAACGGAATCTCCTCATCAGAATTGGCCACGTCGCCAGGAACGACTATGTCCGGCGAGAAAAAGAGCACTCTAGCAATAGCGGCGGCGTACCGGCTTTCCGTCCTATGGGGTGACCTGACGAAAATCTCGGATGCGATGTCGAGACGATGAAGGCATCGCAAGGCCTGATGGCTCGAAGGCGGGGCAACGAGCCTAGTCCGTGCGATCAAGTTCGTGAGCAAGAACAAGCCGAGCGCTTGTCCATTTCGTGGCCGACAGCAATGCTCGGGTTCGAAAGGGTGCCGCCATGAAGCTCAGCGAATTCAATCCAGATATCGATCCGTCGACGATCGAGGATTGCGAGGTGGTCGGCGTCGCCGACGGGATGGTCGTCCACTTCAAGAAGCATGACCGAGGCCGAGGCCGCTCGCGTCGGGATCACGGACTACGCGGCCTATGACGAGCGTATCAAGGCGCTCAGGCCCGCCATCTGCGGCATGTGACCGACCCAACTCCTCATCAGCCTGAGAGCCATTTCCATGATCCCGAACCACCTTCTTTTCGAACTGGTGGACGCCCAGGTCGCGTTCAAGGTCACCAAAAAGAACACCGACGGCGAGCTTTCGGTCTCCAGGGCGCGCAACGGCAAGATCCGATTGTCGGACCGGGTGTCCTATTACGAGGACGACGCGCCGGCCATCCTGAACACCCTGAAGTACCTGGTCTGCCAAGAGCTGATGGGACCGCTCCGTCTCGACCTGAAGTTCGATCCCAGTTTCGACGCCGGGCAGATCGTCGATCTGACGATCACGCCCGAGTTGGCGAAGGGGCAGCGCTCTGGCTACTTCCAGCCGATCGCTGTGCGCAGCGTGGTGCTCGCTGCGGGCGATCTCCAAGGGCGTGAGGTCTGCATCTACGAGGCTACCCTCGATCGCAGGCAGACCCTGCACTGTGCCATGATCGCGGACGGGGAGATGGCTGACGTCATGCAGCTCTCTCGTCACGCCATGCCTGAACCGATCCACCGGATGATCGTCGGCGCCGGCATGACCTGGGACGGCGCTCCTCACGCGGATAAGAGCTATGCGAAGCTTTACGGCGAGGACCGACTCGAACAGGTTATCGCTGAAGACGAAGCCGCGCATAACGCATACGTCGGCAGCCTGATGGGTATGGGGCGCTAAGCTCCTTCTTCGCTAGCACAGCCGACAGGGGAACCGACAATGCGAACAACGGGTGTTCATGTGCTAGCCTTCCTGGCCAAGCACTCCGGGGCCTGGGTGATCCCTACGCAGATCCCCAACGCCAAGGGCGAGGTCGGCAAGGTCTCCGGCACGATGCTGCGAGAGCTCAACCACGCCGGGCTGATCGAATACGGCAAGGAGCCCAAGCACAGCCTCTATGGCTATCGGCTGACGCCGCTGGGGGTGGAAACCGAGCTGGGCCTTCGCCATCGGCTGGAGAATTACGACAGCGTCTCGAAGCGCATCGTCGACCAGGAAGGGCAGGTCGTCGCCCTGGCGCTGAAGCTCGGCAATGGCCAGTGGTGCCTGTCTGACACCAACGGTACGCGGGTCAGCAAGGCGGCTTTCGCAACGCCAAAGGATGCACTCGCCGCTTTCGTCAATCGACAGATCGAGGACGGGATGAAGCGCCGCGCCGGCGGGGCCGATGAAGCGCCGCCGCGGAAATGGCCGGTCTTCGAGACCAAAGACCTCGGGGACGAGCCTGACGATGCCGAGATGCTGCGTCGTTGGGAGGTCTACAATTCCGAGATGCAGGTGATCATCGCCAGCGGCACCGCCCACAAGGACGAGGATGGCTGGTGGGTCGATACGGCCTCAGGCGAGCTCATCGGCCCCGATCCCGAGATCGAGAGGCCGCTGAGCGAGGATGAGCTTTCGAGGATGAAGCCGGGCCTTTGAGGGCCCGGCTGTCCATCAGGGCCGCGGGCCCGAGGCGTAGAGCGGAAGCACCTGGTCCTCGACCACATCGAGTGCTCCATCGAGGGTGGTCCTTGGGCAGACAAGTCCGTCCTGATTGGTGACGACGAAGACGCGATCCTTCGCCCGAAGCTCGATGCGAGCGATGCCGACCTCGCCTCCATCCACGCCGTCGATCTCGATGCGGTAGCACAGGTCATCGTCGTGAAAGAGCGACGGGCCGCCGATCGCCTTGAAGCCATCCCGTTCGACGATCAGCGGCAGGCCGAGTGCCTCGAGGCGTTCAGCCGCGGTCGGCTTGGGCGGTCCGAACAGATCTCCGAGCAGCTTGCGGGCCCCGTGATAGTCGCACAGCGAAACCGTGGTCGACCGTCCGGTCTCGTTGTCATGGATGATCACGGCCGGACGATGAGCGTGAGGGACCGTCAGGAAGCGATCCGGCAGCGCCTTCTTCTCGGCGGCGCCGACCATGGATCCGCGCATGGTGCCGAGCTCGGCTGCGGCGCTGGGGCTGTGCAGGGTGTCGATGCTGATGTTGAAGGGAGGCTGCTTGCTCATGGCTCTCAGATCCTGGGCGAGGTGGCGGCGGGCGTACGATCGGCGACGACCTGGTCGAGGAGATCGGGGAAGTCGATAACGTTGCGATAGGCTGCCTCGATCAGCGTGTAGGTGAGGTGGTATAGGCCGATCTCGGGGTCGTCGTTGTCCTCGATATCGACCAGCTGCGTGTGCAGGATGACCGCGCTCCGGCCGACGCGAGGATCGACCGCCGACGGCTGCAGATCGTCCAGATCCAGCTTCCGGAACTGCGGCGGTTGCCGGTGAGTGATCACCTCATAATCCTCGGCAATCGACGACAGGATGTCGTTGAAGTCGACACCTTCGGACTTGGCGTAGTCGATCATGGAGCCGAGCAGGCTGCGCATATCGGCGGAGAAGTCGCCGGCGAAGGGCTGCCCGAGGATCAGCGCGTGAAGGCGCATGACCTCCAGTGCGATTGCGCCGATGCTCTTGGGCCTGTCTGTGGGCTCCCAGACCGGCATTGTCTCAGGCTTGCCGAGCCCGATGTTCAGGATACCGGCATAGCGGCTGGGATCCGGCTGGATGTAGCTCTCCAGATAGGGGTCCATGGCCTTTCGAGGCGTGACGCCATCGACGACGGCACCAGGCTTGCGGAAGAGCACAAGCGCAGCGGCAGCTCGCGCGTCTGGCGCCTCGACCTCGAACTCGGCGACGCGATCGGCTGCCACCACGCTCATGGGCGCGGGGATGTCGGTTTCGCGGACGAGATAGAGGGGCATCAGGGTCACTCGCTGTCGATGTCATGACCACTGTACCCGCGGGGGCCGAAACCCAGAACTCCAGAGCTCCTATGGGAATAGGAATTCAATTGCGGCAGCGTCTGGTGATCCTATCGAAGGGGCTCATCAGCCAGAGAGAAACCCCATGTCGACCCCATTGATCGTGTTCATCCCGAGCTCTGTACGCGATGGCAGCACCGAGGACTTCTTTGCGATCGCGCCTGCCGGCATGTCTGAGGACCAAGCCAGGACGGCCGCCCAATCTGCCATCGACCACATCAAGGCCGGCGCCGCGTTCAACGACCCGGTCTTCTTCGATGGCGATCGTGTTGGCGGCGATCTGCGGGGGAGGCTCTCAGAGCTGGGCTTCACCCTGGCGGACGCAATCGAGACGGAAAACTGGGACGCTGAGGACGCTGGAGATGCCTGGGATGACGATGAGGGTGAAGAACGATAGCTGAAGTGCCGGCTGAGATTTGATCGAGAGGAAAGGTCCGTCGTTAGGGTGCGATTGAGCACTGCGGCGCATGCACGGAGTCCTCAACGAGCACAGTCCAGACTTCCACGATGCGCGCACCCGCATCCATCCCCGTGAATTTGGCAATTCCCGGATCACCTTGAATGGCACGACCATAGGCGACGACCGCACGCATTTGATCGACATCGAGTGCGCAGATACGCTCTTTGAAGCGGGCAGGTCCGTCGATGATCGCACTCTTCTCGGGAATGAGCGTCACGATCAGCGACGCAAACGCGAAGCTCACCTCCAAGCGGTGCATCAGCGTAACGGTAAGCCACGCGGGGAGGAAAGCGCGGTACTTGTCGCTATCCATGAATTGGATGATGGCTCCAAAATGGACGGATGCGCCATCGTCAAAATCCACTGAGGAAACTTCGTCCCAGCGATTTATGGGTCGAACATCTCCACCAAGAACACATCTGAAGAAGGTAGCCACCTCAAGGTCGCGGACGCACGTCGAAGGGAATGCCGCGACGATCTGGTCCAGAGCTGTATGCGCCAAGTTCACGGACGAACGGTTCACTGGCGCCACGGAGTTGGAGGATCGGAAGCACAACGCAGGCGCACAAGGCCTGATTGAAGGCGTGGACAATGACCAGAGATGGATTACGGGCAGTTTGATTCATGCATGATCCGGCGGGACACTGAATCAGTCAATCGCGAGAGATTCGATTCGTGCCTGCCCTTGATCCGTACCGAGATCAGACCGTGTCCAAGATCCTGGCACGCCAGACGGCGGCGGGATCCAGGGTCGCGGCGCGCGCCGCGTTCCATGACGTCTTCAGTTCCGTCAACGGCGTCTGCAAGCATCGCTTCCAGTCCGGGCGTCGGCTCCAGGGTGGCGAGCTGAGCGAGATCTTCAAGGCTTTCGAGCGCGACTTCGACGGCAACGTCGACTCGATCGCAGCCTTCGATGGCGATCGCCCCGCGACGCGTACCCGCCCCAAGGGCGAAGCCTTCGAGCGCATCCGCGTCCACACGTCTCCCTTCGAGAACGATGGCGTGGTCTGGTTGTGGACGACCAGGTTGTTCGCCTCCAGGAAAACAGCCGTCTTCGAGACGTCTCGACTGCCCTTCTCGTGGCTCCAGCATGCGGTCGCACGCGTGTTCGAGCGCAGCGAGGGAAACATGGACGCCAATCGCCAGATCGGCGAGGCGTTGATGCTCCACAATTTCATGCTGTCGGTCGCAGCCGATCTCGTTGCCGTCGAGAAGCTTCCGACGCGGCTGGCCATCCCGTGCGCCGACGGTATGCTTCTGGGAGAGGTCCAGGAGCTCAGGGCTCCAGAGGGGACGTCCAAGCGCTACATGTACGAGCGCGACTTCGGTGGCGTCTCGACCGTGCTGCCGCAGGTCCTGGCCTGGCGAGCCGAGGTCGGGAAGACCTGCACCTCCTGGCGTGCCTTCACCTTCATTGGCGAGCACGAGATGAAGGCAAACCAGCACGAGTACGTCGCGCGCTGGAATGAGCTGCGTCGCCTGTTCAAGGCGACGGCCGATCGGATCGTTCAGATCCAGCCTCGCATGAACGCGGTGATCGACACGCCGGCTGAAGCCGCTCCGGGTGGGTTCGACGCTCTGTCGAAGGAGTTCGAGCGAGCAACCGATTACGTGCGCCAGCTCCTCACCGACCCGGTCATGTCGTATGCGATCGGTAACAAGTATACGCCCAGGCCGGCGCCGGCACTGCGGCCCGCGGATCCCCAGCCCCTGGTCGAGCCGGCGGCCGAGTTTTATCCCGCCATGTGATCACCAGGATGGCCAGGCGGTCCTGGTACGACCTGGCATCTTGGAATCGCACTCACGTCTCATCGAAGTAGGCAGCCCGGAGACCGGCATCCTTGGCGAGCACCAGGGCCGCGGCGATGCGGCCGGCCTCGGTCAGGTGCAAGTCTCTTGTTCCTGTCAGCCGCGCAAGAAACCGGTGCCGAACCAGGCGCGCTGTCCTTCGCAGGCCGCTCGATGTTGCCCTGTCATGCCCCAGTTGCCCGTCGGCGAACGCTCGCCCGAGTGCGGCGACCTCACATTGCCCGCCGCTGACGAGGACATAGACGAGTGTCTCGCAGTCATCGGGGCTCAGCCGTGACCCGACACCTGGCCGGACAGGGAATGCCCTCGGTTTGAATGGTGCTGTGCTCGTCATCACCACGATGAGCGCCCCTCATGGATCATCGACTTGATCCTGTCGGGTTGACCATAACCTGATGTGCAGGCATATCCAATTGGTCCACCGCAGCAGGAATCACGCCCGCATGCACTTCCAGGCCGCCACGTGCGCAATGCCAGCCACCGCCAATATCGCGGTGCGCATCGTTGCGTCTGGAGGCGGCTAGAAGATCGGACCCCCGAAAAGGACCGTGAAAGCCAAGGGCCCCTCCGGAAACGGACGGGGCCCTTGGCTTTTTGGCGTGCCTTTGGAGCGCCCACGGCCAGCACGGAGATCGAAATGGAGGATGGAATTCCAGCAGCCAGAATGGCTGCAACCAGAGAACCGGCGCATCGAGCGCGAGACCAGATCTATAGACAATACAACAACTCGCTCAAAGAGCGTGAGTGATAAGCCATGTCGATAAGGTATTGATCGAAATTATATTGAAAATGCCCATTGACGGGTTCAGCAAGTCTGACTATATTCAAATCATCAACGACGGAGCCGGTGGCTTGGGGCTATAGCTCAGTTGGTAGAGCATCTGCTTTGCAAGCAGAATGTCTTCGGTTCGATTCCGAATGGCTCCACCACCGCCCGTGTGTTGATGTGCATTCTTCTGGTTCGGTTTAGCTCAGTCGGTAGAGCACTCGACTGTTAATCGAGTTGTCCCAGGTTCGAGCCCTGGAACCGGAGCCAAGAGAATGTGAGGACGAGTAGCTCAGCGGTAGAGCACGCCCTTGATAAGGGTGAGGTCGCAGGTTCGAGACCGGCCTTGTCCACCAGTTTTGACCGAAAGGTCGTTGTGTTGAAGCGGGATGGCGCAGTCTGGTCAGCGCGCGAGCCTCATAAGCTCGAAGTCGCGGGTTCAAATCCCGCTCCCGCAACCGCGATCCTTGGTGACCACCAAGGTTAGGCGCCGGGTCGGTTGAGCGTTATCGCTCCCGATCCGGCAGAGGAGCCAGAAGACTTGCCCAACCTCTGGATCCTGTCAGACCTCCATCGCGAGATCAAAGAGAACCGCTCCCTCAAGCTCGACCAACCCGAGGCCGACATCCTGGTCGCGGCCGGCGACATTCTCGACGGCGACGTTGTCGGTGCTCTTGAGTATGTCGACCAGCTCCGCGGCTCGCTGGAGGCGGTGTTTGTTGCTGGTAATCATGAGCACTGGGGCACATCGATTGAGGCTGTCTCCGAGCTTGGTCGACAAGCAGCAAAGCGCCTGGGCATCCACTATCTCGATGACAGTTTTGCTGAGGTTGGCGGACTGACCTTTGCTGGCGGGACGCTTTGGCATCCCATCGGGAATGCCGCCGAGAACGAGCGCCCCAACCTGCTGAAGATCATGACAGGTGCGCAGCCCGCGTTTCAGCTCGATCGTGAGCCATTCGCTCCATATGAGGAGCCCGTGCATGTCCAGGGCCCCGACATCATGGACAGAAGGGCCAAGAATTCCACGATCGCCAATCGGCACAAGCAGACCTCAGCGGTCCTGCAGTCGCGGTTTGCCGATGTGATCGTCACTCATCATCCGCCGACGATGGCCAATCTCGCGTCGCTCCCTAATGTTGGGCTGTGGGTGCATGGTCACATACATCAGCGCATCACAAGTCGTCACGGCGACACCAGGATCGTTTGTAACCCAAGAGGGAGCTACAAGCTGGTCTTCGATTTCGAACCGGGCCTCGTGCTGGAAGCACAGAAGATGGGTCACTGGTCTACGCCCGGCAGATAGCGATGAAATCGATCTGGATTGACCCTCCACACAACCCTCCAGAAAGCATCCATTCAGGACAATCAACAGAAATTTTGGGTGTTCTCGGGGGAAATCCTGACGAGGGTATAGGATATCCGGTCTCGCTTCCTATATGACGGCCTTGGTTACGCCTTTTTCTAAGGATGGATATCGCCATCCACGGCGATCCTGAAACTGAAGAGAAGAGATCTCACATGAACGAGCACCTGGCCGACCTCACCGCGACGATCGTTGCGGCATTCGTGTCCAACAACAGCGTTCAGGCTCAGGACCTTCCTGGGCTGATCGAGAACACCTATGGGGTTCTCTCGCGTGTTACCGAGGCCAAGATCGAGCCCGAGGTCGCCGAGCAGATCCCGGCTGTTTCGATCAAGAAGTCGATCACGCCCGACTATCTGATCTGCCTCGAGGACGGCAAGAAGTTCAAGTCGCTGAAGCGGCATCTGAAGACGTCCTACAACCTGACCCCCGAGGACTATCGCCGGAAGTGGAAGCTGCCGGCCGACTACCCGATGGTGGCGCCCAGCTACGCCGAAGCGCGGTCTTCTCTGGCCAAGCAGATGGGCCTCGGCCGCAAGGCCGCCGTCGCTGCCAAGCCGAAGGGTCGCAGCAACGGCAAAGCCAACGGCGCTGCCGCCCGCCACTGAGCGATCAGCAGCGAAGCCTTCACGCCCGCGGTGCCCTCGCGCACCGCGGGCGTTTCTATGTTCAGGGCTGTTGGTGGACAGCGTAGGAATTGAGTTGCAATTCTTGAGGATTGGTCTAGAACCACTCCAACGGCGACGTTGAGCGTTCCAGCAACGATCTGTTCGCCCTGGCGGCCATGAGCCGAACGAGTGACGCCGGATGTACGCGCGCCCGTTCTGGACATGGCCGTTTTCGTTTGTGGTGGTTTGCGCCTGCCTTTGAGACACTGCCCGGATGATGCCGCATCCCCTCTTCGGTCAGCAGATCCAGTCTCCGCTTGCGCGTCCCTTCAAGCGCTTCGAGCTCGGTACTGACGAGGCGTTGATCCCGTTCGACGATCACTGGCAGGCCTTTGCCGGCCTGCTTCCGTCCCAGGCAGAACTCGCAGTTGCGTCGGATCAGGCGCTGGTCGATTGCTTCCGCCTGCCTCCCGCACTGTTCTCGACGATCATCCCTCAGGCCCTTTCGGCCTGGCGCCAGAGCCCGTCTCGGTCTCTCGTGAACCTGACTGCGTCTTTGGCGATCCGGAACTTCCAGGGCCCTATCTTCAGCGATCTGGCGCTGCAGTCGCGCGTGATTGGTAGCGCCCTGTCGGCCGGCGCCGTACTGCCCGCTGATGTGCGATCGGTTTACGCGCCCGATCGCAGCCCCATCAAGGTGTCGACCTATGAGATCGCAGTCAGCCTGACCCCGGCAGCCTGGGAAGCCTTCAACGATCTGGCGCGAGGCTTCCGACTATGGGAGCTGCGTAACCGAGCAAGGGTTGTCCATGCCGGTCTGAAGCCGCCCAAACTGTTCTACCGCGGCATCCGCGATCGCGATATCGACGCAGGCCCGCTCGATCTGCGTGATGACGAGCCTTGGGCTTTTCGCGCCAGCAAGGCGCACTTGATGCGAAGGGATCACCTTCTGAGCCGTCCACTCGTCGAGGTGATGCACAGCCCGATCCTCTCCTTCACGGCCAATGCGGCCATCGCCGAGTATTTCGCCAACGATGAGGGGATGGTGTTCGACCTGCCGCCCCAGGACGTCGAGATCATTAGTGGCTGGGGGCTCGACCCTTGCCTGGGCGACCGCGATCAGGTGAGCGGTCGCCATGAACGCGAATGGATCGTGCGCATCCCAGAAGGCTATAGGCTGGGCGCCCATCAGGTCAGGAGCCGTTGCAGGGATTTCGCCTATGCCTCGCGGGATCCCGCCGGCATTGCAATGCTGCATCATGAGACCAGGGCGCGATACAGCCTGGGCGGCCGGCGCGTCGAGGCGCAGTTCTGTTACAACTCCAGCGGCCGCGGAGGCCGCATCTACTTCATCGTCGACGACGGCAGGATGGAGACGCGCGCGACGATGAAAGCTCGTACAGGATTTGACCCGTTGCCAGCGCCAGGAGCGGAGATCTCGGACCTGGTGTTTTTCACCCAGGACCGCTTCAGCAGGCGAAAGAAGACGATTCCGATCTTCTCCGAAGCCGAATGGCGCTTGGCGCACGAGCTAGATGCCGGATCGCCGGCGCCGTAGGCAACCCTAACCTGGATCAGGGTTTGGGTACGCAGGATGCCTCGGAGCTCGGCGCCGACTGCACGAGATCGCGGCGAAGCGAGGCTCGCATGGCGACGTCGGGCGAGGACGTATCGATCTCGGCCATGAATTTCTGATGCAGATTGCCGCGCGCTCCGACGATGTCGATGTTGCGCCGATGGGCCTCGATCGCGGCATCCCTCAGCGAGTGATCGCCGGCAGCAAATGCCATGATGGTGGCCTTGTCCTGATCGGACATCGTCTGTGACATGCTGATCTCCAACGGCTGTGGCCCAGATAAGCGCCGACCCAGCCCCTCGTGCAAGCTCAGGGTCGGCTCTGGGGCTGCTCGGCGGGCGCAATCCAGGGTGAGCCCGATCCGCATTTGATCTCGCCGAACCGGATGGTCATCGGCTCCTTGATCTGCATAGTGCCGCGCCCGATTTTGCCGGCCGTCATCTCCACCAGCCCGTTACGGATACGCGCCGTCCCCTTCGCGCTCACGAGTTCGAAATGGCGCGTCTTGGTGTCCGTCTTCTCGCACTCGACCTCGATGACCCAGGCGGTGACCGGCGCTGGCCCGACAGGCTGAAAGGCGATGCGGGTGTTGTACTGGAAGCCGTCCTTCCGGTTCTCGGGAACGCTCAGCGTCCAGGCGTAGTCCAGGTCCCGCACATCCGGGAAAAAGTCGGGCTGGATGTTCTGTGACTGCGCGGCCGAGCCAAGAGCCATGGCCCCAGCCAAGATCGCAACCCGCGTGATGGCCGTCGTCATACGGTTACCTCCAGTGCATCCGAGATCGAGACGCACCGTTAGGGCGCGAGCCATCTCATGCCGGCAGGATAGGGATCGCGCTCACCAAGGCAAGGATACGCGATCGGAATCAGCCAGGAAGACGTGGACTGGTTTACGATTCCGAAAGCTCAAAGGCCGAGCTGGTGGGAAGAGAGAGCCATCTCGTCGTCTTTGATGGCCGCGATCATGTCGACCAGGTCTGGGTTGCGAGCCTTCTCCGATGCCAGCCAGTGTTCGATGGTGCTGGCAATTCCCGTGGTGACCGCCTGGCCAAGCGACGTCCCGGAGATCGTGTCGGAGTGCTCGTGGATCAGTTCGGCATTCGCGAAGACCTGAGCCGCCCACTGCCGGTTGCGCGCGCCGGGATCGACGCGTGCTGCATGCTTGAGCTGCTGATGGGCGCTGGCGACATCGTCAGGCCAACCCTCGCGCCCGTTGATGATGTTGTCGCCCGAGCGAACCAGGATGGCTGACGCCAGCATGATCGCATCGTCACGCACGATCGAGTGCGGCGAGTGAATGATCACCTCGTCGTCGGTGATGCTTGCAGCCACACCGGACTTGGCTGCGATCTGCTCAGCATAGGCAATGGCGTCGTCGCGACGATCGGCTCTGAACGGGACCATCCAGTGGGAAATGTCCTGCCTGTAGCCGACGAAAACTTCAGGCGGCTTGCCGGGGAAATCACGCACACCGTACCACATCTCGGCCGCGAGCGACGTCGTCCACACGGTCCCATCGACGAAGATCAGGTTCTTCGCCAGGTAGTCCGCGGCGTCGGCCTTCATCTCCTCTTCGTTGTGCCCATGGATGCGACCGCCTTGCAGTGCCTCCTGTATCGTTCCGAAGTGGAAAGCCGACAGATCTCGGTAGCCATAGGAGCCCTTGCGGATTCCTGGCGGAACAGGAAAGTCGCGCGTGCTCCAAGACGGCGAGCCGTCGTCGCGAGACCCCAGCCAGACGCGAGCCGGGCGAGGGGTCGCTGCATCGCGGACAAACTCATCCACGGACAAAAGCCCGTCACCGCCTTTGGCCACCGCACCAAAGTGGCGCCCGTCATGGAATCGACTGACAATCCGATGTGGACCCTTCGGCAAGACCTTGTCGCGGTCAGCGCGATCATAGCTGCGGAAGCTGTCGTTCTGGATCCATTCAACGCCTAAAGGGGCCTCATCTGCCGTCAATGACGGGATCTGGACGAGAACTTTGCTGCGAACGGTGTGCGGCACCGGCCGCCGGGCGCGATACGGGATGATTTGAGCATTGTAGAGAAACGGCAGCTCAACAATTTGAGTCTTCAAGGCAGAATTCCCGTTCTGAGGTTGAGCCTGACGTTCAAAATTCGCATACCGACTTCGAAACTTCTGCCCGATTGGACGGTTCAATCATGTGGTCGGCAGCGATGAACATCACTGTCGCGCAACGGAAATCCGCCGGGGGGTGGCTTTTTGCGCAGTGGGCAATCATGGCCCGCCATGTTGAAAGCGACAACGGGACGTCACCATTTGGGTGGCTACGGCAGTATGAGAGGGGAGATTAAGCATGGAAGGCACTCGAACGAAGCCAAAAGCCGAGATCGTGCCTTTGAGCGAGAAAGAACGCATCGAGCTCGGCGGCTATTACGGCCCCAGCTATCTGCATGGCCACTGCGTCCCGCTGGCCTTGGCTTTGTCACGGTCGACAGGAAAGCCTTTGGTCGCGGTCCGGCGTCGAGGAGGGACGCTGGTACATGCCGGCATTCGAACCGGTGTGAAGCAATTCCGGGATGTTCGTGGCCCACTCGACGAGGCGCAGTTCGTGGCGCCGTATCTGTCGGCCGGGCCCTTGGCGGTCGAGGACGTCTCCGAGCAGGAATTGCTGAAAGAGGCGCCGACGAGCGAGGAAATGGTCGAACGCGCGACGCGCCATCTCACCGAATTGTTCGACGATCTGCCGGTCACCCACGAGAAGGACGAGAAGCTGCGCGGCTTCCTGGTGGCCTTGGGTGAGCTATGCCGCGAGCATGGCTACTGGCTCCGGGGCGACACCAAATCGTCAATCGTGCTCTACGAGGCCTATGGCGAAGAGGCCGGCTACCGCGCCAGCCATGTTCCGGGCGGCACGATGCACCTTGAGCGGATTTTGGATGGCGGATTTCCTTTTCCGACCGCTGACAGCAACTGACGAGCGCTACGGCTCAAGCAAAGGGTGCAGCTAATGGGCGCGGCGCCGGAGCCGCGTCCTCGCCGTCGAATGAGAAAGCGAGCCGCACGGTGCGATCGGGTGCGATCCAGAACACGCGATGGGCTTCGAGCGGAGTAGGGGGTTCCCAGCGATCGGCGTAGCGCTCGATGGCTGACTCGGGGATCGCCGAGGCGCGTTCACGGTTCTGCTTCAGCACCGTCTGGTATGGGGTGTCCAACGCGTGGATGCTGACATGACCGTCATAGCTGCGCGCCAGCGCGATGATCTTGTCCCTCACGCTCTTCGTCAGATTGGTCGCGTTCCAGCAGAAGTCCTGCTTGCGCCGCAGATAGACGCGCGCCTGTTCGAAGGCGTTCTGCAGCATGGTACCCTCGTTGTCCTCGTCTTCCCTCATTGCGTCGAGCGAAACCTGCGGAAGCTCGCCCAGGACCTGCCGCGCGTAGGTATCCTTGCCTGAGCCTGGCAGGCCAGACAGCAGGGTCAGGCGGCTGCCCTTGGGCTCGGGCGGCTCATAGAATGGCGACTTGCCGTTCTCGCGGCCGACGATGACACGAGCCTCGTCGTTGACGAACGGCCAGGGACGATCGAGACATCCGAGCTCTTCAGCGAACAGCCGAACGCATTCGAGCTCGACTTCGGCCTGCGCGCATCCGGGCGATATGCGACCGCGGTTGTCGGCCTGGGCGTGGATGACGAGGTCTCGTACCAGCGCCAGCTGCGAAAAGCGGATCACCTCCTGGCGCGGATCATCGCGATTGAGGATGTGGAAGATCTTCTGATGCCAGGCGATCAGCGCAAAGACACGCTCGCGCATGGGTGTATCGAGGCCGCTTCGCCAGAGGTGCCCCCAGGCGAACTTGGCGCCGCGAAGGGCGTGGCCCGGGTTGGACACGCGCTCACGCTGCAGCTCGTGGGAGAACTCGGCCGTCCGCGTCGCCGGCTTGGCGACGTCGTGGAAGAGCGTCGCCAGAAGCAATGCCCGCCGATCGAAACTGGTGAGAGTGTCGAAGAGCTCATGCTTCCGAAGAGCCTCGACCACCATCACCGTATGGGTCCAGACGTCCCCCTCGGCATGGAAGACGGCATCCTGGTCGCTTTCGGCCATCTCATCGCGCCAGGGCACGTGCTCGCCAATCGCAGCCCAGTCCAGTGGACCGGATCGATCGAGGAGATCGAGCAGGAGCTCAGCCTGCGAAGGTTGGCGTCTCATGACCTCATCCTGGCGGCCGCGGTTGCGGGCTCCGCATAAAAATCGACTCCGGGGGCGAGCTCGTTCTCGATCAGCACACGCTGTGACCAGTGCGAGCCCGACTCGATGATCGAACGGAAGAAGTCGTGTCGGATCCACTTGTAGCGCCCGACCACGAAATCATCGACCTCGTGCTTCACGTAGAAGCCCTCCGGCATCGCAGAGCGATCGGCTCGCGCCAAAGCCTGATCGGGATCGACACCTTGGCGGGTTGCGGCCTTAGCGAGAGATTTCTCCCAGTCTGGGGACTTGAACAGGGACGGCTTCATCAGCCTTGGGACGAGTTCGTCGCGACCAGGATTGCCCTGATGGACGACCGGAACGGACATGATTGGCAGACCATCGAGGATCTTCCGTCGGGCCGCCGTCGACAGATATCGACCGCTCTGGCGATCCAGGATGTCGAACTCGAATAGGAACGTCGACAGCCGGTCATAGAAGGCGGTGTGGTGGGCAAAGCACCACTCCGCAAGCAGCACCAGGCGATCGCCGAGAACTTCAAAGAGCCAGGCCTCGTTGACCGCCAGCCATGCCTTGAGAGGATCGAACTGGCGCTCCCTCGGGCCGCCGGTCAGAAGCTCACCGCGATTGCGAATGAAGGGTCTTCCTCCGTCGAAGAAGATGCCGACCTCGCTGCCGTCGAGCTTCTCCTCGAAGACGAGCGTTCCGGTCGACAAAGACCTCACACTGACCTGGCCGGCCTCGCTCGCGCCGGCTGCCAGGCGACTTCCGACGAGATGGTGGGTGCGAGGAGAGCGAGGCGGGACGTACATGGGCTGCCAGAAACTGAAGGCCAGAGCTGATACCGGGCGAAGGACGCGGCGTCGACTTCAAGCCACGATGGACAGGGCAGGCGCCGTCTGCTCGGCATCCGACTGCTGGACATGGCGGGGCAGCAGGATCTCGACGCAGGTACCTTCGCCTACAGTGCTGGTAATGCGCACCAGCCCCTCCGACTGGCGAACGAACCCATGGACCATGCTCAGGCCCAAGCCTGTGCCGACGCCCGGCCCCTTGGTCGTAAAGAAGGGCTCGAACACCTTGGACAGCGTCGCAGAGTCCATGCCGGCACCCGTGTCGGACACGCAGATCCGCACGAATTCGCCGGGACGTCCGTCGAGATACTGCCTGCAGCTGACCTCATCCAGAGTGACGTTTCTCGTCGAAATCGACAGAAGGCCGCGCCCATCCATGGCGTGCTTGCCGTTGACGGCGAGATTGACGATCGCGTTTTCAAGCTGGCTCGGATCGATCAGGGATGACCAGCTCTGGGAGGTGAAGTCCGTTTCGAGCCGGATCCCCGAGCCGATGCTCTGCCGCAGGAGCTCGACCATCCCCAGCATCAGCTCGTTCACCTCGATCACCTCCGGAGCCAGAGGCTCCTGGCGAGCGAAAGCGAGAAGCCTCCGCGTGAGTGCGGCCGCGCGCTGGGCGCCATCGAGAGCCTGGGTGACGTTCTTCCGGGCACGATCGTACTTCTTGGCCTCGAAGCCGCGCTCGGCGAATTCCAGATTGCCCAGGACGATGGTGAGCAGATTGTTGAAGTCGTGCGCGATCCCACCGGTGAGCTGGCCGAGAGCCTCGACCTTCTGGGACTGCACGAGCTGCGCGCGCGTCTCCTCGAGGCAGATCTCGGCCTGATGCTTGCGGGTGACGTCGCGAACGATGCGGGAGAACCCGACGAGCTTGCCGTCCTCGAAGACGGGGAAGACGACAGACGCAGCGTAGAACGGTGACCCATCCTTGCGCTGGCGCCAGCCTTCCTCCTCGAAGCGCCCGACACGCAACGCTTCATCCAGCATAGCAAGTCCCCCCTCCGCGGTGCGCCGGGCATCGGGATGAAACTCGGTGATGCTGCGCCCGAGCACATCGCCGGCACGGTATCCGAACAGGGCCTCGGCGCCGGCGTTCCAGTTCACGATCACACCGGCCTCGTCGAGCATGTAGATCGCGTAATCGGGCACGGCATCGACCAGGCTTCGGAACTGTCGCTCGCTTTCGCGAAGTCGGACGGCTTCCCGGCCGGCGACTGCCGCGACATGACGATCGACCGCGGCCGCGCCCAGACCGGTTGCCAGGATGAGCAGCGTTCCAAATACGGTGACCAGAGCGAGTTGCTCGGGACCAAAGAGGCGCTCGGGTGCTTCAACAACCGTATTGCAGATGAAGCTCACGCCGGATTGGGCGACGTAATGCATGGCCGAGACGGCAAAGCCCAGCATCATCGCCGCACCAACGCGACGCTTGAGGTCGCTCGGACGGAACGCGACCCACAAGGCGACAATGCAGGACACCAGGGCGGCGACGACCGCGAACGCGATATGGGTCGGTCCGTGGATGACCTGCGCATCCACGATGATCCCGGCCATGCTGATGTAATGCATCGAGACGATGCCGATGGTCATGACGAAGCCGGCAGCCATGATCGCGACCCAGGACCCGCCGGCAAATGTCACGATGGCAAAAGCGGCGCCTGTGAGCCCGACGGCCGACAGCAGCGAGAAGAGGGTCGGCAGGAAATCATGCTCGACCGCCACTGGGAGCTGCAATGCGAGCATTCCCAGAAAATGCATCGTCCAGATGCCGCCACCCATGACAACCGCCGACGTCGCGAGCCAGGCCGCCCGCATCGTCCCGCCGCTCTCTCTCGCGCGAGCCGACAGATCCAAAGCGGTATAGGAAGCCAGCAAGGCCATGACCACCGACAGCGTGACGAGCACGGGCGGGTGAGATGCGCTCACGATCATTCCGGGTTCCTCTTTTGCGGAGGTTCGCTGCCTGACGCAGTCGGCGAACAAGCTTCTGTCGGTCAGTCCTATGGCGACAAGCAAGGAATGTCCACGAACGACGGTCATTAACTGTGAATAGAGCACGCAATCCGCATTCAAATAAGGTCCAGTAGGTGGCCTTCCGAGATCGTTCCCGACCAGCTCGATCTAATCCTTGAGGAAGTCGCTTGACACAGGCGGCCTCTTCAACGAAACGCCGATTGTCCGCTCCGGACAGGAACCAGAGTTCGATGGCTAAGCAGCGCGCCAGATTCGAAACCTTCGCCGACCGTGCCCAGCGCACGGCGAAGGCGCGCGCGTTCGCCTCCCTCGTCTCGCACCCGAGCTTGCTTTCATCGCTGTCCTATTCGGGCAGCGAAACGACGGGGCGCGACCGAGGTACGCCTGGCACGAAGGATCCCTGAAGGATCTGAAGACCAGGACACCGGAAGGTAAAGGCGAGGCCCCCGTCGGAAACGATCGGGGGCCTCGCCTTTTTTGTCTCTGGATCTGGCCCTCGGGCCCGGTCGACTTCGAACCACCGCTGTTTGACATCGTGAAGATCCGATCGCGCGCCGGCCGCCACGCCGGTGCGCATGAAAGAAATGCGGGCCTTCGGGCCTGCCGTCAGGGCGTAGCGCAGTCTGGTAGCGCACCGAGCTTGGGCCTCGGGGGTCGCAGGGTCGTAGCCTGCCGCCCTGACCAACATTCAATGGATCGAGGCCATGCCTCGTACGGGTGGTGATCAGACGGACTGGCGAGCCGTCGGCGGACTGTAAATCCGCTCGCTTAGCGCTGAGGTTCGAATCCTCCATCACCCACCATTTTCGGACCGCCCGGCAGGCGCAGAGGCCCACGCGCCCCCTGCCGGGCGGAAACGACGCTCATTCAGCGTCAGGATGCGTGCCCGAGTGGGAAGGGGTCCGCTTGCTACGCGGTAGCCGGGGCAAACAGTCTCGCGGAGGTTCGATCCCTCCCGCATCCGCCATGAGTTTCGCAGATCGGAGGGGTGGCAGAGCCTGGTTTATTGCGGCGGTCCCGAAAACCGCTGGGCGCTTCGGCGTCCCGTGAGTTCAAATCTCACCCCCTCCGCCATCTCAACCCCGCCCGGCAGCTAGAGCCACACGGCTTCCTGCCGGGCGGCGAGCAGCCTTACAGGGCGCATGCAAGATCGGAAGGGTGGCAGAGCACGGTTTAATGCAGCGGCTTCGAATACCGCCGGGGGCGGGGACGTCCTCCATGGGTTCAAATCCCATCCCTTCCGCCACAATACGGATTGATTCACCAATCCATCGACAATCCACGAATTCCCTTTGAAAGCATGTTGAGCGCCCGGTCGCTCTGTGCTTCATAGGGGCAGGCGCTTCGGCGCCGCGAGTTTGGAAGGAAGCGGCCTTGAAAGCCGTTAGCAGGTTGCATCGGCCCCGAAAGCCGGACTGCAGCTTCCCCAGGCTAGAAACCTGGTTTCCTTCCGAAGACCATGGACGGCCGGCGGCCTTGAAAGCCGTTATCGCATGGCGACTGCCCGGAAAGCAGGATCGCCGGCGACGGGTTCGAAATCCCGAGGCCTTCCATGGTTCTGAGGATAGCTCGGAGTGTCGCTCAGGCGCCGCTTCGGGCGACCTCATCATCTGACGCTGGAAAGGTGGTCGAGCGGTTTATGGCTCCGGTCTTGAAAACCGGCGTGGGCGCAAGTCCACCGTGGGTTCGAATCCCACCCTTTCCGCCAGTCAGCTCAGAGTTTCCATCAAATTTGGGCGATGCCCATTCGGTGTTGCGGGCGTGGCGAAATCGGTAGACGCAGCGGGTTGAGAGCCCGCGGCATTCGTTCCTTCCAGGTTCGAGCCCTGGCGCCCGCACCACGCGCTCGTGGCGAAACTGGTAGACGCGCCTGGCTCAAACCCAGGTGATCCTCGATCATGCAGGTTCAAACCCTGCCGAGCGCACCACCCCATCCCAACAATACCGCTGGAGACATGGCCGAGAGGCTGAAGGCACCCGTCTGGAAGTCGGGCAGACCCGTAACAGGGTCTCGGGAGTTCGAATCTCTCTGTCTCCGCGGTTTTGGCTCCGTTAGCTCAGTGGTAGAGCGCTCCCCCGACACGGGAGAGGTCCGGCGTTCGAACCGCCGACGGAGCACCATCCCTTGCGAGCGTGGCGGAACCGGTAGACGCGCTGATCTTAAAAATCGGCGGCCTAGAGCCGTGCGGGTTCGAGCCCCGCCGCTCGCACCACGCTACCAGGCTGCTGACGTCAGGCAGCCCAAACCGAGATTTCAACGATTGCGCCAGTGGCGGAACTGGAAGACGCACCTGCCTCAGGAGCAGGCGAGCTCGACTCATGCAGGTTCGACCCCTGCCTGGCGCACCACCACACTGATCTTGCCGGCGTAGCTCAATGGTAGAGCGCCGCGTTGTGGCCGCGGATACCCTCGTTCGATCCGAGGCGTCGGTGCCAGCCGTTCAGAGTCCGCCGGGCGCCCCAGGTGTCGTCAGTGGCGTGTACTGGATCGAGCAGCTGGATTTGAGGGTATCGATCAGCAGGACAGCGTTGGCGTTCTTTTTATCCCACCACTTCGGCAGGCTGCGTCCGACGCCGAAGCTCTGTGGCGGGCCATAGGCGGAGGTCAGGTCGCGATAGAGCTCCGGGCATTTGGACGGATCGGAATGCTCCAGCATGACGATGATCAGCCGGTCAGCGGGGTCGAACACGAACCTGGACCGGAAGAGGTGCTCTCCGCTCCGATAGGGAGCAACGACCTTGGAGCGCTGCGTCGGGCCGTTGTCGGCTGGGTTGTTGTGGGGCTTGGCAGCGCCGCCTGATGCCTCGATGACCTCGGTCGGGCTCATCCCCCAGCGCGTGTATTGCCAGTCGGCGAGTGCCTGGCCCGCGCCAATCAGGGAACCCGAGATCACGAGCGCGGATGCAAGATTGCGGTTGATCATGAAAGCGTCCTGGGAGGCGAGGCTGGACATGCTGGAATGCAAGGCCTGATCATATGATCCAGCAGAGGTTAAAGAATCGATAGATCGGATCTTCACGATGTCCCGAAGCCCACTGCGCCTGGTGGCGAGCAACGATCATCCGATCGCCACCAAGCCCGCGAGCAAGGTTCCGTCGCGCGCTGAGCTTGCCGAGCCGCTCGACGATGTCGAGGAGATGGCACTCCACGAGTACGTGCTGCAGATGGAGGAGGCGTCGGCGCGGTATGTGCGTCAGGTTTCCGCCAGCGGCCGCCATGTCAGCCGAGCGCTCGCTGTTCTGTCGGTCGCGTCGCTGGAGGCGTCATCGGCATTCGCCGTCGTCGTCGAGGAGGCAGGCGGCCCCAGGATCGATCCGTCGCGAATTGTGCAGGCAGCTGGCGTTGTCGCTCGCGACATGCATGAGGACATCGAGGCGGAAGCGCCTATGCCCTCAATGTAGAGGGCCGCGGTCATTAGACTGGAACGTGACCGTTCGGTCGGCCGCGCCCGGCGTCCCCTTGCGCGCGATCACAGACGATTTCGCTGCCAGAACATGGGTCAACATGATCGGCTCGATCGCAGACAGCATCGCTTCGGCATCGGCGCCATAGAAGAAGATCGTCGCACCCTGTACGCCTTCACCGGCTACCAGCTCGAACTCGTGCCCGTCGAGTTCGCCCAGTTTGCCTATCGCGGCAGCGAGCTCTTTCTCCAGATCCCGGACCTGCTGAACGCTGTTCGCCGGATCCTGGAAGGCAGATCCTGCGAGCTTGATGATCAGAGCCTGTTCTTGATCAGACATAGGCCGGTCGCTCCCCAGCGAGGTTAGAGGCGCCAGCTTAGTGCAGCTCAGCTTCCGTCGACAAGCGGGGCTGCAGTTGACGCGTGCGGAATGCACAAAGATCCGCTACAGGATCGGCGGATCAAGGAGATGACAGGCATGGCCATGGCCCTGCGATTTGCGCGCAGAAACAACCGGCTCCCGGCGGGAGGCGGCTGACGACGCGCGCGTGATCACCCTTGGATCCCGCAAGCCTCGGGGCCCCTCCTTTTCGGGAGCGGGCCCCGAGGCTTTTTTGTGCCTATTCGAACTGGAAAACCGTGATGCGACGACGAAGACGACGGCGATTTACCATCGCTGTCCCGCCCGGATCCCCATGACCAACCGACTTTGGCAACCCCAGCCGGAGATCGAGATCGCATGCCAGCAGCCATAAGCTAACATACTGATAATAATGATAAAAATACGTTTCACAGCCTTGACTGGGACGTCTCTTACCGGCATATGAGCAGCATGAATTCGCCGCTGTAGCTTAGAGGGTCTGAGCGCCGGGCTGAAAATCTGGAGGTGATCGTTCGATCCGATCCGGCGGCACCACAATTGGAGATCGAGTTACCGGGCGCGAGTTGCCCGAAGGCCCTCTTGGCGCAACTGGATAGCGCGCAAGATTACGAATCTTGAGGTTCCAGGTTCGAGCCCTGGAGAGGGCGCCACCATTGCCGGCTTAGCCTATTAGCTCAGTGGATAGAGCGCCGGTTTCCGAAACCGGAGGCCGGGGGTTCGAGTCCCTCATAGGCTGCCAGCGATCGGGCCCGCATAGCTCAGTGGATAAGAGCGGTTGCCTTCTAAGCAACGGGTCGGAGGTTCGAGTCCTCCTGCGGGCGCCATCCATTTTCGGGTCCATCCAATCGCTACAGATTTGGTCCTTGCCCGCACCTGGGGCAGGCTCGATGCATCGATGTCGCGAGCCCAGGTCAGATGAACGTCAGAGAATGGAAGTCGCACCTCAAGGACATCCACGAGGCGTTCTATGACGACCTGGTGGGGACCGCCGACTGCGGCGCTTTCGATGGCGGCTGCCTGACTGTCGCCAGAGCTCTGCAGAGCGTGATCGGGGGCGACATCGTCGTTCTGGTGCGCCCGGACGACACGGCCGACCACGCCGCGGTGCTGAAGGACGACAAGCTCTGGGACTATGATGGCCCCCTGAAGCCGGCCCGGTTCCTGGAGCGCTTCAATCGCACCGAGATGATCGGCGTTCCCTGGCGCGCGCACGGCTTCCGCCCCATCCGTGAAGGCGACTTGCCGAACGCCTTTGTCGATGAAGCGCTGATCGAGCGCTTGGCGCGTCTCTTCGCCAGCTCCCTGCCCGACGAGCTGCAGGTGGAGGTCGGACAGCTCGCGCCGGCGCCACGCTGACGTCTCAGGGGTAGAGCCAGTTGAGCGTCGTTCGGTCGAGGTCCAACTTGGCGATCAGCCGCGGCTCCATGTCCATCTGCCCGTCTTCAGCCTGGATCCGCCGCAGCATGAAGCGATATCCGGGATGCTCCTGGTTGCCGGCCACGCCGATGAGATTGCCCCAGCAGACATGCACCGGGGTCGAGCCGTTGAGGCCGGGATCGAACCGATGCATGGACAGAAATTTCATGCACTGGAACTCGTCCTCGCGGGTCAGGGCGAAGACGTTCGATCCGAACAGGAAGAGGTAGCCTCGATCGGATTCGGACCGGAGCTGCTTTGTCTCTGGGTCGACGAACGCCTGGGTCTCATGGAAGGTGAAGGCATCGCCGACGCGCTCGATCTGCACGATCGAGCGGATGATCCAGTCGCTATCAGGGTTCGACCATAGCCGTCGGAACATGGCGAACGGCCCGCCGGTCAGCCCGCCGAGGCTCTCCCGCGGCATGGTCTGCGGGGCCCGGAAATGCCGCTCGACGACATGAAGCAGCGCTGCGCTCGCACCGGATCCGAAGTCGGGTTCAGCGTTCTCAAGCCCGATGTCAGGGTAGACCTCCTGGAGGTAGGCGAAGAACCCGGAAGCTTTGCCGTGGTCCCAGTTCGGATCGGGGTCGCGAACGAAGTCGTGTTTCCGCCAGTTGGTCAGCGTCGCATATGTCAGGGGCTCGACCCGAGCACCTGTGACTTTCTTCCGTCTCTCACCCCAGGAGACGTAGTTGTTGGCCTGCCGGTGGATGCTGACCCCACGCTTTTCAGCAATCGCATCAATGGCCTTCTGCATGGCCATCTTCTGCTCGGTCGTGGCGAGGTAGCGCATGGCGTAGCCCAGTCGAAAAGTCCCGAAACCTCTTTGACAAGTTCACAAGGCGATTTCAAACGGCTTCGACTGACCGCGGCCGGTGGCCATGCAGGATGAAGACGTGGCAGCGAAAGCCACGCAGCAGCAGGGAGAGCCATCATGTCTCAGCCGACCTATGCGGGGATCCAGAACGCGGTTCGGAACTCCCCGACACCTCCGACGATCAGCTCCAGCAACCCGCACTGGGTGAACGTGGCGATCGCGGGCGCGAAGCCGAAGTAACGCCGGCGCCTTTGCCGGCCTGATACGGGCGAGGTCGTCTCTGCGAGGCGGCCTCGTTTTCAGTTGTGGGCCCCGCGACTGGCCTGCGTCATGCAACTGGGCTTGCCGGCGACGACTCTGCCGACGCCGCGTGTTCGCGATACAGGCCCACAGCCTTTGAGATGAAGGCTCGGGCCTCATCGGGGGTTATCCAGCCGGCGTCATACGGGCCTGTGCCGTAGGTCTCCTCATAGAGCCACGCTGGGTCCATCACGACGTCACCGCCGACGGCGAAGGTCCAGCTGCTGCCGCGCGAACGGAAGTAGAATTCCTGGCCGTCGACTGTGCCCTCGGCCTGAAAGGGGCAGTTACCACCGAAGGTGTCGATCACCACCTTGTCGTCCATCATGACGCCGCTCCTGCTGATCGCACTGTCTGAAGAAGATGCTGGCGCATTCCAATGTGATCGACAACGCAGTAGGATGTCCCCCGTAATCCTTCGGGTGGGCAGCGCTGATGACCGACGATACGGAGACGATCCTGGGTGACCCGCTCACCGCGTATTCCAAGGGTATCATCGCAGCCGACGTCGCAGCGACCCTGCTTGAACTGCCCAATGAGGAAGATCTCGCCAGGGAGCTTTCGTTCGTGGGCCTTCCGGAGCCGGGACCGACAGAAGAGAGCGAGTTCCCGTTCAAGCCTTGAGCGGAAACTCGCGATGCGCCGCTATTGACGGCTCAGGCGCTGGATCGCCTTCCAGTCCGACAGGCTGGGTTGACCGCCAGCGCCATTCTGGCCGACGGGCGGGCTCTCGATGCGCATCCAGGTCACGAAGGCGACCATGAGCAACACGAGAACGATGGCGCCTCCAGCCATAGCGGGAGGCTCGGGCGCATTCGGTGACCTCATGGCATACCCTTTCATCTCTGGTTGACTTGAGAAGGGACTGGCACTCCGATCAGGGCGATCGCCGATTTCACCCTGATGACAGCTTGCTGGTCAGGCAGCATCCCGGACCAGTCCGGTCGTCCTGCGGCAACTGGAACCGATCGGGATGATCCGCACGCGACCGATAGGTCCGATGCGAACACGCCCGACCGGAATGATGCGGACGCGCCCGGCAGTCTTGGTCACAAAGCCAGTCGCATTTGCCAGCCGGCGAGCGGCCTGATGATTGGTGATCATGATTGTACTCCTTGATGGAAGGGCCCGGAGATCCGACGCAGCAGACCTCCGGGCGTTGGTGTGGCTAGCGCTTCCAGGGGAAGGGCCAGGGCGGCTGCCCGCCGCTGGCTGCGGGCGCGGCGTTGCCATTGTCGAAGCCAGACGAATGGAAGCCGCAGGTGCCATCAGGAACGATCTTGGCGCCAGCCGCATTCGCCACGCACGCATTGGTGAACTGGACACAGCGACCGTCGCGAGTGATCGCGAAGACCGGCAGGTGGACGGCCGGGCAGTAGTTGGTGGCTTCCCCCGCCTGGGCGGAGGAGCGCGGGGACTGGGCAGCGTGGGCTGCACCCATCCCGGCCGCGATGGCGGATCCCGCCACCATGGCCATCATCAGGAACTTGTTGGTCACGATACATTCCCCTCTTACGAGTTGCGCGCCGGCGGTCTCGCCGATGCTGGGAACGTAGAAATCACGCGCCGGAACCCCTGGAAATTTAGGGCTGGCCTACTGCGGTTTGCAGTATCTGAAGGGCAGTATGGTGCCGACCTCTTGACAAACCGGGAATCCGTTCACGCCCGGTTGCGTAACTGACCCACTCCGCTAGTCTCGAACAGAATAGGACCGATACTGCCTCATTCCCTGAGGATTGCAAATGCCACCGATCCTGCCCGATCTCACCACCCTGTCGGATCTGACCAGCGCACAAGCGCTGGCGTCAATCGATGAAGCGACAGAGTGGTTTCGGCAGGAAAATACGATAAAAATTGTCAAATCAGGCCTTTTCCGCACAGCCAGATTTCTTCTCGCCAACAATCAGCGCATGAACTCGGCCGGAAACATCGAAAAGCGAGAGCGATGGTTTAACAACAGCCGATATGAAAAGACCGACAGCTGGCTACTCAGAGAAGCTCGCAAGAGCGGCCTGCGTCGCCTGACATACGGGCATGGTGTGATGCACCTGCTGTCTCAGCTCAACGAAGATGACGTAATTTCGTCAAGCACTTCTATGCACTGGGACCGTGCGACAAATTTGGCCGAGTACCAGGCGACCGAAGTCCTATTGGGGAAAAGCCTAAGGAAGCTGGATCCCGGAGCGAGGGAATCATACTTGAACCTCGACCAGTTGCTGCCATTTTTTGGCTATGTGCCAGATGGCAATTCCGATCCGGTAAGGAACAGATGGGTGGTACCAATGGTCCATCTGGGGCTGTGGAGTGCTTGTCAGGTCAAAAATGAGTACCAAGTCCGCATCGGGCCTCTGGGAAGCCTTTTCTTTCATTACGTGTTCGAGCCTATCGTGAAGGCCTATGACGCAGTGATAGAAAGCGATGAACCATCGCTAGCCGGTCCGAACGTCAAATTGCCGAACATCAACATGGGCGATTGATCGCCGACTTCGAACCTCATGTTCCAGACGCCGAAGGCCGCGCTCGACCACTAAATTGGGCCGCTTGACGACAATCAGGGCATCAAGCATACGCCGCCACCTCGGTGAAGGATTGGACATGACGCTCCAGGCGCACATCACGGCACGTTGTTGGCGAGGCCCCGTCGCGGCCCCCGCGTGTCGTCGCGTGCCCTGAGATAGCTCGGGACCACCGTCGATCTGCTGGAAGAGGCGCCGCGACCGGGGTTGCAGGCGCCTCTTCCATGTCAGTGGGTCGATCGTCCAGTGGTCCAGGATGGCGGACTCCAACCCCGCAGACCCCGGTTCGAATCCGGGTCGGCCTGCCAAACTGACATCCATCTCCAAGATCCGGTGGCCGAGGGGTTTAGGCCGGCGCCTGCAAAGCGTCTCACGCCAGTTCGAGTCTGGCCCGGATCTCCATCGCTTTTGAAACTTGCATAATCCTCGCCCAAACTCGTCCGATCAGGAGGGCGAGATGCCGAAGATCCACGTCGAATTCAATGACACCACCGTCGACATCGAGGTGAAGGCCGGCGCCTCGCTGCGAGAAGCGGTGACCGCTGTCATCGACGCGCCCGAGATCACGGCGGTCCTCCAGTCAGCGGTGAAGGACGAGTATTTCGAAGCCTACAGCAACGACGGCAGCGTCAACGACGACTGGAACATGCGGGCGGCCAAGGCCTTCATCGACCATGGTCTTGAGGGCCTCGAGGAGTGGATCACGGAAGAGAGCGACGATAACGTCGACGGACGCCTCCACCAGGCGATTTCCGCGATCAACGACAAGCCCGAGATCTCCGAGCTCATCGACGCCGCAATCGACGGGCTGAAGGATGCACGGCGCAACAAGGCGTCCGATATCCGCGCCATGTTCGACGAGCTGATCGACGACACCCTGGCCGACATGCTGCGCGCATCAGACAAATCCAAGCCGCTGGACCTCATCTCGGCGCGGGATGATGTCCTTCTGAGCTATGTGCCCGGCGTCAGCGGCCTTTCGACCGAAGACATCCACACCAATGCCATCGACAGCGTGCACAGCGCGGAAACGGTCCTGCTCGACGAGCGCCTGATCCCGTTCTTCAAGCTCATCAATCTCGCCAAGGACGACTTCATCGCCTACTGCAGGGAGCAGCATGGCATCGATCTCACCGGACGTCTCGTCGCCGACGGCGTTTCAAGCTACCGGGTCGAGGACGATGCTCGACGGGCTGAGCTCTGGAAGACCGCGTCCTGGACGGTGGATAGCGATCGGCCAGCCCTCATCACACCGGCTGAGGCTTTCGAGGTGCTGGAGAATGCCACCTATGGCGGCGTGCCGTGCCTGACGGTGAAGGTGCCGCTTCGGTGGTTCATCGAGCGCGACTGGAGCCTCGGCATGACGATCGAGCCTCATTCCCTCGCCAAGGGCTCCATGGTCGCGGGCCAGATCGGCATCCACAATTTCGTCAACGGCTCGGGCCACACGATCACGAACGAGAACACGGTCATCATTCCGGCTGGCGATCGCCAGGAATTCGTCGTCTCCGAGAAGACGGGCTACGGCTTCGACAGCGCCTATGGATTCGTCGGCTGGGCTCTCAAGGCGGGTCGCTTCCAGGACGTCCCGGCGGCGCCCGAGCAAAAAATCGAGGATGAATCGGTGCCGGACATGCGCGTCTGAGCAATTTGAACCACAGCGTTCACGAGCTGCGGCACAATTGACCGTATGGATCGACGAATAAGCGATCCTTTGCGGCCGAGGTTGTGAGTGAAGTCTGTCAGGAGTCATGGCGCGTGGATCCGCAACGCGTCCGTCCATTATCGGAAGTTCCAACGCGTCGCGGACGGCCAGCGGAACGCCTTCTTCAAGGACCTGGCGGCTCAGACCGGGCACTCGGTCAACACCCTGCGGCGACAGCTGTCGGCCCTGGGCTATCTCGTTGCGATGGGCGTTGAAATCGAGACCATCAAGGCCCAGCCGGCACTCATGTCGGTGGAGGCGGTTGCGCGCGCCGGCAGGCTCGACGCCATGGCCGAGGTGCGGCTACTGCGGGAGCTGTTGGAAGGTCAGGGAAACCGCGAGTACTTCCGTGGCCAGGCGGCAGCCATCGAAGAGGCACGGTGGACGAGCCCGTTGCCCAATGCAGGCGAGATCGACCTCTCTGAGCTGAAGGCAACCCATGTCGATGGCGAATTTACAGCTGGAGACACCGTCATCGCCCATGCTGCTTCGCCGCTGGAGCCCTACATTTCGATCGCGACGTCGAAAGGCCGGGTCGACATCTACAGGGTGTCCCACGAGGATCCGCGCATCCGGATCCCGCACTTTCGACTGCTGTTCCTGGCGAGTGTCCTGGGATCACTGGTGAGCGTGCACCAGGTGATCGTCTGCACAGATATCGCTCTCATGGAGCTTGCTGATCTCCAGGATCAATTGCGGCTGGAGATCAGGAGCAGGCTGACGGTGCTCTATCAGAGCTTGAAGCTGCAGCCGGCTCAAACCGGCGCAGGCTGAAAGGCGAGGTGCCGCCCTGAGCTGCTGCTCAGGAGGCCAGCGCCATCGACGGAAGCGGAGCGGCGAAGCGATTGTTGGGGACGATCGCGATGGGCGTGCTCGCGCGCAGCGTGCTCACCAGGGCTGCATCCACGGCCGAATAGGACGAAGCAGAAGCCGGGAAGCTCGCGGGCGCCTTGAAGACGTGCCAGTCGGCGTTCTCGGTCTCGGTCGACATGCGGCCTTCCATGCGAGCGACGGCCTCGGCGGGCGAGTGAGCGACGATGTCGCCCTGGATCCAGCCGCACTCTGCATTGAAGACGATGAAGCGGTTCATGATGACGATTCCTTCGGGTGAGCAAATTGCCCATTGATCCTCTGGCCGCCGCTCGAAAGGAACAACTGAATCGTGGATGCAATCCACCGGGACATTGACCCTTCGCACGCTGTTGTCGAGGTTGAAGATCAGATAGGCACCAGGAATCGAATCGATGTCGACCACCCGTTCCAGTGACGCCATGAAGCTTCTGGATGACCTTCGCCGGCGCCATGATGCGCTGCGCACGCAGCTGATCCGGAACCAGTCGGAGAACGAGCGCGCCGATCGGGAGCTGGCGGAAGCGGAAGCTCGGGCGGTCGCGCAGTTCGGCACCAGCGACACGACAAAGCTGATGGCCATGGTCGAGGAAATTCGCGGCCGCAATGCCCAGGCCCTGTCTGACTTCGCCGAGCAGATCGGCCAGATCGAAGCCGAACTTCAGGCCCTGGAAGTCCGTCCCTGATGGACATGTCCCCAGAGACGAGGGTCGCGCGATCAGCCGAGCGCCTGGCTCGTCTAGAGGGGCGCAGGGAAGCTCTCAGCCAGCGACGGGCAGTTCTGGAAAAGGACGTCGGCGAGGCCAAGGGTCGCCTTCTGGTCAAACGCGAGGTCGAGGAGTTCATCGACGAGATCCAGGCCGATGCCGGCCGACGCCAGATTGAATCCTTCGAGACGCTGCTGACCGCTCTCGTCGGCGAGGTTCTCCCCGGAGAGAAGCCGATTGCGATGACGCTTTCGACCGAGCGCGGCATGCCGGCGCTCGACATTTCGTCGCGGCATCCCAGCGGCGCGCTGGAGGACATTTTCCGTAACCAGGGTGGCGCGCTGACAAACGTCGTCAGCATGGGCCTTCGACTGGCTGCGGTCGTGAAATCGGGCCTTGCTCGCTTCGTGGCCCTCGACGAGGCCGACTGCTGGATCATCCCAGACCGGGTACCGAGCTTCTACCGTGTCCTCCAGGACGCCGCGTCGCGCCTCGATATCCAGTGTCTCGTGGTGTCGCATCACGACGAGAAGTACATCGACGCCGGCGTTCGCATCTCACGCGTCAGCGGCAAGCGCATGGAGCACTCCGAGGTCAACTCGGGCGAACCCGACCCATCCTGGTCGGACGAAGCCGAAGGCCTTCGCTACATCCGACTCGTCAACTTCCAGGCCTTCCCGGACGCGACGTTGCACCTGGGACCGGGCATGAACGTCGTCGTCGGCGCCAACAACCTCGGCAAGTCGGTCTTCGTCCGGGCGCTGCGCGCGCTCTTCCTCGGCGAGACCGATGACGGTCAGATCCGGCACGGCACGAAGATGGCTGTCGTGGAGGTTGGACTGCGCCACAACCGGATCCTGCGGTTCAGCCGGCAGCCAGGCCGCAACCCCGTCAATCTCTGGACGCTGCTCGACGCGAGCGGTGCGATCGTGACCGATAACGGCATCCATCACGAGACGGGTGGGCGTGAGCCGCCTGCATGGCTTCAGGACGCCTTCGCCATCAGGCGCATCGATGGCATGGACGTGCATCTCTCCACCCAGAAGCAACCGGTCTTTCTGCTCGACGAACCTCCATCCCGTCGCGCCAACGTGCTCTCGGTTGGTCGTGAGTCTGGCTATGCCCGCTCCATGCTGGCCATCCACAAGGAGCGCTGCACGCGCGACCAGTCCGTTGTCCGTGAAGGCGAGAAGGAACTCGGGCTGCTGATCGACCAATCTAAGAAGCTCGATCAATGTCCTGATATTGCAGAGAAACTTCAGGCTGCCAGAGTCACCTTGGCCGATCTGGCGCAGACGGGGGCAGATCTGAAATGCCTCCAGGATCTGGTGCAGACCCTGGCATCTGCCAGGCAAGCCGCGCACAGGACGGCCTCGCGCCAGAGCATCCTGCGTAGACTTCCCGATGCAGGCATGCTGGTCGATATCCAGGCTGACGGCGTCACGGCCGAAGCCATCGAGACCATTTCGTCAGCCATCGTCGCGTCGGTCTCTTGGCGCAGCCTGGCGGCCAAGCGCGCACAGATCCTCGACACCTTGCCCGAGGTGCCGGTGTTCGAAAGCATCGAGCGCTATACCGAGTGCATCAGAACCCTTTACGGGCTGCAGCATCAGTTCGACAGCACAGCGGCCAATGGCGCCATTCTCGGTGCGTTGCCCGATGTCCCTGAAGTGGTCTCGGAGGAGGCGACCGAGGTCGCAGCATCGACGATCGCGAAACTGAGGCAGGCGAAACGCGAACGAGCGGCCGAGGAGGCGCGTCTGCGAATTCAGGAACAGCAACTCAACGAGGAAGCCGAGGCTCTGGCTGCCGAGTTCGGCGCGAGTTGCCCGACCTGTGGCGGCGCCTTCGATGCCGGCCATGTCTTCGAACACAAGGAACTCGCGGCATGATCGTCTCGGGTCACCTCCTCTACGCCGAACCAATCAAGGTCAGCGGGCTCCTGCTCGTGGGCGACCCGCATGTGTCATCGAAACGGCCAGGCCGCCGCAAGGATGCGACGTGGCCTGATCCCATCTTGCGCAAGCTCGAATTCTGCGTGGAGACCGCCAATGCGCGCGGTCTCGCGATGCTCTTGCTGGGGGATCTCTTCGACGAGAGCCTCGAGGAGGATGAAGCGCTGAAGACCAGGGTCTCGCGCATCCTGAAAGCTGCAGTGATCCCGCCGATTGCCAATGTCGGCAACCACGACAAGGCCAATGCGAAGCTGTCGGATTGTGACTCGCTGTCGTTCCTTGCGGTCAACGACGCTCTCGATGTGATCCGCGATTCTGGGCCCGTCTGCACCTTCGATATCGATGGGATGCTTCTGGGACTTGGGATGACACCCTACGGGCAGGACATCCCGACGGACGTGACTGGCCAGTTCGAGGGCGTGAACGCGGTGATGTGGTGCACCCATCACGACATCGCATTCGACGAGACCTATCCCAAGGCCGTCCATCCGTTCCCGATCGCCGGCTGCAAGATCGTCGTCAACGGGCATGTCCATGCGCGCAAGAAGCCGGTCAGAGCCGGCGAGACGATGTGGCTGAACCCAGGCAACATCAATCGTCAGTCAGTGGATCTGATCGATCATGTTCCGGCAGCCTGGGTGCTCGACGGTCGCTCGAATTTCGAACCGGTCGAGCTGCCGCATGGGGTCGACGTCTTTGATCTGACAGGTCGGCTTGTCGATCCATCGACACCGGAGGAAGTCGCAGCCAGCGTCGAGTCAGCCTTCGTCACGATCCTGAAGGCCCAGGAATCCATCGACAGCGTTGCCAGCGACGACGGAGCGATGATCCGTGAGGACATCGAGGCCAAATTCGAGCGAGACAAGACGCCGACTGACATCCGGGCTATCATCAATTCGCTTCTCTCGGAAGCAATCAGCCGCCGCGCCGCCTGATCATCTAGGCGACATGGCCGAGTGCTCCGTCACGGTGTCACCCAGGACCTCGGCGACCTCTGCCGGCATGCTGTCGATCTGGTTGTAGGGGCCGAGCTTACGGCGGCCGCCTTCGACCACCATTGACGCCTCGTAGTGATCGACCTGGTTGGCCCCATCGACGAAGGTCAGGTGAATCTGCTCGACATCACCATGCCGCGGGCTGGCGACTGCAAGTGCGAACCGGGTGCCGCGGTGGCTGCTGATGTATTCGCGCGCCGAGTTCAGCATGGTCGCACGATCGACCTCGTTCATGAGGGGAACGATGGCGAGCTCGCCGCGGGGCATGTCGACGAACAACACCGCGCGATAGGGCAGATGGTCCTGATTGCCGAACGAATCCGTCGCAAACGCCATCGCTTGGGCGAGTATATCGTGTGATGTGACGGGCACGATCATGCCAAAGCCCTCGACGGTGCCGGGCTAAGACGTCATTCGCGACGTTGACCGAACCGGTGACCCTCTCGCCTACATGGCTCGCCTGATCAAGGGGATCCATTGTGGCGCAGATCATCCGTGGGGCAGGCAAAAGGCGAAGCGAGTCAGCCAGAACACGAACTACACGGCCGAGAATGCCGCGTCGCGAAAGCCGCTACAAGGGATGGTGACGTCCTGAGGCAGTTCAGTGCCTCAGGAATCGTCCGGACGAGAGATCAAATGACCCCTTCGGAGACGAGCTTGGCCCCTGAGATCGGCAGGTTGCCATAGACCTTCACCGTCTTGACTGAGGCCGGGTCCACGGAGACGTCCACCGGCAGGGGATTTTCTCCGATGGTCTCGCCATGGGCCTTGAGTGATTTGACACCCTTGAGCGGAGCACCCCCTTCGAGCGCGTGGCCTGTCTCGGCGACCTCGAAGACCTTGCCGCCCTTGGAGACGTGCGTGGCATAGGATTCCGGCAGGGCAGGGGCGTTTGTGCCGGTGATATCTGCCCAGCTCTCCGCGTTGGCGATCGCGACGAAGCACCTGGATTTCGCAGCCGACCAGTGCTGCGGCTCGATCGGCGAGACGTAGATCTCCTGCTTCATCTGGCCGCCGGCAGCCAGACCCATATCGAGCTTCCGAGGCGCCGGGGAGCGCATCGTGGCATCGACGCTGGCCATGGCACGCAGTGGCGAGCCGACCTTGAACGACGACGGTGACAGGGACGGGCCGTCGCTGGAAGGAGCTGCGGAGAACAGGACGCCCGGCTCATCGAAGCCCGATGCCATGACCGCAAAAGAGCTGTCATAGGAAGCCCGCCGCGGCAGCTTGGGCACCTTGGTGAAGTGGGCAGGCAGAAGCGGTTTGACGAGGATCTGCAGGCCTCCATGGTCCTCCTTGCCGGTGACCTGGCCTTCGACGGTGTAGCCCTGGCCGAGTGGCATCGCGACGAACTGCCGGATGACGCCCTTGCCGATGCAGATCCCGTCCATCCACATCTGACCTGGCACCTGCATGAAGTCCTGATCGTCACCGAAGGCGAGGTCCTCGGACCAGGGCTTGCCAGTGACCGCGTTGACCTTGCCGACGCAGACCTTCACCGCCATCGGGTAGCCGCCGGGCGAATGGAACGACATCCACATGGCTTCGGTCTGGTGCATCGGCAGAACGATGCCGCCGCGCTTCAGCCAGTTGGCCGGGATCTTGTCCTTGGGCAGGTCGTGGATATCGCGCAGCGGGAACGAGCCCAGCGAAGGCGGCAGAGAATGGACGTGAGCGTCCTCAGGCAGCCGGTTGGTCCGGTGGAAGTCGATCTCCAGCACCGCGTCAGGGTGGATCTCGGGGAATTCGAAAATCAGGCGGTTGTTCTTCAAGCCCACGGCCATGTGCAGATCTCCCTCACCACTCGCCTTCGTCGATCATCTTCATCACCTGCTCGACTCGTTCCGGTGACGCGGTCGCCAGGCGCTCGACGAGGCCTCGCAACTCCGGACGGCCCAGGAGAACGTCCCGCAACTCGGAAGAAAGCCGACCCGACTGGATGACGAGTTCGCCCGGGTCCGCCCCGAGGTCCTCCGCGATCCTCCTGATCGTCTGCTCTTCCGGAACGAGCTCGCCATTTTCGATCTGCGACATGGCGCTGGGCGAAAGCCCCACGCGTGCAGCGACAGCGCGCAGCGAGAAACTGCGACCTTCCGCTTCCTGTCGACGTTGCCGGGCCGCGCGAACGGCCTGGGAGAAGATGCTCATGGCAGAGTGTTCACCAAGTGATGAACTGTTCAGTAAATGGTGAACATGCAGCTGTCAACCTGGGCAGCTCATTCGACACGCGATGACGATTGTTGCGTCGGAGCGGGGTATGTCGATTATCGACACCGGTCGGTTGCCCTTCATGGCCGCAACACCGGAGGAGCCCCGAAGTCGAGACGGCCATGACCGAGACTGACATCTACAGCGCCGAGAGCGATCTGAATGCCGTCTGGGTCCACCAGAACGGGGAGTGCGTGGCCCGCTTCGGGCGCGCCGCCTATGAGGTGTTCAGTGCCGGCGAGCCCCGCAAGATGGTCTTCCACGGCAGGCCGGCCTCTCTGGAGAACTGGCTAGCCTTCAAGGCGCATGTGGAAGCGGTTCATGGCTATCCAATCAGCGACGAACTGACACCGCACCGTTTCCACAAGGAGCTGGGGCTTGATGCTGCCTACCACTGCACGGGCTCTGTCTTCCGGGTGCCGCTTGCCGCGGTAAGCGACCTCAACAATCCGTTCGAGACAGACGTCTGGGGCAGAGGTCAAACGACCAAGCGCGCGGTCCGAGAAGCCATCGAGCGAGCTGACTTCGCCGCAACCCACATCAACATGGGCGTCCGCCACATGGTGCCGCCGGGCTGGGATGCCCGACGCATTGCCTATCTGGTCGAGCACAGGGACGAGACGCCCATCTCGATCGAGGTCCACAGCCTGGATGGATCTTTCACGATCCAGGACGGATTTCATCGGCTCGCGGCCGCGATCTACCGTGGTGACAGCCATATCGACATCGAGCTCGGCGGGTATGTTTCCGGCTGGGACCAGTCGTTCCCCGAGCGTACCACCATCCAGCAACCGCGCCCTCGACCGGGGGAAGAAGACCTCACGCTCGACGAAGTCGTCGCCTACCGCCTCGAACTGGCGAAGGCGCATCTGGGTTGGACGAAGCCACGCATCGACGCCTTTTGGCAGGGCTTTGCCGATCACAAGGCCGGGAAGAAAGACGTCAGTCGGCTCGGGCACCGCGACGAATATGCCTCCTTTGACGATCAGCACTGCTCGCCGGCCGAGCTCGATGCGCTTGGCTACCGCGATGGACTGCAGGCTGGCGAAGCCTTCGAGACTGAACTGCGCGATTATGCTCGCGACGATCTTGGCCTGCTCCAGGAGGTCAATGCCTGGGCAGCGAACTCCAACGGTGATTTCGATATCGACGATGCCACCTGGACGGCGACGGCGGCCCAACCGATCAACCTGTTCCTCGCGGTGATGACGAGGCAGCAATGGATCGACTGGCTTGTTGAGGAAGACCGGGCCGCGAAAGCAGATGGCCGCTATGGGTATGCCCACCTGCTGATCCAGAACACCAACTCCCACATCGTGCATGTCGCATACGAAGACGGTCGCGTCGACGTTTGGGGCGGCTTTCACCGGATTGCCGCCGCCATGCTTCGCGGAGACCTCAACATCCCGGCCATCGAGGGCCGCCCTGCGCCTGCCCTGGCTTACGCGGCGCGCTGAATTTTCAAGCCTGTGCAAGGCAGCCGCCGATCACCGCCCGTGATCGGCGGCCAACAAACGCACGATAGCTCGGTGAGAAGGCCCAGCTCTGCATTGGGGCACAGGGATCTTTCATTCGAATTTTGAAGGATCAGTCAGCTCCAAAAGGAGTGCGATTTGGCTATCCAGATATTTCGCTTGACACCCCCTAGTGACTTTCAACGATCCCGCACATCATTCCTGCAGACAAGGAGTCGTTATCGAATCCTTGCTCCGGGCGCGATGAGCGTTCGGCGAACCCAACCACACCGCAACCCTGAGCACACCGTTCCAGGGGTTCGCTAGGAGCACCACATGTCTCTCGCAGGTATCAAGCAGGCCTCCGCCGCCCGCGGCCGCAACTCGGCCTCCACCGGCTACCCCAACGTCCTCGTCCAGGTGAAGGGCTTCAAGCTCCACGACAAGGCGAACCCGAACCCCGACAAGGACGTCCTGATCGGCGTGCTCGTGAACGATGCCGACAGCCTCAAGGCGACCGTCGACGCCGAGGGCAACTACGCGACCGAGGTCGAGATCAAGGTCGAGTTCACGCCCGAGGAGCTGGAGAAGCTGCGCGCCAAGAAGACCGTGAAGCACGGCGTCTTCGAGGTCGCCAAGGGCAAGAACAACAACGAGCCGGTCGCCGTCGGCCAGTTCGTCGCCTTCGATCGCTGCAAGATCCGCGGCAACCAGATCACGGCGGCCTTCGTCGATCGTCCGTTCGGCAAGCGCGGCATCTTCGACCCCAACTCGATGTACATCTTCACCAACGTCGACACCTCGGTTCGCAGCGAGCGCACGATCCCCGGCCGCGACGGCAACCCGGACCGCAGCGTCCAGACCGCCGTCGTGACCTTCTCGGACCAGTCGATCCCGTTCACCGGCCTCGACGGCTTCAAGGCAGCCATCGCCCAGGCGGTCGCGGCCTCCGAGGTCTACATGGACGAGGTCTCGGTCTACGTCCGCGGCCTGGAGACCGAAGACGGCGTCGTCACCCCGTTCTCGGAGGAGTTCATCCGCCGCTGGAACAAGGATGAGCAGCGCCCCGAGACCGCCGCGGAGTTCGCCGACCGGATCCTGGCCGACGAGAACAAGAAGGACTTCGTCGCCGAAGCCATCGCCGGCAAGAACAACCAGATGTGGGAGGTCGTGCCGCAGGTGCGCATCGACTACGGCGCCAACTCGACGCATTCCGGCAAGATCGCTGCTCGCGAGAGCAACGAGAACGCGCCGCCGCTGACCGACGACCAGAAGCGCAAGCTCAACGACGCGGAGCGCTTCCGCATCGACCTGGGCGAGGGCTTCGAGTTCGGCCACGTCAAGTGCAACGTCCCGATGCAGCGCAAGATCGACGCCGACTCGACCGGCCGCTGGTTCGGCACCGGCGTTCGCCTCCTCGCCGGCTTCCCGCTGCGCATGGGCCGCCACGAGCTGGTGACCAACAACACGCCGCCGGAGATCGCCGCCGCGTTCGTCAAGAACGCCGAGGATCGCTACGCCAACCGCCGCAACACGAACCCGGCGGCCGAGAACGACGCGCCCGAGAACGACGCGCCCGGTCACACCATGTGATCTCGGCCTGAGATCTGAGAACTGACGGGGGCGGGCCACAAGCCCGCCCTTTTCTGTGGAGGGCGGAGAAGACGATGGCGGATGTCGAGTGGCTCGATCTCCAATGTGGCAAGGCAAGCGTGAAGGTCAGCCGGTTCGGTGGATCCAAAGCGCCACATGATCGTGCCGTAACGATCGGCGGCGATGATCTGCCCGAGGCAACGCGGCGTGCATTGGCCATCCTTGGCTTTCGCGAGCTCGACACTAGGCCTCCGACCTATATGCGTCCTGGCGGCACATTCCGCCTTCAGGAGCTAAGGCAGGCGTTTCCGCAGCTTCGCAAGATCAAGCTGCCTTTCAGCGAGACGCGCGTCGAGCACGATGGGAAGTCGCCGCTGGACATCGTGCGGACCCAGCCTGTCGGTGGATCTGCGCGTGTCAATCGCTTCCAGATCAAATACGAACCAGCCTCCAAGCTCGGGACACCGATCGCGACCATCCCGACCAACCTGGCTGCAGCGACTGGCCAGGCCCTGGCGAGGGTCGAGCAGCGCAATGGCCCGATCGACCAGTACGTGGCCAGGCGCTGTGCCTGGTCGATTGCCGAGCTGGCAAAAGCGCTGTCGCCTGAGCAGATCGACGCCGTCGGGATGGCGCTCGATGCGATGGACCGGGGCCAGGGCATCGTCATTGCGGACGCCACCGGTCTCGGCAAGGGGCGCGTGGTCGCCGCTGTCATCAGGGCCATTGTGGTCGGCGGTAGCACGGCGGTGTTCATCACCGAGAAGGAGAACCTGTTCTCCGATCTCTATCGCGACATCATCGACATCGGCTCGTTCGATCTGCTGGGCCGACCCTTCATCCTCAACGACAAGGCCGAGATCTCCGAAGGCGACGGCGACGAGCGCCGGGTCCTGCATGGCGCCTGGGATCCACAGGACGTCCAGAAGGCGATCAAGTCGGGGACGCTGCCCGACGGTGTGAAGCTCGTGATGGCGAGCTACTCGCAGTTCAACCGGAAAGGCTCGCCCAAGGCGGAGTTCCTGCGCAGGATCGCCCGCGGCGCCCGTATGGTCTGCGACGAATCCCATAACGCCGTCGGCGACTCAAACACGTCCGAGGCGCTCGGCCTGGCGATGGATGAGGCTGACTCGGTCACGTTCTCCTCTGCCACCTTCGCCAAGAACGCGCGAAACCTCGCCGCCTATCGCCGGCTCTTCCCGGCCTCGATGCGCTCGTCCGATCTCATGTCCGTCCTCTCGTCGGGCGGCCAGGCGATCTCGGAAGCCCTCTCCCAGATGCTGGCCGAGGACGGTGCCTATCTGCGCCGCGAGCATGATCTGTCCGGGATCAAGATCGAGGTCATCGAGGACAACGTCCGCAAGGAGCGCAATCGGATCTACGCCAACGCACTGTCGCCCATTCTCGGCCATATCGCGCGCTTGGGGCGCCTGGCTTCTGGCATGGCCGATCAGCGCAACGGCGGCAAGGAAGCCGAGCAGCAGGGCGCCAAGCGCAAGAAGGAGTTCTGGTACGCGGCGAACTTCGGCTCCGGCCTTGCCGCGATCGTGCGTCAGTTCCTCACGGCTCTGAAGGTCGAGCTGGTCGTGGAAGACGCGATCGCGACGCTGGAAGCCGACGGGAAGCCGGTGATCGTCGTGGAATCCACGATGGAAAGCCTCATGCGTGAACTTGCTGCAGATGATGGCGGTGGGGACGAGCTGACCGAGGCCGACACCGAGTTCGGGGCATCCGCTTCGGAGACGGAACTGGATGAGACGGTGGCGGGAGCCAAGCCCCCCGACTTCAAGGATGCTTTGCGCCTCTTCCTCGATCGTACCCTGACCCTGCGCCGCAAGGTCCCCAATCAGGATCCGGAGAAGGTCCCGATTGAGGATGAGGAGATGATTGCCGACGCGGCGCGCGTGCGCGCGCTCATCGACCAGTTTCCCGACCTGTCGCTGTCGCCCATCGACGATGTACGCGCGGCCATCGAGCGTGAAGGCGAGCTACGCGGCAAATCGTGGAAAGCCGACGAAATCTCGGCGCGCGGCGTGCGCGTCTCCGATGGCGCCTACATCCAGATGCCCAAGCAGGATCGCGTCGCTCAGGTCGCGGGCTTCAACAGCGGCCGTTTCGACGCCCTGGTGATCACGCGTGCGGCCTCGACCGGCCTGTCGCTGCATTCATCGGAGAAGGTGAAAGACCGCCGCCGGCGCCGCATGACCGAGCTGCAGATCCCGGCCAACGTCGTCGAGCGCATGCAGTTCTTCGGCCGTGTGAACCGCCGTGGGCAGGTGTCGGTGCCGAGCTTCGGCACTCTGTCGACCGGGCTTCCGATGGAAACCCGCAACCTCGCGCTCCAGAACAACAAGATGGCGCAAATGTCGGCCAACGTCACCGGCAGCGCTGAAAACGCAACCGCGATGGAGGTACCCGACATCATCGATCAGGTCGGGAACGAGGTCTGCAGGCTCATCCTCGAGGAGCGGCCGGGCCTCGCCGACCGGATGTTCATTGCGATGAAGCTGCCGGACCCCGAAAAGGCGGCGACTGAGCTCTATCACGTCAACAAGTTCCTCTCGCGCCTCATCCTTCTGCCCGCCGATGAGCAGGAGCAGCTCTATGACGAGGTTGTTCGCGCTCATGAGGCAACGACCCGAGACCTGATCGCCCGCGGTCGCAATCCCCGTGGTGCTCGCGAGCTCGAAGGCGAGTGGAAGGTCGTCGACCGCCAGATCTTCGAGCCGGGAGATGCTGAAGACGGCCCCGTGTTCGGACGCCCTGTGACGGTCACGACCCTGGAGCGACAGCGCGATGCCCGGCCGCTGCGGTCGAAAGACATCGCTGCGATGATCGAGGCTGCCGAGGAAGCTCTGCCACGCAACGGGACCGATCGCTTCCCCCAGCACAAGGCGGCCATCGCGAAGCTGCGGCCGCGGATCCTGCATGCTGCACTCTCGAAGCGGCACCTCAATGTCGAGCAGGCCCTGAAGGATCCCAGAGACAACGCGGTCAAGATCGCGGAAAGCCGGATCGACCAGCTCGTCAACCAGATTGCCATGTGGCGCCCCGGATGCGGCATCCAGGTCCATGGTGAGGACGGTGTAGAGACCGGTCTCGTCCTGGAGGTCCGTCCTCCCGAGGATATGGCCAATGTCGCCCTCCCAGGCCAGTGGACGATCCGCTATGCGGTTCCAGGCGATGAGCGCCCGCGCACGATGTCGGCCGCCGCCGTGAAACAGGACCAGGGCATCGAGATCCATCCCTGGCGTGGTCCTCCTAACCCGGTGGCACTGGCACGCTTCGACAAGGCGCCGTCAGGAATGGTCCCCGAGCGCCGCAAGGTGCTCGACGGCAATCTGGTGCGCGCTGTCGTGGCTGCTCGGAACCAGAAATGGGGATCGTCCGTCGTCTGGACCGACGATACCGGCCATCAGCACAGGGCCATGCTCGTCCCCAAGAGCAAGCAGGAATCGCTGCACGCGCTCGATGGCCGCACCACCTCGCCAAAGGCCGCTCTGGCCGTCCTGCAGGCTGGCGGCAGCATCACGACGGACGCAGACAGCCCGGACGACCGAGCCGAAATCTTCATGGACGGCTCAGAGCTGACGGTGACGTTCAACAACCGTCCGAAGGCGATGAAAGCCTTCCAGACCGAGACCATCTTGGCCATTACCGGGCCTTTTGGCGGCTCGCGCGAACGCATCGCACGAGTTCCAGGAAAACGTGCCGAGGCGCTACTGGAAGCTTTCCTTATCTCAGGCCACGCATTTCATTATCCTGGCCATCATCGCTCCACGGTTGCCAAAGCCATGGTCGGTGAGGAGCACGCAGAAATCAGCTCTCCGTCACCCCGACACTGAGGTCGCGTTATGCCCGATAGCCCCAAGAAGCCTGATGCAAAAGCGACTGAACCGCCATCTGGCGAGATGCGAGACATCAAACCACTTCCCTTCGACGACGGCTTCGAAAACTGGACGATGGATGAGATCAACCTCCTCCTGCAAATCAATGCTCTGAACCCTCCTGGCATCATGAATGATGACTTGGAGGCGCTGGAAAACGCGGATCTGGAACCGGAATTCCAATTCACGATGCAGTAGCGCCCGCCTGTCAGCGCGGTAGGCTCGATCAAGCGTTTCGACAACCTTTAGGCTCGACACCCGTGACGTTCGATCTCAAGCGCCTCGACATCAAGACTTTCACCGACGACGAGGGTGAGGTGTTCCTCGCGTATCTGGATCGCGAGTGTGTCGGGACCCTGAGGATTGAACCTGCTGTCGAAGGCGTTGCGACCCGCTGCGCCGTCCATACGTCTGTCGTGACCGACCTGCGACGCAATGGGATCGCGTCGGTGCTCTACGATGCGGCCGAGGCCGAGCTCGCCAAGCTCGGTCAGACCCTGATCCCGTCCCACGCTCTGTCTCGTGACGCCACACTGTTCTGGCTGGCACGAGATCAACAGCGCCTTCACCTCGTTCATCCCGACAGGAACGAGGACTACGTCCAGGTCGACGGCATTTCGATGATGCTTGCCAAGATGGCAGCTGCCCAATCGGCGGGAAATGAACCCGATGTCGACGCGCCAGAGCCGGATGCGCCGTATGCGATGCGATAAACCGTGGGTAGTGGTCGCTACCGGGTCGTCGCTTTCTGCCCCGCGGCATAAGGATTGATCCGGCAATCGATCGCTGACGCCATCGGTCCGGAGAGGGAACGCATATGACTGAGGTCGAACCCGCCCCAGAAGTCCATCCGGTCAAGGCCGGCGACTGGGTGGTGTCCCGCTTTTCAGACGACAAGGTCGCAAAGGTGCGCTCGGTTTACCTGGAAGGCGAAACCGTCCTCGTCGACCTCGTGCTGTTTGCCCGCGACGGGCGGACGATCGGGAGGGAAAGCCCGGTCATGGGTGGCCCGCGCAACTTCGAGCCGGCGTGCGAATACAAGGACTGGCAGAGGATCAGAGAGCCGTCTTTCCCGCTCAAGCTCATGTGGGTCGAGCAAGGAGACGGTCGCAAGCGAGCCACGTGGGAGCCAGCGCTGCTCGGAATTCCTGACCGGAAAGAGCCGGTCCAGACCCGCCGCCGGCGCCGCGCGCCTGCGCCTGAGATCAAGTCACTGAACATGGATGCCACGACCGAGGCAGCCAAACTGCGTTTTGCGGCTCAGGAGCTGCGGGATGCCGCCCGCCAGCATGGCGTCCCCAAGATGATCGAGCGTGCGGAAGCCATGGAAGCGGAGGCTGAAGCTCTGGATCCGCGAGCCGTCACGAGCCCCCGGTTCAGGTGACATCGCCGTCATGACAGAGCTGTATCGTCGCATGGGAGCGACCACTCCCTTCGAATTGCCAGGCCGGAACACCAGGCGACTTTTCGTCGATGCGAGTGCTGCGAACATGCAGACCGCCCGCCTGACATGCGACCCGTCCGAATGGATCGCATCTGGAGGATCGGTCCAACGGCTCGTCACGGCTGACAGTTCGTTTTTCATTTCCCTGACCGACGTCGATCGACGCGCAGGCGCTGCCCTCGTTCGAATGGGTTTGAAGGCAGGCTTCTGCAGCCCTGCCGGCCCGCAAGAGGGCGATGATCGCCCGGTCCTTGTCACAGACGCCGTGAGCCAGGCTGTGAGGCGCTGGGCCCCGTTCCTCGACGACCCGATCCACGTTCTGGCCGCTCAGGTCGCTGCGTTGGACGACGCCTTCCATGGGATCTGTTGGTCAGAGCCCGGCAGCGATTATGCATCCTACCTGGTTCATCCGCCCAAACTGGACCGCTGGCAGTTGGTGATGCCAGGCCAACGGCTCGAAAGGGCATCTGCTCCGATGTACCTGACGAGCACAGGCATGGTCCGACAGGTCCGGACATGGCCCGAGGATGTGGTTGTCACAGACAGCCAAATTGAGGTCGTCGACGGGCCCGATCCGCAGCAGCACATCTTGTCGTTTGGAGATGGCATCCTCTTCCAGATGAACATCGACGCCGATGCAGTCAGGCTGGGCGATTGGCGATTGTCGGATGCGGTCCGCCTCCGAGGAGAGTTTACAGCGCGTCTCAAGCCGGTCGTGGCCCCCGAACATTCCGCCAGTCCGACGATCTGACCGGCCGGTTCCGCGTTCCTTGATTTAGGGATGGATTGCGCGGACAATCCATTGCAAATCATGGATCGGAGTGCGCGTGGTCGCTCGTCTGTACATCGCTGAGAAGCCATCGCTGGGCAAAGCCATCGCCGATGCAGTTGCAACGCTCCGAGGGGGAAGCGTCTCGAAAGGCGACGGGTGCCTGACAGTCGGAGACGACGTCATCACGTGGACCCGCGGCCATGCCTTCGAGAACGCCCCTCCTCAGCACTACAACGCCGCCTACGCCAGCTGGAACCTCGCCAGCCTGCCGATCATCCCGCCGCGCTGGGACTATGTTGCACGCGATGACATGGGCAGCTTCATCCGGGTCATCGATCGCTGCCTGAAGCAGAACCCGCGCGAGATCATCAACGTCGGCGACGCCGAGCGCGAGGGTCAGCTCATCATCGACGAGATCCTGCAGAAGTATGGGATCGACCCCTTCTCGGATCGGATCAAGAGGGTCTGGATCCAGTCGATGACGGATGCGGCCATCGTAAAGGCTGTCGATGGAGCGTTCCCCAATGCCGAGAAGCGCAGCCTGTCGCACGCCGCGGTGGCCCGCCAGCGCGCTGACTGGTTGCATGGTCTCAATTCGACCCGTTGCTTTTCCGTACTCGTCCAGGACGCCGGCGTTCGCGATGTGAAGGTCCGGGTCGGCCGCGTCCAGACACCGACCCTGAAGATCGTGGTCGATCGCGATCGGGAAATCGAGAACTTCAAGGCCGTCGACCACTTCGTTCCCTCGATCCAGTTCCGGCACCAGAACGGCACGTTCAAGGCCGCCTGGGTGATGCCTGAGGACACGGCAGGCCAGGACTCCGAAGGGCGTCTCATCGACAAGGCTGTCGCACAGGCTGTGATCCAGCGCGTGACTGGCCAGCAGGGGACCATCCGCGACCTCCAGAAGACGCCCAAGACCACGCCACCCCCGCTCGCATTCTCGCTGGGCTCGCTGCAGAAGGCCTGCTTCCGCAAGTTCGGAATGCAGCTCAGCCAGACTGACGAGACGATCCAGTCGCTCTACGAGAAGAAGCTCACCTCGTATCCGCGAACCGACTCCGATTACCTTCCCACCAGCCTGCTCGCGGAAGAGGCCCCTGGCATCATCGCGAACCTAGCCGGCGTCGGCGAGCTGGCGGAGATGGCCGGCGCTGCCAATCTCAAGCTGAAATCACCGGTCTGGAACGATGCCAAGGTCACCGATCACTACGGCATCGTTCCGACGACCGAGGCCAGCGCCGACAAGATTGCGGGCCTGACGCCGATCGAGAAGCGCGTCTTCATGCTCGTTGCGAAGACCTTCATCGCGCAGTTCCATCCCGATTACCGCTATGAATCCACCACCGTCATGGTGGGGGTCGATGGCGGACTTCCGTCCGAAGATCGGTTCAAGGCGACCGGCAAGCGCGTCGTGGATCAGGGCTGGAAGCGGGTCTTCGGTGCGGAGTCCGATGACGAGGAAGATGGCAAGGACGAGGAGGAAGAGGGCACGCTGCCGGCGATGGCCAAAGGCGACGACGTTCGCGTCGAAGCCGGCGATCTCGGGCCCAAGCGGACGAAGCCCCCGGCCTATTTCGACGACGCCTCGCTCGTCGACGCCATGATGGCGATCCATCGCTTCGTCACCGATCCCGGCATCAAGCAGCGCCTCAAGGAGAGCTCGGGGATCGGGACGCCGGCGACGCGCAAGTCGATCATCGAGAAGCTCATCGCCGTCGGCCACCTAGTCCGCAAGCCCAAGGGCAAGAAGTCGATCATCGTCTCGACGAAGCTCGGCCGCGACCTGATCGATCTGTTGCCGAAGGCGATCACGAGCCCCGATCTGACAGCTTTCTGGGAGAGCCATCTCGAAAAGGTCAAAGAGGGCGAGATCACCCTCGACAGCTTCATGAACACCCAGATCGATGCGATCCGAAAAGTCATCGAGACAGCGAAGACCGGCGGCATCAACGTCGGAAAGATGGGGTTGGAGCCTCTGCCCGGGCATGGAGAGACCTGCCAGGCCTGCAACAAGGGCAAGCTCAAGACATCTCCCTGGCCGTTCGACGACGCCTACAAGGGCAAGCGCTACCTGCGGTGTGACAACTACGACAAGAATGCCAAGGAGACGTCCTGCCGCTTCATGACCCGTCCCGAGGGCTACAAGGAGCGCCCGAAGCTGCCGGGGGAAGGCGGACCCTGCCCTTCATGCGGGAAGGGCCTGTTGAAGGGCGGACAGGTCAACAAGAAGGGCCCCAATCTCGGCCGTCCGTTCCTGATTTGCAGCGAAGCCGATTTCCAGAAACCCACGAGCTGCCAGCATTTCGCCTGGGGCGATGTCGCGCCGCGCGAAGCCAGCCCGGAAGAGGGCAAGCCGTGCCCCGACTGCGGCAAGGGCAAGCTGCGTGGTGGCACCATCAACAAGGACGGTCCCAACAAGGGTCGAACCTACCTCACCTGCACTGAGGTCGATTTCAAAACGGAAGGTGCGTGCCGGCATTTCAACTGGACGTCGGAGCCGAAGGTCACCGGGCCGAAGATCAGCGGCGAGGGCGAGAAGTGCTCCAAATGCGGGAAGGGGATGATGGTTCGTCGGACCATCACGAAAGACGGGCCCAATAAGGGCAAGCCTTTCCTGGCCTGCAACAACTGGAAGGCTGGAGCGTCGGATAATTGCGACAACCGCGTCTTCCTCGACGATCGCAGCCCTCGTGCCGCGCAGTCGACACCGGCTGCTCGCAGACCGCCCCCGCCCAAGCGCGCGAGGGCGTGATCCACCAAGGATTGCATGTCCTATCGTTGACCATCGCTCCGAGCTTCTCTTAGATCGATTATTAGATTCATGAGTTTGGAGATTCGGTCCATGCGGGCTGCAACACGATACCTCGCCGGGGCCGTCTCCCTCGCCGTTCTGGCGAGCCAGGCCGTGGCACAGGTGAGCCCGGCGAATCCTTCGATCGGAACGAGGACCGCCCCGATGGCGGCGGGATCCAGTGTGGCACTCCCCGGCGCCCCTGATCGTGACAACCCCCTCGCGGGCCGTGGTGGAGAACTGCCGGGTGTCATCCGGTACATCATCTCGGAGGGGGTCAAGGTCACGTCTCTGGGAGAGATCGGCGGAGTTCGCGCGTTCCTCGGCGAGGCGGCCAATGGCCGCTTCCAGGCCTTCTATGTCACGCCCGACGGCGAGCATGTGATGGCCGGGCTGCTGTTCGGATCGGGCGGTCACAATGTCACCAACGACCAGATCGCGGCGATGCTGAAGCGTTTCAGCGAGGCGGCGCAGACCATTCCCAACATCGACAAGTCGCTTCTGCCCGTGGTGCCGGAGATCAAGCCGTACCAGCCGCCGGCGCAGGACTTCGTCGAATGGATGAAGTCGCTGGGGATGAAGATGACGCCGTTCGATGGCAACGACGGGGGCATCCAGGGCTATTTGGTCGAAGCCCGAGCGAAGGTGGCGCCCCCGGCAAGATCCAGCCGATGTACATCCTGCCCGACCAGAAGCATGCTGTCGCCGGCGTCCTGGTGAAGCGCGGTGGCACCATGATGACCGGCGTCCAGGTCGGCAGGCTGCAGCAGCGCTACCTCGAAGAGGAGCAGAGCAAGCAGAACGGTCTGGCGTCGCCGGTCGAGCCTGACCGCGTCGTCCCGAAAGCTCAGGCGGTGTCTCCCGGAACGGCTCAGTCGCTTGCCGAGCGCATCGGCGCCTCGCCGATCGAGAAGCCCGCCGAAAGCACTCCTGGCGAAGCAACCTTGCCAGTCTCTCCGACTGGCGCGCTTCGGGGAGAGGGGGTGCCGTCTCCTGCCATTCCGAATGGGGTTCCTCAGCCGGTGCCCTACATCAAGACGATTTCGAACAAGCCAGCCTCCGCCTCGGACGCCTTCATCTATCCCGGCAAGGATGGCGGAGCGTTCATGGAAGCGCTCAAGCAGACCGTCTTCTTCACGGTCGGCCTCGGCGATCGGCCGGCGGTCTGGATGCTCGCGGATCCCCAATGCCCGTTCTGCCACATGGCCTGGGCCAAACTGAAGCCGCTCGTTTTCGACGGAAAGATCCAGGTGCGGGTGATCATGATCGCCGGACTCAAAGGGTCCGACCCGCTCGCTCGGTCTATCCTGGGGCGTGCGGAGCCGTCCAAGGCGTGGCTTTCGGGCGAAGGCAGCATCGACAAGGTGCCTGTCAAGGAAGGTCCCGCCATCGGCAGCGCCGACTACGATCGGGCCGGGCAGTACGTGCGCATCAACAACGGGTTCGCCACCCGCTACATGATCAAGTCGACGCCGTTCCTCGCCTACAACACGCCCGATGGAAAGCTGTTTACGTCTGTGGGGCTTCCCCAGGACATGGACGCTTTCCTCGCTGCGCTGCGCTGAGCCTCGATCATGGCAGACCAGAAGCGGCTCCCCTCCGAAGTTCTCGTCGTCGAGCAGGCGCGCATTGCCGCGGCTCTCGCGATCAGGGAAGAGATTGCGCGGCTGGAGAAGCTGGCTGCCGGACTGGTCGTCAGCGCGCGCTCGAACCTGACGGCCGAATTCGGCGATGTCGTCACCCAGGTCATTTGCGACAAGATCGTCGACGTCTTCGCCGAAAGCGGCCTGCCTGAGAACTGCATCGCCGCCATCCCCGGACTGGCGGAGCAGTTGGACATCGCCCATGCCGCCACGTCCGACCCGACCTCGATTGCTCTCGACACGTCGCTGATCACGGGCGCCTGGCTGTCCACGTTCCAGGCGTCGGGTGAACCCGATCCCGACGACCACCCTCCGCACGACTTCTACGGACTGATCCTGAATGGCCGCAACGCCATCGTGGGGCATCAGATCGTCGAGGAAGCGCGCACGGCTGCCCAAGCAGGCAGCGACGGCAAGAAGCACCCCTACAGCCGCCTGTTCGGGCGCCACAGCTGGAAGAAGGAGGTCTACCAGGCCGCATTCAACGAAGCGCTTGGCCTTCCGATCATTCCCGTCGTTGCAGCTCCGGGATCAGCCCAGCCGCAGCGCCCGAAGACGACGCGCGTCGCGCCTGACCTCCAAACCCTCGAACCTGCACCCAAGGTCTTCCCGGATCCGCCGATCGATGGCGAGGTGGGGACTTCCGCCAAGTCCGAGCCGCGGCCCGAGACCACACCAGAACCGACCTCGACGCGCCCTGTCCCCAGTGACGGTCCAGGCGCCCTCGACAAGCTCGTCGAGACTGCGGCCGATATCGCAGCTTTCCCTCCGATGTCGCCGGCAACGAATGGTGCCGACACCGAGGATGCGCGTGAAGCGGACTTGGCCCAGGAACGTGTCGCCGGCTCTGCCGCCGAGGTCGACGAAGACGTCGAGCAGCACCATGATGATGGGCCTGCTGCCGACGCAGGCCATCAGTTCGAATTGGAAGCGGAAGCTGTCGAGACGCCCCAAGTTCCCGAGGAGCGTCCGTCAGCATCACCAACGGTCGAGGCTCGGGCGACGCAGACACAGGCGCCAGCCGATGATCCTCAGCCCACAGTGGCGGCTCAGAGGCCACCCAGCGTGCCAGCACCTTCAGCTTTCGAGGCTCAACCGCATGCTGGCGAGGCAATTGGCGACGAAGACGACATGACCTTCGGCGACCCCGATGATCTCGATGCACCAGCCATGGAAGCGTCCGAACGCCAGGCGGAAACTCTCGCCGTTGTGGTCGACCCCAATCCCGAACCAGACCTCACGGGCTTCCTGCCGTCGTTCATGTCCGATCAAGACGATGGACCGCCGGCCACATCGGTGACAGGCCGAAGCGTCAGATCCCTCCCGCCACCACCACCAGGTCGGCGACCGATGAGAGTTGCTCCTGGGCTATAGGCCAGCCTCTGGCTCTTCAACGAGCCTCGCGTAGCGATGATAGCCAGCTTCGAGAAGCTTTAACGCGAAGGTCGACCGTGATTTCACACCTTCGGCTACGCGGGCCTGCTCGAACTGATTGAAGAGCTCGGCCGGCACCAGCATCGTCAGGCCGCGGGATTGACCTGATGAGCCATCGCGGCTGACTGCAACCGCAACTTGGCCCGTGCCGATGCTCGCTGCGAGCTGGCGGGCAATCCCGACCATCCAGGCGGGCGGTTCCTTTGCGCTCTCCGGATCATCTGGCGCGATGTATCGACTGACCGTACTCAGGTGGACGTGATGCCCGGCAGCGGCGAGCGCCGATTGAAGGCAATCAGCGTCTATACCAGCCGCCTCGAGGATGTGGTTGAACTCGCGCCGCGCGCTCACAATCTCGCCTCCAGCGAACCAGCACAGTCGGTTCAGGGGCGAGCCTTTTCGCTCAACCTCGATAGGAGGTCCACCAGGCTCAGGTTGAGCAGGGAGTGACGATCACATGGCGCCTCAAAGATGGTGGGACCATCTCCGGCCGTAGCAAGACAGCGCTCAACCGCGTGTGGAAACGATGCCGCCGAACGGTGCTGCGGCCCGTGCTGGTTTGCATGGCCCTGGTATTCTCAGAACCAGACCATCCGCCAAGCTCTACTCGGAGAATCCGATCAGCGGCCCGTCGGGATTCCGGCAGCCCTGCTCAGAAATTCCGCGGAATGGTGGCGTTCACACCATCCAGGCAGTCGCCAATGATCCCGCCGGCGATCCAGCAGGTCGCGGAAGCCGTTGTCGATGGGCACCTCACTCCGGCACCAGCGCAGATCAAGTTGTAGTAAACGATGATGAAGCCGTTCGTACCCGAGGTCTGGATGTAATAGACCTGATACTCCCAAGACCCTCTCGCCCTGGAATCCTGGACCGAGATTCCGGGGTTGTATGGTGCGCCCCAGGTCGGGTTCCAGGTGTGATCCTGATACTGCGCCGAATGGATCATCGACTGCGACGGCGCATCCCCGACGATTTCGCCGCCAGCGATGAAGTCGATCTGCTCCGCTGAGGTGCGGGGAATAGGAACGATCGCAGCGTCCGCCTTCTCCAGGATCGGATTGAACGGGGAAGCCTGCGGGCTCTCACTTTCCGACTGGAACGCGTGAGCGGATGACAGCGTCATCAGGGCCACGATAGAAGCAGCAAGGATCGAAATCTTCATCGGGCGCACTCAGCCATTCAAGTTAAGGACGACTGTCTCATTTCTACACGATTTGAGATCATTATCCAATGGGCCTGCATTGAACGGGTTCTGCTGTCAGGGGTAGTAGCAGTACGTCAGCACCATCGCTCGCCAAATGTATCCGGCCTCCTGGGGCGTTCCCGTCAGCTGCACGACCCAGAAGCTGCCGTAGTCGAGCGCGCTATACTCACGCCGGACATTTGTGATCGCGGGCGACGAAAAGACGCCGTCGTCCGTGATTGTGATATTGAGGTTGGCCTGGAACCCCATTGAATCTGCCTGGGGCTGCAGAATGACCTTCGGCTCGCCACCCGGCCCGCAACTGGGCTTGTAGACGTAAGGAGTGTTGCTGGTGGCAGCATAGCCCTCCTGGAGGACATAGCGGGGCAGGAGGTCGCCGAGCCGATACTGGTTGTTCGTGCCATTGCCGCCGAACACCGCGGACTTGTTGTAAGTGCCGTTGACGCGCGTATCCAAGGACAGCGTCTGCGTCCTCAGATTGTTCAGGTTCGAGGTCGCCCCCGGCTGCAGGTAATAGCGATTGTCGACGTGATCGTAATAGATGCCGCCAAAGACGGCGCCGACAACGTCGGCCTGGCCTGCCACGGCAAGGTTGCCGGCGACCGCAGAATTGCGCCCGGTGAAGCTGTCGCGCAGCGCGATGCTGTCCTGCCCCGCAATGACGTTCTGGTTGGCGAAGACATTCTGCCCGGCCTCGACGTTCTGATCGGCGCGGACACTTCCAGAGGCATGAATGTTGGGCCCCACCTCGACGGTGCCGGTGCCCAAGCATGTGTCGCCAGAATTGCCTTCACGGCACAGGGTTCGAGCGTTGTTGATGCGGTTGTCGCCCATGTTCAGGTCGACGCGCATCGTATTCTGCTCGGGATCACCGATATCGAGCCGCGCGAGATAGGGGCCAGACAGAGACGTGTCGTTGAGGCCGACGATCGACATGACTCGCCCGCCGGTGGGAACGACGGCGCCCGATGACCAGCTGCCGGTGGAGGCCTGCCAGCCGCCCCGCGTACCGATGATCTGTCCAGCCAGGCCGGCCAGCGGGGTCTGCATCACGAACCCGCCCTGGGCTCCCGTCAGCGTCGCGACATTGCCGATCGTCCGATCGGGAATGGGAGAGCCGCCCTGGGTGATGACCATGCCCTCGACACGACCCGTCCCCTGGGTGCCGCGCTTGACCACCAGAGAATGGCGCTGGCCGTAGGGATTGACGTCGATGTAGTCGCTGTAGAGCAGGCCGGCACCCTGAACGCTCGGCAATTCGGCCGAAGGCCCAGCCGGAACGGCGCCACCTGCGACGGTGCGGCCGATCGGGATGACCAGGTTGCCACCGGCGGCCACCGTCGCGTTGCGCAGGATCTGCGGCGAGTAGGCATCGATATACTGCTGGGCTGCCTTGCTGACCTCTTTGAGGCGCTCGGCCGTTCCGCGGGCGCGCACCTGCTCGCTCGTGGTGGAAACGGTCTGAGAGAACCCGGCGAGGACGAGGGCAACGACGCCCAGTGCCGTCGCGGTTTCGATCAGGGTCAGACCACGGCGTCGCGCCGGCACAGCCTTGATCACGATGGAGCCGCGTTCCTTCATCGAAGGCCTCGTCAGTTGGAACGGCCAATCAATTCGGCCACGCATCAAAGGATAAACCCATTCCCGCATTGTCACAACGCAAGCCTCAATTCAAAAGATTGCAGTGCAGCGCGGTCTGGCGCTTCGTGATGACGATCGGAGCGCGGTCTGGCGGGAAGCCCCCACCGGGCAGCCCAGCCGGCAACGGTACGATCTGCGAAGAAGGAACGACGCTGTCATTGGTGTGCCAGCGACGGACGGCGCTGGAGCCTCGGACGACGACGCTTCGGTTGGCGGCGTCCCAGTGACCGGTGCTGCAGCGGTAGACGGGACTGACGGTGGTCAGCATCTGTCCCTCGACGTTGCCATAGACGCTGCGCTGCCAGTCAGCCGTTCCTGGCTCGACATAGACCGTGACGATGAACTCGCCGTCATAGTAGCTGCGCATGCGAGGCTGGGCTTCGCCGGCGACCGCCACAAAGGGCGTCCGCCCGGTCAACGCCGATGGGAGCTCGGGGTTGGGATCGATCGGGCCCGGGGGGCAGGACGGGACGTTGCAGACCCGCGTTGCCGCCGCGTGCTGTACAACCATCTGTCGCGCGATGATGGCGCTGCGATCAAGCTTCGCCTGTATCTGATCGTCACCAGACGTCCCGTAAAAGGCAGCCAGGAACAGCACGAACATCATAACGAGCAAATACAGCATCGTGCCTACCTGCTCACCGGCATCTCTCCGCGATCCATGCGGCTCTTCTGCAGGTCGATGTCGGAGGAAAGCTGGACGATCTTCCCGTCGCGGATCTTCTGGCGCAGCCCCTTGTCATGGCCGAAAAAGAGCGACTCTGCGAAGATGCGGCGCGCCACCCGGCCGTCATTGGCCCGAATGCGACGCATCTCCTGGTGAACGACCGCCGCGATGCCATCTGCCAGCATCGAACGCGCCAATTCGGCATCGAGGTTCGACTGGACGTATTTGATCACGCGCGTGAGGGCCTCTTCGATCGACCCGCCATGGATCGTCGCGATCACGACGTGCCCCGAAAGAGCTGCGTTCAGGACTTCGCTGGCGCTCGATGGATCCCGGATCTCGCCCAGCAGGATGAACCGCGGCATCTGCCGCAGAGCAGCTCGGAGGTAGGGCGCGAAATCACCTCCGATCACACGCGTCTGGAAGCACCTGCCGAATTTGCCATGCATGCCTTCGAGCTTCAGCTCAGGCGGGTCCTCGATCGTAATGGCGATGTCGCCATAGGTGATCAGATATTCCTGCAGCAGAGACGACGCAGTCGTGGTCTTGCCCTGGCCCGTCGCACCGGCGACGAGAATGAGGCCTGAGCCGCGCGGGACGTTGGCGGCGCCCGGGTGCCCGATCGTACCCAGGGCGCGCACCACCATCGGATTGATGCCGAGCTTGCCGATCCGCGGGATCGGAAACATCGACCGGCGGACATGATAGGTCGCCGAGGTGTCGCCCTGGATCTTCGTGACGCGATAGCGGACTTCATCGTGATCCAGAACGAATTCGCGTTCGAGCTGACCGAGGCCGCAGACCTTCTTGTGGACCATGTCGAGGTCCTGGATCGCGTTCTCGGGGATGTCGTAAATCGGATCGGCGACATCCGACAACCCGCGCATGAAGGCTTCGCCCGTCTCCGAGATGTAGATGTCGGTGAAGTCGAGGTCCTTCAGATAGATCGCCTCGGCGATCGCTTCCTGAGCGGCGAGGACGTGCTGCTTCCCTGCCATCAGAAGGTCGCCGTCATCTGCTGCTGAAGCGAGAAGATGCCAGATGCAATCCACGCGAAGATCACCGCCAGCAAGAGAATGCCGCCATTTTTCATCGCGGCTGACTGCTGCTCGATGCGGTGCACCGTCTCCTCGAGGTTCTCGCGGCCGATCACGACGAGAGCCTCGTCGAACTTGTCCAGCTCGGCATAGGTCCGCAGGTCGTTCGCGGTCTCCTGATCGGGAAACTCAAGCCGGCTGCGATACAGCGCCTCACCGATGTTGGCGCCGTTGTTCATGATGTTGAGCGTCTTCGAGAGACGCTCCATCAGCCAGGGAGAGGCGTCCCTCTGCATCAGGCGCAAAGCATCGGTCGTCTTGATGCCCGCCTTCACCATCGTGGCAAACGACAGCAGGAAGCCCGAGCCCTGAACCAGCTTGTAGAGCGAGTAGGGCGGGAACCGATCCATCCTGATGCGAGCGCGGCCGGTCCACCGCGGCATCGACCAGATGATCGCGATGACCAATCCGGCAATCCCGACCAGTGCAGGCATCATCGCGACGTTCACGAAATCGGCCAGCCAGGCCATCGACGCACCGGCACCAGTCCACCGATCCCGCGGCAGGATTGAATCGAACGTCGGAACGATGTTGGTACCGACGAGTGTCAGCAGGCCGATAGCGACGAAGAAGAGAAAGATCGGGTAGGCGAGGCCAGCGACCAGGGCCTGCTTGATGCGCTTCTGGCCCTGATAGATGAAAATGGAGTCGTCGAGGGCCTGCGCGAGCGCACCAGCCCGTTCACCTGCCTCGATGACGAGACGATCGTTTTCCGGAACCCAGCCCTGGATTGCGATACCCAGGATCTTGCCGTTGTCGACCTGCTTGCGCCAGGCCTCAAGCGCAATCGCGGAAGGCTTGGTCTTCTTCTTGCCGTCCTGCGACTCGTGGGTCCACATCGTGCTCAGGGCATCGGGCATCGAGACGCCGTTCTTCTGCAGGCGCGACAACTTGCGGTAGATGCGCAGCCGCGCCTTTCCGCTGAACTGGACTCGGATAAACCACTGCTCGAAACGCTTCAGCGCTGACATGGTGGCGTCCTCACGATGCGAGCTGCAGGGCGTCGACCGCGACGCCCAGGAAGCGCTTGACCCGTTCCGGATCGAGCTCGTCGACAATGCCGACCTTGTAGCTGACCTCCTTGGCGTCGACTTCGCCGGCCGCGACCTTCAGGATCGCGTGCTCCAGCATCGTCATGCCATCAAGGTGTTCGAGCCAATAGGCGCTGGCGGCGATCTTGTCGTTCTTGGCGACGTGCTCCATGAACTTGTCGTCAGGGAGGATCGTCTCTGCCACCACAGAGCGGCCGTTGTATCCGCCCCGGCAATGCGCGCAGCCCTGAGGATTGGCGAAAAACACCTTGCGATCGACGGTCTCGTCACCGAAGAGTTCGCGCAGGACCCGGACCTCGTCATCCGTCGCGACGCCCTTTTCGAGAGCCTCGGCGGTGGGCATCCGACAGTGTTTGCACAACTGGCGAACCAGACGCTGACCGATCAGTCCTGTCAGCAGCGTGCAGTCGGCGAGCTTGTAGGGCTCGACCTTGAGATCCTTCAGGCGATCGATGATCGAGATCGCGTTGTTGGCATGCAGCGAAGCCCAGACCTGGTGGCCGGTCATTGCGGCCTGGAAGGCAAGGCCCGACGAAGAGGCGTCACGAATTTCGCCGATCATCAGGATGTCGGGATCCGAGCGCAGCGCAGCCGTGATGGTCTGGCGGAACGCCTCGTTGCGCTCGCTCTCTGTCTTCACGTTGGTGACCGGCAGCTGGATCGCACCGCGGATTTCGTATTCCGGCGGGTCCTCGACCGTCATCACGTTCACCTCGTAGTTCTTCTGGCGAATGGTCGCCTGAAGCGAGGTCTGAAGCGTCGTCGACTTCCCCGAGCCGGTGGGGCCGGAGATGATGTTGATGCCATACGGCTTGTCCCGCATGCGCTTGATCTGCTTGATGTGGTGCTGCGCGTAACCGAGCTCGTCGACATCGACGTGAGCTGCCTTGCGCTGCGAGTAGAGCAGACGCATCACGCAGTGCCGGCCCTGATCGGGCAAGGGGTTGAACTGGAGGCGCACGGCCTGGACACCCTCAGGCAGGGTCGTCTTCAGTGAGGTGATGCGCGCGCCCTGAGACTCCATCGGCCGGTAGTTCGAATCCGATGCGTCAGCCATATTGAAGGCGGCGATCAGAAGCTCCTGTGCGTTGGTCGACGACAACTCGCGCAGAGGCATCATCACACCGTCAGAACGAACGCGAACACGCGCCTCGTGCCGGCCGATGCCGATATGAATGTCCGAGCACTTCTGCAGAGCAGCCGTCCGGATGAGATCCAGCACGACACGCTGCATCGTCGCGGTGTCACGCGAATACTCGGACGACCCCGAGCGCTTCTGAAAGCGCTCGTAGATGGTCCGGATGAGCTCCATCTCGACCAGGAAGGTCTGCGAAGCCTCGAAGTTGCCGCGCTTCAGAAGGCTCTTGGCCGACGAGACAGCCGGATGGCTGATGGCAGAGCTGGCGATGAGCAGCGTGCCGTTGTCGAGAGCCGCGATGAACTGGCACTGCCGAGGGGTCAGCGGGAACGGGCCACCGGGGGCTGTCAGAACGTTGCCCTGGAAGCCGACGAGGTCATCGCTTTCGGTTTCTTCAGGAACCCGCGGCCGACCGAGTTCCGCATTGACGAAACTCACTTCCTTGGAGCGCGCTTCGGGAACGATGGCAGCACCTGGCGCCCGGATCGGAATGACATCGGCTTCGTCGTCCTGGTCGACGAAGCTCGCAACGGGTGGCTGAGAAGTCGGCACAGCGCGGCGCTTGGCGGCTGCCTCGATGGCACGCGCACCGTTGGCGGGCTGAGTTCGCACTGGAGCGGCCGCTGCCGGCTTAGCTCGACGCTTGACCGGCTCCTGCTTCTTCGGGGCTCCGAACAGTCCGTCGAAAATCGCGGTGAACTTCTTGCCCAGATCGCTCATGAGGCTGCCCTGATACGCATGGATTCAACCGAGCGAGCAAGCAGCCCCGAACCGATACGCATGCCCGTCGATCCACACCCGAGACGAGGAGCGGAAGGAGCTGGGATGTCGATCAGGCTCGGGGCATAGGTCATTCTTCGGCCTACCGAGAAATCGGCCGTGCGAAACCGCTGGCGGGCGGCGTGTTGTTCGCCATGGGGAAGCTCGTCCCGAAGCCGAGCGTCGTGCGATTGCCCTTGTTGTCGACCAGGACGACGCCTGAGAGCCCGACGGACGCAATGCGACCTTCGGGAATGGTCTGTCCGGCGCGGACGACGATCTCACCACGACCAGGCAGGAGAAGACGAGCGCGGTTGCCGGAAACTTCGACGACGAGCGGATCGGGAGTCGGCATCTGGGCCTGCTGGCTCGGCTGACCCACGCCAGGCATGGCAGACGCAAGGGGAGCAGCCGCCGCTGCAGCCTGCTTGGCAGCCTCCTCCTTCTCCTTCTTCTCAGCCTCACGCCACTCCTTCGCGGCCGGATTGTTGAACATGGTGGCCCAGAGCTTCACAGCGAGCTCGGCTTCCTTGTTCTGGGCATCGAGGACGGCGATGTTGCGCTGGATCCGCGAAAGAGCCTCCAGGTCGGACTGGCTCGACACGGGCGCCATGCCGAGCGGGCCCTGACCCTCGACCTTCTGAGTCGTTGCCGGCGAGGCATCCTGCCGCGTGAACTCCGAAAGCCGGGTCCGCGCCTCGTCCTGCACGCGCCCCGAATAGCCGGCCGCGTTGTTGAGGTTCATCCGAGAGGCGGGGTCGGCGGCCCCAGGGGTCGGCAGCGTCGTGCCGTAACCGCCTTCAGGCTGCGCGGGGATCGGCGCGGGAGCGCCCGTGGGGACAGGCTCGGCGTTCTGGAACGGACGGATGAACACCGGCTGCTGTGCCGGCTGCACAGGGTTGGCCGCAGGCGCGGCAGGCGGAAGCGGGGGCAGACCCTGGGGCAGGCCGAGAGGCTGCTGCGCGAGAGCGGCGCCTGAAATCAGGGCGACGAGGCTGGAGGCGACGATGATGGTCTTAGCGCGCACGAGCGGGCTCCTGAGGTTTGCCTGACCGGTTAGCTGCAACGACGCCCGCGGGCAGTTCGAACTTTTCATGGACGGCTCCTTCCACCGTGTAGACGTACCGAGCCAGATCGAGCGACACCCTGTCGATGGTCAGTCCTTCGACTCGGCCAAGGATATCCGAAAAGCGAGAAGGATCGTACGGTGTTTCGAAACGGAATTTCAATGTTTCGAAAAACTGGTTCTTGTCCCCGCTGGTGAACCGCACCTGGGTGAACGTCTCTTCGAGCCACGACTGAAGGTAGCGTCGTGCTTCCGCGAGGCGAGGCGGGGTGAGCGCCGGCTTGAGAACTTCGACGTCGCCGGAAATCGACCACGTCGCCTCGGCGCCGTTGTCACCGACAGGCGAGATGCTCGAACGGTCCAGGCCCTTCCGATTGAGCGCCCACCGGATCCAGTTGATGGTGCCGCCGCCCTGACCCAGCGCCGCAGATCGATCGATGTTCATCGACACGGACGAACCGGTGCCGTTGCAGAGAATTGCCTTCGGCTTCCAGCCTGGAATGTCGAGGACAGCGCGCTTCATCGCCTCCGAACAGGCCGGCAGATACTTGGCCGCGGAATACCGGCCTTCCCAAGGCATGGGCGGAACCTCGACCTCCTGCTGCTTGCGGCCGGGGAGGTTGTTGCGAGCCTGCGCTTCGAGATTGCGCAGCATCTCCTGATACTCCGCCTCGGCCTGGTACTTCTGGTAGAGCAGACCGCCGAAGATGATCGCCACGACGACGCCGCCGATCACGATCCACTTGAAGGCCGACCCGACGCGATTGATGTCCTGCAGCCGCGGCGGACGGCCGGAGGCGATGAACGTCTCGATCGACTGATCCTGCGCGCCATCGATGCTCAGCGACGCGGGAGCGTAGATTTCGCTCCATTCGCCACGCGTCAGAAATTCCTCGAACTGCGTGCGGGCATCGAGCTCGTCACTGAAGACGCGATCGGTTTCACCCAGGATCTCGTTGTCCCGGACTGCCAGGATGTAATAGCCGTCATCGACGGAGAATACGCCCAGCCAGGAGCCGGGACGCGAATCCGCCATATGGCCCGCAAGCGAAGCCATACCCTTCGAATGGCCGAGCCGCTTGCGCCCGAGACCATACTGCGACACGCCCTGGCGCACGCAGAAGAGGTCCAGTTCAAGCTCGCTCTGCCGTGCGGCCTCCCGACGGGCCGCTTCCTGGACGCGTGAGGAATCCTCAGCCTCGTTCCAGAACAGATTGACGGCGTATTTCTTGCCGCCAATCTTCAGGACACTGATCTTGTCCGCATCTGCCATCTGGCAATGCCTCCCTTTGCCGCTGACCGGGCTCTCAGCGGACCGGGAGCGGCGCCGTGGTCGACAGGTTCGCCGCCGAGCCGACATCCAGGATGGTGGGCGTGATCGTGATCACGAGGATCTCGCGAGCGAGCTGCTTGCTGCTGACGCCACCGAACGGCCACAGGGCAGCGTGTCCGGTCCCGCTCTGCGTCGAAGTCGAGCGAACCTGCTCGAAGCCGGCCAGAACCAGCGTCGCATTGTTGGGCAGGATCGCCTGCTGGATGAAGTTGCGCTGGTTGACGTTGGGCAGCTGGATCGTGTTGCCGCCAGAGGACGCAACCTCGAAGCCGTTGTTGGAGCCGACGAGCTCGCTGATGTTCATCGCGTACTGGAGCAGCACCGAACCATCGCGCTGGATCTTGGGCACGAGGTGCAGGTTGAAGCCGGTCGTCACCGAGCCCGGCGTCAGAGCCGCTGTCGGGCCGCTGCCAGAGCCCGTCGACTGCGTGACCGAGACCTGGGCGAGATAGCCGCGTGTGTTGGAGACCTGGAAGGGAACCGGCTGCCCGTTGATGGTCGTCACCGAAGCCGACGTCACGACGGAGACATCGCCCTTGGTAGACAGCGCCTGCACGATGCCCGATCCCTGCGTGTTCAGGCTGGGATCGAGAATGGCCCAGCCGACACCCTGGGTCTGGCCGACCGCCGGAGCAGGAACGGAACCGATCGCGGTCACCGGGGCCGGGAGGGATCCCGTCGTGGCGAAGCGCAGACCGTACTTGCCGGCGTTCTGGAACAGCAGATTGATGTCAGAGCCGTAGGTATCGCCGTCGCGCAGGGTGACGGAGTAGACCTTCACGCTCATCGCCACCTGGCGCGCCAGGATCTGATTGACGTTGCGCAGATAGTCGCTGACGCGACGCATCGTGGTGGGCGTCGCCACCACGGTCACCGTACCCTGCCCGGTCGCCACCTGGACGGCACCGTCGCCGGCGACCATCGCCTGCAGGTTCTCGGAAATATCCTTCCAGACCTCGAACGACGACTCGGTCTTGGCGGACTGGTCGGTTCCGCCGGTCGCGCTCTGACCGCCACCAGCCTGCGATGCGCCGCTGATCTGGCTGCCCGACGACATCGAGAAGGCGAGCTTGGTCGAGGTCGGAAGCCCCGGAACCTCGAACACCTTGGTCATGTAGCGGCTGAAGACGATCCTGCCGCCCTTGTGCTCCCAGGCCACGTTGAAATTCGACCCGACGAGGTCGAGGAACGACGAGAGGCGACCGGAATAGGCCAGCTTCATGCGACCCGTGATGCCGAGGTCGCCCGTCGGACCTTCCAGCGCAGCCAGAGAGCCGATCGGCCCGATCTGCCCGCCCTGAACACCGGCACCGGCGATGGCCGCGGTCGCAGCGCTCAGCGGATTGCCTCCGAGATTGGCAGCTGCCCCGCCGGGGATGCTGGCAGCCTGGCCGCCGGCCTGACGAGGCGAAACGGAAGCGACAGCCACCGGAATTCCGGTCTGCTCAGTGATGGCCGCAGCCACTTCCTGGAAGCTGACCAGCCGCGACTTGGCGATCGTGAACGAGCCCGACTCGAACTTCGACGGCAGCGGGTCCCCGTTCTCCTTCAGCTTCGCAGTTGCGCCGACATAGACCTGGTCGGTGGTCTTCACGGCCGAAACGTCACGCGGTGCCATCGGCTGAGGAGCCACAGCAGCGAGACGTTCGGCGTTTTCGCGGGCGTGATTGGTCTGGACGATGGTTTCGGTCGAGGCGCACGCCGACAGCATCGTGGAGACGCAGAGGGCCAGAGCGAGAGAGGAGTTGAAGGGGCGGCGCATCGGGCTTTCTCCGTAAGGGCGCATCAGTAGCCGGCCGCGTCAGCGAGATCGTTGCCGACCACGAGCGTCTTGTTGCCGGCATAGAAGGTGGCGGTGACCTGGGGGCGGACGTTGGCCATCGAGCGCAGGAGCTCGTGGGCGGCGGTCGAAAAATCGCCGGTGAACTTGGCGCTGGAGGTCAGCGCGTATTCGTAATCGGTGCTCCAGACGAGCTTCCAGCCGGCCCGGCCGCTCCACTCTTCCAGCACAGCGCGCAGGCTCTGGCCTTCACGCACCACGTAAGCGCTCTCGACGACGGCCACCTTCTTGGCGTCGTACTTCTTCCAATCGGACGAGCGTGCGGGGGCCTCGGCCTTCGGCTGAACCAGCACGAAGCCAGCGCTGGACACCGTCTCGACCGTCGTTGTCTCGCGAACCACCACTTCAGAGCGCGGCCGAGCGCGCCGTTCGGTGACACGCTCCTTGCGGCCCTGCCGGCTTGCCTTCCGCGGCTCTTCGGTCGCTTCAGCGACCGGGGCAGGGGCAGCCTTCGCGACCTTCACGATGCGAACAGTCTCGCCGGAAATGATCGCCGAATAGCCAGCCGATCGAGCCGCCGCGGCCAGGGACTGACGCCAGCCTCCACCGTTCCAGGACGCCTTCGCCGAAGCGTCGACACCGTCGGCCATCTCGACCTTGAAACCGTCGGGGACGATCTGGCGCGCCGCGGCTCCGATCGGAATGTCCTTGCCGAAACCCGCTTCCTGAGCGGTGGCGGGGGCAACGAAGCCGACGAACCCGGCGAGCAGCGCCAGTCGCAGGGTACGCTTCGAAGGATGCATCTCGAAATCCTCAGGGAACGGGTTACGGGTTCTCTGCGTGGATTGTCCGAGACGTTCAAGGATCGGTCAAGCGAGATCCTTCAAGTTTTCGCAAGATATGAGCGATCAGTCCTTGATTATCCGGGATAAGCCTCTCTTCCGGGCCTCCACTCCAAGGCACGCAAGGCCCAGCCAGGATGGAGCAGAACCGTCTGAAAACCAGTCGGCCACCCGCTGGCGGGGGTATCCGAGTTCCGCTGCAAACCTCGATATCGATGTGATTTCGAGACGTTTCATCCAGGATTCGAGCCAATTCCGGCTGGCAGGGGGAAGATCGACTCGCTCCCCCAGACCCGCGCCCCGCCAGGCCTCATAGCCGTCGACGCAAGCCAGAACGCGCGGTGGAATCGATCCTGAAGGTTTCCCCTTCCACGTTGTCAGCGTGGCGACGGAAAGATGGAGAGTGACAGCGATCAGCTCGGGCGAATCGAGTCCGACCTCGTCGCACCAGGCGAACAGTCGAGCTCGATTCCACCTCTCGGCGACAAGCCCTGCCACCTCACCAATCTCAGCTTCGGCCCTGCGGGTTGGAAACATCACCCGAACGCGCCTCGCGAACGACGACGACGGCGTTGGGTCGCTCGGGCACGTTGAGAGAACTCACGCGAATATCGATCGCGCGAGAGTAGCGACGCCACATCTCTGCGGAGTCGACGCCCTTCCACATGTCCGGGTCGCGATGGTTCAGGATAGGCTTCATGCCCGCTCGGAATCCTCTTCAACGAGGAACGATAAAGCGTGACGAAGAAAGCCAGAAGCACGCCTCAGCCGGCCATCTCGGGGGTCATCCGCGTACCGATCTGCGGTCGACCCCAAAGCTGGTCGTGGTAGTCGGCCATGAGCTGACGCCAGGCGGTTTTGGCCTTTTCGGCTTCGCGGCCATTCCCGTTCATGACGCTGCGCGTCGGGACTTTGAGCACGGTCCTGATGACGGCCGCGGCGAATGCCTCCGGCTTGTCGGCCATGTTGGCCAAAGCAGCGCGAACGGATTCATCGGGTACGAGCTCGGCGAGCGAATGGGCAAGGAACCGCTGGAAGCGCGGGTCGCGTCCAAGGATATTGGACTGCGCAACTTCGGTGAGCTGCGAGAAGGGCACCTTGCGGCGCAGGCTCGACGGCTTGATCAGGCTCTCGTCATGGCCGACCGCGACAGCCTTGAAGACGAGGGGTTCTCCCGTGCGGGGGCCGATGGCCAGACCGAAGAAGGGATGACTGCCGGCCACTCCGTCTGGCCCATCGTCCAGCAACAGGCGCACCATCATGCCTGTACGATCGTTTTCGGACCATCGCATCGCCAGCGCCTCGCCACGATAGACGCTTTGACCGGACTCCGCGTCCTTGTGGGGCGGGAAGGTGACATCGATCAGGAACTTCTGTCCGTTCTCCTTGCCGGTCATGACCAGGCGAAACGGGTGAGCTCCGTCAGGCCCCGGGACCGCCAGGCACAGATCGACGGTCATGCCGTGGCGTCCACCCTGCTTCCAGTCGAGCAGACGGCACGGTCCGGCATAGACCGGAGAGACATCGGGAACGTCGGGAAGGGGCAAGGATCGAAGACCCAATTCGAGGAATCGATGAACAGAAAGGGAACTTCGTGCCGAAGGGCACAAGGATCAAGTCACCACAGCAGAGTTCACGTGGATGACGGTGGTTTTGCCCAACCGGATTCTCATCGGACTAAATTCCCGATGAAGCCTGCAGACACAAGCCATGGAGACGCAGCGATGGACGACAGCCTGGATATGGTGGGACTCGCCATCGGGAATTTGGTCCGATGAGGCAAACCCCTGAATTGATTCAGCAGACTCAGGGTTGCTCGTCGCCGAAAGCAGCCGGACGGCGCCATCGGCAAGGTGTGAGACTCTTCATCGGGAATTTAGTCCGATGACCATGAGACGCCTGGGATTCATGGAGAGACATGGAGAAAAAGCCTCAAAATGGGCAGATATCGCCGCGGGAACGCCTTCATCGGGGATGGAGTCCGATGCCATGGAATTGCAGGATTTTAGGGAGAGTGGAGCGGAGTCCGATGAAACAGCCGTCGCCGAATTGCCCCGAGCAAACGGCCAGACGCGCTGCCCCTCATAGCAAGAAGCCCGCCTCTCTTCAGAGACGGGCTTCAGGGAAGGCCCAGGAAGGGCTTTTCGGTTGAAATGAGGATTGGTGTCAGGGCGTCGCGTTGAGGCCGTTCTCGGGCATCTGTAGGCCTGAGACGATGGCCATGAGGTCATTGACGAGGCCGGGTTCGGCGACCGCATCGAACCCATCTGCGATTTCATGGATCTTGGCCCAGCTCTCGGCCCAGCGCACGCTGATCGAATCCGTCGGGTCGATGCCCTGGCTCAAAAGCCACTGCTCCTCATTGTCGATGGGAAGGATGTCGCGCATGTCGGCCGCCAGGAATTCCAGAAATTCGGCGTCCGGCGGCGGCCGATCGCCATAGAGGCTCTCCTGGAAGGAGGCGGTGAAGGTGGCGACCGTTTGGCCGCGGCACAGCACTGTTGCCGTCCAGTGGATCATCGGCATGGGCGGCCGGGCCGCCATGATCGGGTTCGACGAAGCCCGGCTGATCTCCAGCGACAGACGGTTCTTGGCCATCAGCGCGATGATGGCTTCACGGACGTCGTTTTGTTCGGTCATAGGTCTCGATCCACTTGTTCAGGCGCGATTTTACGGGCCCGTCACGAAAGTGGGAATCTTCCGAAATCCGTTGCGGACGAGGTGGAAGCCATAGTCGCACACCAGATCGCGAGGTGTGGCCCGCTGACGGCTGGCGATGGGCCTCAGCCAGCTGCCGAACACCGTGCGCACACCCGCCTGAAGCTGATGATACTGTTCGGGCAGCGTGCTGATGAACCCTTCCGGATTGGCCACCACCGTGAACAACGCAGCCTCTGCGACCATCGCGTCGACGGGCAATGATGCCTCGAGGATGCTGTCGGGCGGCGTGTGCCGGATGAAGTTGATGAAATCCCGGTAGGGCAGGCCAACGTCGAGATCCACGGTGATCTCGCCGGCAGCGAGCTTATCGAGAAACATCTCCTCGGCCAGCACCAGCCGATCGGAATCGTACTTCATCTCGATGGCCGACGAGATGACCCCGTTGATCCGCGACAGCGGCGAGCGCCGGCAGGCCATGACGGCACGCTGCGCAGCAAGACCGCGGCGCTCCAGGCTCTCCTTGTGCCTGACGGTCTCGGCCAGGTGGCTGAGCTGCGCCGGCGTCATGCTGCTGATCCGTTCTGCGACCAGAGGCCGGTACGCGCGGATGAACAAGGGTTCGAATCCGGAACCGACATGAGGGTCAGATCGGATCTGGCTCGGTGTGAACTCGTGGGCGACAGCCATAGAGTAGCCCAGATCCTGAACCGCATTCATCCGCGCTTCCGCGAGGCGCAGGCACTCTCGCGACGGATCGCGAGCCGCAGACACCAGGAAGACGTTGGCCATGAAGGCGACTCGGTCATCGCCCGAGAGCCTCATGCGATGACCCCACGCGATCTCCTGCGGCCAGACCACATTGACGACCAGGTTGACCGTCTCGACGCCCCAGAGGCGCTTGATCTTGTTGTAGGTCCGATAGGAAACGCGGAAAGGCTCCAGCAGACGGTCGGCGAGCCAGTCGAGATAATGCGCGGCGGGATCCAGACCGGCCTTGGTGCGGATATCCTTGTCGCACAACGCGTCGTTGAACCATTCGAGATAGAGGTCCGCCTCGCTCATGCCGGCGATGCCCGTCTCTGCCACCATGGCAACCGCACGCTTGCGCGTCTGATCCGTCAGCGCCAGGCGCTGCTGCTGGTCGAGAAGGAAGTTCGAAAGGAAATCCGGGACGGATGATTGGGGGATCGCAGACATCATCAATCCTGGGGCACGAACGAAACGAACAGCGCGTCGATATCCACGCCCTTGAAGCGCTCATCATTGCGCTTCTTCACCCTCATGGTGAGCCAGGAGAGGAAAAGCTCATCGGGATTGACGGTGAAATGCCGGCCCGAGGGGAACTCCCTCAGCCACTCGGAAAACTCATCCTCGGCATTGCCGTCTTCGCCGACGATGCGACGAGCCTCCGCCATCGTGTCGGACCGGAGAACAGGCGGTTGGGACATGTCGGCGTCACTGGCGCCGGAGAACATGTCGATGGTCTCGGCATCGCGAGGACCCCTGCGACGGACATCTTTCGGCGCAGTCGCGAAATTCGCGGCATCGCTGAGGGATCTCGCGTTCTTCGGCTCAGCGATGAACTTGATGCCGACAACCTTGCCGCCACGACCGCCCTTGACGTATTCGACGGCGATATTGAACTCGGCGCACTCGTTGATCTCCTTGACGGCCGGGTTGATCACCCGGTCCTTCACCCGATCGAAGCGCCCGTCATAGCCATCGCTGAGCTCCAGGAAGTCGTGGAATTCCTCGACGGTGAAGGACTTCACCTGGGAGAATCGTCCAAAAACCATCTTCATCAGCTCATAGAGCTTCAGCGAGTGGAGCGACTTGAACTTGACCGCCGTCACCCACGACAGCAGCGAGTACACCTTCGGGTTGGAAATGTACTCCAGCAGCAGCGGATCGAAGGCGTAATCGAGGTAGCCATTCTGCATCGAGCACATATCGAACGAGAGATGGTGGCATCGCAGGGTGTGCTTGGCCCCCGTTTCCTCGTCCTTGTAGTCGACGGCGATGTTCTGACGCCAAAGCCGTTCGAGAGACTCCTTCAGCCGCTCGGTGCTTCCTTCGCTGCCGATGCCGACGAGCTGGCGCAGCTCGTCCATGCTGATTTTATGGACCGCCTGCGTTTTGAGGTTCCGGTATGCATGCCACAGGAGCAGATTGAAGATCTTGCGATCGAGCAGGGTGAACTCCTCCCCCTCGGTACGCGCCATGACGACCTGTTCGGCCTTCTTGAACTCCTTCGGAAGGTGCATTCGAGCGGTCTCGGCCTTCATTCCTTAACTCCCAACAGGAATACCCATTAGTTCCAACATAAGTCACAACATGCATGTGTCAATTTCGTTGTGACTATCCGGGTCGGATGTTGGGGATAAGCCATCGGGAATTGAGTCCGATGGCCCATGAATCTCCATGAGCGACGATGGTGAAGTTAGGCGCGGGAAGGATCGCGCCAGCCGGTCGGTTGTTGTGACTTTCCCGGTCCGTTGTTGTGACTTTCCGAAAATCCGATCGAAATTTGACCGCATTCTCAATGGGATAGCGAAACGACTCGAAAGCTGAATCTATAAGAAGAAGGGGACTCAGGATTCCGAGCTGAAGGAATCGAGACTGCAATCCTTGGAGTCAGGATGGAGGGCATCGGAATCGGACAAACGAGCCGACTCGAAAGGCCTGTCGAAGGCCTGGATTTTCGAGGCAGAAGACCCTGCTGGAAGAGGGTGGATTCGGGCCCGCGAACACCACTTCCTCGATAGTCACAACAAAAAAAAAGAAGGGGCCGACCCGACCCCTCCAACTTCATGCCCGATCCTGACCCGATCAGAAGCTCATAGCCTTGACCGGCTCACTTCCCCGCCCGGGCTTCCCACGGCGATTTGAACTTCCCGGCCCAGACGCCCCTTTGCGCAGACCGAGCCGAAGCTTCCTCCGCGAGATAGACAGGCGCCACGGTCCTGGGAACCACCGCCAGGCCCTCCAGCACGAGCTGGCGGCCGAGATCCGTCTGACCGACCCGACAGGTCGCGGCAGTGCCGCCCTGAGCCGCTCCGACGCCACTGCAGGTCACCGGGTGGGTGGACACCAGGTTGATCAGCCGATCGCGGGACCGGTCACCGCAATTCCAGCCAAACCCTTTCAGGTCGGAACAGACTTGCCCCAGCTCAGGAGCGTCGGCGCCATTCAGGACAAGAACCTCCCCCGCGACGATCAGCGTGTTCCCATCGATCACCTTCGCGGGACCCGCGAATCGTCGACCACGCGGCTCGCGCCGCTCCGACTGGGCCGGAGCAGTCGGGACGATCGTCGGACCAGTCGCACGAGAGGTGTTGGAGGAATCGGTCCGGGCGCGACCCTGCGTCATCAGATCATCGGCAGGAATCGATCGAGCTTGACCGGGAAGAACCACGTTGGGAGCGACCGTCCCTTGCTGCGTTTGGCCAAAGCCGGGCTGGACCTGGCCATAGTAGCCCGTCTGACCCGCGGTCGCCGGGATCTGCCCCTGCTGGAAATAGCCCAGCGGCACGCCGTAGGACTGGGGCTGGGGGCTGTAGAGGGTGGTTCCGCCGAAGCGCTGTGTCTGGCTCGGCACATAGATGGTCGTCTGAGCCAGCGCGGGAGCGGCTGTCAGGAAGAGCGCCGAGACGAGGAATGATGTTCGAAGGGATGAGTTCATTTCGGACTCCATGGATGAACCATGATCGACCGAGACGATTCGTTTGGCAAACGCGAAGCAATCCTTACGCCGCGCGGTTCTTTCCTTCTTCGACCAGGCCGGCGTCTTTCGCCATCCCGGTGATGAGCCCGACCGAGATCTCGACGCTGTCGCGACCGTCGGTGGTCACGTCGAACAGTCGCCGGCGACGGCCGCCGCGGCGCGATGAGGAGGCACATTCCATGGTGGAGTGGATCAGCCCCTTTTTGGAGAGCCGATCGAGGGTTGTGTGCATCGTCGTCTGGGTTCGCTGGATCCCGGTCCTCTGTTCGAGGCGCTCCAGGATCGCATTGCAGGTCGCCTTCGGGCCGCAGGCAATTGCGGCAAGAAGCACGACCTCTTCGAAACGACCCAGCATCGAGAGCTTGTCTTCGAAGCTCGACGAATCGACCCCGGCTGAAGAGCGAGTGCGGCTATCCAAAGCTGTCTGATCCATGCCCGGAACCGAGGCGGTGCACAGGCATCACCTGACGGTTCATGTCGGGCGGAATCATGCCAGCGGCTTTGGCGAGTTGCAACAGTTCCTTCAAGGATCGCAAACATTTTGAATGAATGGCGGAACGGTCCCGATGGATTGAATCGGGGGCGAACCTTTCGAAAATCGAAGGAAACAATCTGGCGTCCTTGACTCTATCAGTGATCGACTGTCGATTCGTATCCGTCGCGAACACGCGATTCTGCACACAGGGATACACATGAACCGTACCGAACTGGTGGCCTCCGTGGCCGACAAGACCGGCCTGACCAAGGTCAAGGCCGGTGAGACGCTCGACGCCGTGCTCGCCACCCTCGCCGAAGCGGCGAAGGCGCGCACCAAGGTCGTCCTGCCGGGCTGGCTGACGCTCTCGGTCGCCGACCGCCCCGAGCGCGAAGCGCGCAATCCCGCCAACGGCGCGACCATCAAGGTGCCGGCCAAGACCGTCGTGAAGCTGAAGGCTGGCAGCAAGTTCCTCGGCTGAGGACGTTGCGGCGCCTTTCGGGGACCGGCTGTCGCGATTGGCGGCAGTTGGTCCCCGAGCGTTGAGGAGCGGGCATGTCCACGCATTCGACCGATGGCCGAGAGTGGGCCAGGATCGACCAGACGGTTAAGGGCTCGCAGCTGTCGGCTGACGGTGATTTCAGCTGCATCCGCGATGGTGCAACCTTGGTCGTCGACGAGGATGAAGATGGCCTGTTTGTGCTGTGTCGGCACGGCCGGCATCATCTGCATGGCCAGGCCAACGACGACGAAACGCATTTTCTCGGCTTTTGGCCGAAGGCTGGGTGATCATGCGCGGGCTCGTGACATTCGAAGGCGGGGAGGGGGCAGGTAAAACCTCCCAGATCAGGCGTCTGGCACAGCGCCTGACCGAGCAGGGCGAGACAGTCGTTCTGACGCGCGAGCCAGGTGGATCGGTCGGCGCCGAACTCATTCGGGAACTCATTCTCGGTGGGACAGGGCAATTCGATCCCCTCGCCGAAGCCCTTCTGTTTGCGGCGGCGCGTGCCGACCACGTTCGCAAGAAGATCAAGCCAGCCATCGAAAGCGGTTCGATTGTTCTGTGCGACCGATTTTACGACTCGACCAAGGCCTACCAGGGTGCCGGATCGACCGTTCCCGCTGGCGTGATTGCGCAGCTCACTCAGATCGCAGCTGGTGACAGCCGGCCCGACATCACATTCATCCTGGATATCGATCCGAAGATCGGCATCGCGCGCGCCGGCCGGCGCAATCTCGCATCCTCCGTGAGCGCCGATCGATTTGAGATTGAGGGCCTGGAGTTTCACAAGCGCGTACGTGAGGGCTTCCTGGCAATCGCCGCGGCCGAGCCGGATCGTTGCGTCGTGATTGATGCATCGCGAGACGTCGACGACGTTGCCAGCCAGATCTGGTTGGCGCTCGAAGCCGCAAAGCCGCGCTTCATGAGGAACGCCCCGCAGATCCGACTCGATCCGAAGACGGATGCTCTCGTCGACGACTTCGCCCAGGCGATGAAGGCCAAACTTCTGGCCTCCCAGGTCAAGTATGGCTGCAGCGACGATTGGCTCGTCGACGACTGGGAGGGCGAGTGCCAGGCCGAGCTGGCCAATCATGTTCAGAAGGGCGATCCGCGCGATGTGGCCAACTATGCCGCATTCTGCTGGGGGCGTGGCTGGCGAGCCTCGCCGGCCGCGTAGGTCTGACGACCTTCCACCTCAGGCGTGCAGGTAGATCTCACCTTTCGAGCCCTTCGGCCTCTGAACCTCAAAATTGACATTGCCGATGCGAGTGGTCTGGATCGTCACGGTGGTGTCCGTGACCTTCTTCAGCTTCACGCCACCCTCCTCGGCTCGTCTGATTGAGATCGTGTCTCCATCCTCTCGCTCGATGAAGACCCGGTCGTCTCCCTGGAAGCCGAAATCTTCCCACAGCGCCTTCGGCAGCTGGACCATCGTGTAGAATTTCCGGTGGTTTTTGCCGTCTCGGTACGAGTTGACCACGATCGGCTTGTCTACGGCCTTGGGAGCAGGGCCAGGCTTCCGTACGACCGACCTTCTCGCGCTTTCGCCCTCGAAAGCGTCGTTGCGCAACGAGCGAATGGGTATCGCTGGGAGTTCGATGTCCTCGATCGCGGAGGATGCGGAGGGAAGTGGGGGTATCTTTCGCCCCTGGCCCAGCTCGCGGACAGCTGCCCCAAGCATATTCAAGCCGACTGCGATGCCTTCGTTTGATCGAGCCACAACGCTTGAGAGGTTGCCGATGGCTTTGACCTGCTGCTGCTGTAGCCCGACGAGTTCGCCCATCTGCTCCATCAGGAGCTCCATTGCCGCCCGGATTTGGCCTAAATCGCCAGTGAGTGACGTGATGGCCTGCTCGATGCGACCGAACTTGTCGGATCCGCGCTCGCCTGGTTGATGCCCACCGTCGGGCGGGGCTGCATCTTGGCGAGGGGTGCGATCGGAGCTGCAGACTGGCACCCCGAATGTCCGGTCGATCAGGGCATCGACTTCTCTTGACTGCTGGGCTCTGCGGAGCCCGACGGTGTCGGCTATCTCGGAAGGAGAGGCGATTTCCTGGCCATCGCTGATGACCTTGAAGCGACCCGCGAGTCTGTTGATCTGCGTTACGCCGGCACAGCCTGGACAAATGTCATGCGAGCGATTGCGGCCTAAGACCCAGCCCCAGGATTTGAGGCGTTTCGATATGACTTCGTCGGGCAGGACGTTCTTGGATTCGTGGACCCTGGTGGTGGGGCAGCGACTGCATCGGATTGTGACCGAGGCTTTTGAGATGACACCCCCTTGTCGAACGAACTCGGCAGGGAAGGGTCGATCAGCCCGTTGTGGCATGAGGGGTGTCCTTTGCGCCGTTCCGGAGTGTGCACGATGGCCTTGTCGGCTCGTCTGATCAAGCGGGCTCGATATCTGCCGGGCTTCGTTCAACAGCCAGAGTCGTGACTGGCGTCGCCAACGGTTACAATGCCGACCAAGAGGACGCCGCGGCAACAGCGGCAAGCGGAAAGCAGCGGGTATGGCCAAGGATCGCGAGCACGTCGAAATCGAGAAGCTCGAACCGTTCCTCGAGGCGGCGCTGGAAGGCGCGATCGAGTTCCGCGATCGCATTCACCAGGCTTCTGGCGAAGACATCAGGAGCTGTCCCGAATGCTGGGTTCTCGTGGACGGGGACCTCACGACCGTTCGCAGCATGGACGACGAGGATCTCAAGAAGTCGGTGGTCGAGGAGCTGCTGAACGTCAGGTACTGGGAGCTGCAGGGCAAGACCATCAGCTTCGTTGCCGACGACCTGGTCAGGCTGTTGCCGGCTGACCTCCACGAGCGCGTTCGCACGGCCTATTCCGACCCGTTCGTCCAGTCCCTGATCGCGATTTCACCCGACGGGCAGATCAGGATCCACCAGCACCACCTTCAGGACGCGATGGATTTCGCCGGGGTCTGGCATGAGGATTTTGAGCCACTGACCGACCAGCCCGTCTACTCGGCGGGTATCTGATTTCGGTACTTACGTGGCGGCGTCGTCCGTACTGAGCGGATGCAGATCAAAGAGCATCCGCTGCGATCGAGACATCTCGACATGGGTGTAGATCTCGGTCGACCCAAGATCGGCATGGCCGAGCAACTCCTGGATGACACGCAGGTCGGCGCCATTCGCCAGGAGGTGGGTCGCGAAGGCATGGCGAAGCTTGTGTGGTGAAATCAGGTTCGGTTGCGATAGGCCGGCATCGAGCGCGGCCTGCTTGATCTCGGCGAGAGACGATTGGCGGGTGAGCGCCTTCGAGCCATCTCGAACCGAGTGGAAGATCCATTTCTCGGACGTCACGCCGTAGGCCTTCGCGGCCGCCAGCCATCTCTGGATCGCGATGACGGCCTGGTTGTGCATTGGGACTAGGCGCTCCTTGTTTCCCTTGCCCTTGACGAACAGCATTCGGGAATTGTCACGCAGAGCTTTCCTCGGCAGCGTGACAGCCTCCGAAACGCGCATACCGGAGGCGTAGAGTGTCTCCAGCAATGCTGCGCGCCGGGCATAGCTCGCCTGAGCGAACAGGCTCAGACTGTCGTCGCTGGCACGCGCATGGGCGGTGGCCAGAAGCTTTTCGACATCCTTCATCGAGATGATGTGGGGAAGCCGGCGGCCCCGCTTGCCTGGCTCCATCAATGTCGTCGGATCGCTCTCGCCATATCCCTCGGCGACGATGAAGCGATGCAGGGTGCGGACCACTGATCGCTTCTTGGAGATGCTGGCCGGCGAATAGCCGCGCTCATCGAGAAATCGAAGGAAATCGACCACGTTGGCATGGGTCACGGCGAGCAGCGTCAGGCCTTGCGACGACAGCCAGCCGAGATAGACATCCAGGTCATCCTGGTAGGTGTCGATCGTGCCGAGAGCGGCGCCATCGTCGCTGAGCAACGCCGTCAGCCAGAGCTCGCAAAGGCGCCTGTCGTTCATGCCGGCAGGCTATCGAGCTATGGTTACCGAAGGCCTACGCCCTTGAAAGCGTTATGACCGCATCAATGCATAAGACGCAGCTCAGATCTGAACCCAGCGCATTCGACTTGTCAAAGTACCTATTCTGCGAATCAGATCGGGAAGCCAAAAAATTCCCTATTTCTGAGTCTGTGCCGTCTGATTGCTCCTCGTTCAGCCCAAATAATCGCGCGATGTAGCCCGATTGCTGGTTATATGTTGGCTGCTTGGATTGTGGTCGGATTGGCGTCTGCCCCGTGCGTTCGGCCGCCGCTAAGAACACCGCAGAACGCACTGTCAAGCGTGCGGTAGCCCAAAGGGGGCGGACGCCGAAATTCGACTTTTCGCAACTCTAGGCGTATATTGCGAGCATGGGCCAGATCGCCGACAACATGATTGTGCCTAAGGATTTCCCCGAGCTCGGCAAGCTGGTGTGGAATCGCGATCCTGCGCGCCCGATCGAGCGCGAGATCGCCTTTGCGTTGTACGAACGGAACTGGCGTTTTGTCGACACCCAGAACCTGACGCCGAATGAAGCCCGGCTCATCAAGGATTTAGCCGATGAGTTCGGGCACGGACACGTTCTCGCAGCCTGACACTTACTCCGCCTGACACTTGCGTGGGATCACCTTACGATGTGTCCCTGCATCAGGAGTCATCAGGTGAGCTATCAGCGCCCTCAACATAACGTCATTGTCGAAGCGCTCCACCTTATGGATGCCGAACTCTTGAACCGGGCCAAATGCTATTTTGGCGGCGGAACCGCCATCGTTCTCAAGAATGGAGAGTATCGCCTCTCCTTGGACGTCGACTTTCTGTGTGCAGACGCGGATGGCTACCGAGAATTGAGGAACGCTGTTTATCGGCCGGATGGGATACGCGCAATTTTTGGAGAAGGCATCGAGACGGTACGCCCGATAATGGCCGACCAGTACGGCATCCGCGCAATCGTAGCTTTGCACGGACAACCCATCAAATTTGAGATCGTCAGGGAAGCAAGGATAACCCTGGACGGGGGTATTGACCCGGAACTCGGGGTGCCACTCCTCTCTACGACGAGTCAGTTTGCCGAGAAACTGCTGGCTAATGCCGACCGCGGCCTTGACCGAGCGGTTGCTTATCGGGATGCGATCGACCTCGGAAAGCTGGTGACTGCGACTGGGGTGATCCCACAGGAGGCCAAGCTCAGCGCAGAGAAAGCCTATGGGGGAATTATAACTCGCAGCCTTCAGCAGGTTCTCGAAAGGCTTGCCAACCCGGCCGAAGCGGCAAAAGCAGCTGCTGTTCTTCAGATGGAAACTGGCGATTTCAATCTGGCCGCGCGAGCCTTAAGCGAAGCTGCAGTCGCAAGCTGGCCAACTGTCGATTTTCCGGAACTTCCGCCAATCGGGAATACCTGCTCACCCTAGTCGATAAGATTCGGCTCTTCGTCATTCGAGGTTGACGGTTAGCTTAAGATTCATTCGCCAGCTCTGGCCACTGAGGCGGGTCGCGATCGTCAGTTCAGCCTTTTCAGTCCAGGCCTGATCTCCTGCCCGCCTAGCTCAACTCGTTCAATGCATGGTCGTAAGCTATCGTCCCCACTCGGGTATAATTGGGGGTAATGGATTACATGCCGATCGCTGATTTCATCGCCGAGAAGCGTTTCGTTCGTCACTTGGAACTGATCGAGGCAGGCTTCAATCCGGCAACGATCGCGCGCGCTACGGCTCGTGGAGATCTCGTTCGCATGGACCTGGGCATCTATGCTGATCCGGTCGCGTCCGAGCACTGGAAAGCTGAACTGGCGGTGGCGACATGTGCCTTCCCTCGCAGCGTGATCGCGGGAGCTTCGGCGGCGCAGCAACATGAGCTTTGTGACGTGATGCCTCATGCCATCTCGATTTTGGCTCCACACGTATCCCGGCACAAGACGGCGCTCATCACGCCGATCTCGATCTCGCGAACCCGGCGTCCCGAAGCGCTGACCGAAGGTATCGAGGCGCTCGATGTCGCAGGCTATCAGGTTCCGATCACATCCCCCGCTCGCACTGTCATCGATCTGCACCTCACGGGCGACGAGCAAAGCGCTGCCATGAGCCTTGTCACCTACATGCACCGTGGGCTCGACGTGATGGAGCTCGACCGGTTGAGCGCTGTCTTCGGAATTTTCGATCAGCTCGCGCCGGTGACAATTGCTCTGCAGCTGAGGGCTTATGGCTGAGGGCCAGTCTCTTCATCCCCTCCAGTTGTAGCTTGCGCCCTTCTCGTCGAGGCTGACGGGTATCAGGGAAACGGGTGGGCTCATGTCGTCAAAACCAGTCAGTGATACCCGCACGCGCTTTCAGAGAGGCGGCGTCGAGTACCGCGGGCATCAGATCCGGGCGAAGAAGGATTTCGCCGATTTCGTCGGCTATCACCGCGGCTTCTATTTCTCCGAAGCCTACGTCGTGCTGAAGGACGGGATCAACGTGATGCCCGGCGCTTGCTACTTCAGCAACGTCGCAGATGCCGAGATGGCCATCGATATCAAGCTCGATGTCAGCCCTGACCGCTTTTGGGAGACTGTGCGGGCTGTCCAGGAAGCTCAGCGAAATGCTGCCATCCTCGTCATCGAACAGGCGCGCCAGCAATCCAAGGCTCCGGAGCCGAAAAATGAGGTCATCGACAACGATGCCTCGCCCGAAGCGCCGGCTCTTTCCATGTGATCAACCCCACCCAGGGTGGGTTGACAAACCATGATCCTTGAGGATCGCCAGATCAAAAGCTCAATTCTGGATTGACGAAGCGGGGCGGCCAGAACCTAGATGACGCATCTGTCATCGAAGGTGGATCATGCAGGCCAAAGACTTCTCCCTGAACGAGGTTTTGCAGGAGCGCCAGCAGTGGGTCGTGCCTGTCTATCAGCGAAACTACACCTGGGAGACCGGAGCCGACGGCCAGTTGCCCAAGCTATGGGATGACCTGCGCGATCGCGCCCAGGAATGTCTCGATGGAGGCAAGCCAAAGCCGCATTTCGTCGGCGCTATCATTTACTCGCAGCCGGCAGAGCAGCCTTTCGGCGCGGTGAGCCGTCGCTTCCTGGTCGACGGCCAGCAGCGGATCACGACCTTCAGCCTCGTGCTCTGCGCGATGAAGGAAGTGGCGCGAGAGCGCGGGTTCGAACGCACGGCAAGCGCGATCGAGGGCTACCTCTTCAACGCCCAAAGCGCCTCGATGGCCGATCCGGAGCGCGAGCAGTTCAAACTCTGGTCGTCGAGCTTCGACCGGCCCTACTACGTCGACATCGCGCGATCGGTTGCGGCCGACCTGCGCGGCCGGCACTCCCAGTTCTTCTTCAAGAATGGCAACCTGGTCTGGGGCAAGGCGCCCAAGCTCCTGGCAGCCTACTGGTACCTGCGCGAGCGGATCCAGGAGTTCATGGATGAGCTTCTCAAGGACGATGTCGCAGGCGACAAGGTGCTCGACGCCCTTCTGACCGGCTTCCTGACCGGCTTCCAGATCGTCGTCGTTCAACTCGGGCAGCAGGACGATGCGCAAGCCATCTTTGGCTCTCTGAACGGCAACGCGGCCCCCCTCACCTCCTTCGACCTGATCAGGAACGACATCTTCCACAGGGCGAGGAAGGTCGGCGAGGACAACGACCAGCTCTACGACCAGCATTGGAAGGAGCTCGAAACCGAGTTCTGGCAAGAGGAGATCAAGCAGGGTCGCCTCAAGCGGCCGCGCACAGACCATCTCGTGGTCCACACCATGGTGGCGGAAACCGCCGATGAGATCATCCAGGGCCAGGTGGCCAACGCCTATCGCGGCTTTGCGACCAGGAAGGGGTTCGTCACCGTCGCTGAGGAAGTCCGGGCCCTGCTGAAATATGCCCAGGCCTATCAGGAGATGGAGCTCGGGCAGCAAAACGGATCGCTCGCGAAGCTCGCCCGCTTCCTCCACGTCTGGGATACTTCAGCGATGCACCCGCTCGTCCTGTGGACCGCGGTCCAGGATATTGATCAGGCGCGCAAGGATGCGATCTACCGTCTCATCGAGTCCTATATGGTCAGGCGCGACCTCTGCGATCTGGGAAATCGCAATTATAACAAGGTTGTCGTCGGACTTTTGAAGGAAATGCATCAGGCCTCTGACCCGCTGGATGCATTCGCCGGCCATCTCACCGGCCTGACCGGCGAGGCGTCGCGTTTTCCCAACGATACCGAGGTCATGGGCAAACTTCCGTCCAAGCCGCTCTATCAGCTCATGGGGTCGAGGAAGCTTCGCTACATCCTGACTGCGATCGAGCGGAAGAACCGTGTCCGATTTGACGAGAACGTGCCGATCATCATGGACGAGCTGACAGTCGAGCACATCATGCCGGCGAACTGGTCAGCCAACTGGGCGCTTCCATCTGGTGCCATGGTGGCCAAGGACACCTATTTCGACCTCGCAGCCGCGGGTATCTCCGTCGACGAGGAAACGCGCAATGCGATGGACAAGCGCGAGCTCGCCAAGCACACGCTGGGCAATCTGACGTTGCTCAACACGAGCTTGAACCCCTCGATCGGCAACGACAGCTGGGCTGGCAAGAAGCCGCGGATCGCCCGATCGCTGCTCGCGCTCAATCGAGACGTCGCCGATCACGAAACCTGGGATGAAGCGACCATCGCGGCGCGAACGAACCAGTTGGGCGCTGTCGCGAATGAGTTGTGGACGTTCCCGGTCGTGCGGGCTGTCGCTGCAGCGGCCGAGTGAGCGCTCAGATCATCAGGTCGGCGAGTTCAGGATCGAGATCTGGTCCAAACAGGGTTTCGCGGAGATCGCAGATGAAGGCGGCTTCGCGGAAAGGCGCCTCGCAGGGTGACCGGTCCCTGATCGGCTCGCGCGCGACGAGGGCGCAGAACTGCCTGATCTCGGAAGAGATCCTGCGCTCTCCGTCATCCCCCAAGGCCCTGGCGACAGCTGGCGTCTCCGTCGGCGCCAGCTGTGCGAGAGTGCGGCGGAGCGAGATGTAAGCAGAGACGGCGTCGTCGGACATCGTTCCTATGACTTGGTCGGCGGCCTCGACCAGTGCTCTGGCTCGCCTGATCATCTGGTGTGCGTTGCCGCAGCCGAATGGTCCGTCGCTCATGAGGAACGCTTCAGAGATCACCAGCTCGTTCTCAGCTTGCGTGGTCGCGGCCCCGATCGGGTTGCGCGCGGACATGCGGCTGGCGACCATTCGCGCAAAGTCGAGCTGATGCAGCGAAAAATCGAGCCACGGTTGATGGAAGTCCTTGTGGTGGGGCGAGGCGCGCCGGCGCTGGTTCTCCTTATCGAGGGTGGCCCGCCGCTCCATAATGCGGATCCCGAGCGGGCTGAAGCCCAGGGTCAACGTCGGCTCAGGTGATCGCCGGAAAACGGTGTCATCGATCACGATCAGGTTCGCCAGAAAATCGGATATGACCTTCTGAGCTTCATCCGTGTGAGCTTCGATCGTGTCTCGAATGCCGCCGGCCGAGGTATCGAGAAGCCGGGTGGCTTTCGGAAACCCCTCCCCCTCGGACGCGCGAAGACCACCCGCAAGGTACGGACGCTCGGGCGCGAAAATGGACACATTGGTTTTGCCCGCATTCAGATCGTCCAGCCTGCCGCCGACATCAGCAAGGATGTATCTCGCGAGATCGTCGATCTTCAGAGGCTCTTGCCGCGCGAAGACGGGGCTCCAGAGTGCGTCGTCATAGAGATGATAGCGGGCCTCACGCACAGAGCGCAGTTGGCTGGTCGAAGTCGAGCGAGCGTAGACAGGAGCCTCCTCCGACGACAGGACGGGCATCGCGATAGGGCTCGCATCGACAGCGATGATGTATTCCGGGTTTCGGCACTTTTGCCGGATCACGCATTGCAGATGCGGCGTCGGCAGCCAGTAGGTCTTCCGGTCCATGAAGGCATTCTCCCATCGGCATTGAAGCGGTTTGGGAAGCAAGTATCTATGGGCAATCCACGCCTGATTGACGACGTGGAATTGTTGAAAGGAAGGATCGGCTGATAATCTGGGGCTCATTCCATTGGAGATTGCCCAGTTGTCGGACGTGCTCACCATCGGCCACTCGAACCATCCGATCGAGACGTTCTTCGATCGCCTGGCGATGGCCGAGGTCGGAACTGTGGTGGATGTGCGTTCGCATCCGGTGTCGAAATGGAACCCGCAGTTCGAAAGATCGCAGCTCGAAACCAGTCTGCCGGCCATCGGCGTTCCCTACCGCTGGGCCGGTCAGTTCCTGGGCGGCCGGCCGTCGGGGGACCATCTCATCCGCGACGGCATGGCTTGCTATGAAGCGATGGCGAAGGAGGCGCATTTCGAGCGTGGTGTCGCGCGCGTGATGGACCTCGCTGCAGAGACCAGGCCGATTTTGATGTGCTCCGAGCGGGATCCGCTCGATTGCCATCGATGCCTTCTGGTGTCTCGCCGTCTCATCCAATTGGGCGCGCGCGTCTCTCACATCGGGTTCGATGGCAGCGTCGAGGATCACGCCGCGGCAGAAACCCGGCTGCTGCAGGTGGTCGAGAAGTCACGGGGCGGCAAGAAGGCGCTGGCCGACGCACAGGATCCGCTTCAGACCGCCTATCGCTTGCGGGCGGCGCGCGTCGCCTGGAAGCCAAAGGACGATCTGGACGGCGAGGCTCGGTAGCTTGAAGACGGCGGTCAGGCCGCCAGCTCTCCAAGAGCAGGATCAGTGTCGACAGCGGCCGACTCGCGCTCGGCGCAGACCGTGCAGGCTCGACGAAAAATGAACTCTGCCTCGCTCGTCCGGAGATCGGGCGTCTCGGGCGATGCTGCAACCGCGCCGGCCAGTGTCACGATAGCCAGTCTCACCTCGAGGAGCTTATCGCCACTGACGGCCCGCACGGCTGCCGGAGGCATTCGCGCTTCGAGCCCGATGAGTGTCCGTCGCAGGGCCATGTAGGCCAGCATGGCTGCATCGCTCATCACACCGATGGCGGCAGAGCCCCGGCGGACCAGTCCAAAGGCGCGTTCGATGATGCCTGCAGCCTCAGAGCACCCGTGGAGGCCCTCTTCGGGAAACGTGTCGAAGCAGTATTGAATGCTCTCGAAATCCACATGGACGCGCCGGCCGAACGACTGAGCCAGCGCTTTCGCTGCTGCGCTCTCGTTGAGCCTGAACTCCAGCCAGGGCATCCAGGTATCGCGGCGCGGCCCGGACCCCTCTTCGGAACGCCGGTCGGCCAGGCGCGGAAGGAGCAGCGAGAGGCGGGTCACCCCGTACCCTTCAGCATTCGGGTCCGAGACGCACATCAATGGCTCGCACTGCCTGATGTGCACGATCCCGTCGACCAGGATGAGGTTCTCGCTCGCGTATTGGAACGAAGCCTGCCTCTGCTCATCACCATTCTTGACGAGCGTGCGCAGCGGCGCCTCGCCGAGTTCGATCGGCTCGATCGGCTTCTGACGCAATCCGTAGAACCGCTCGGTCTCGAATGGGTTTTCGGGCTGGATCAGGTGGACGGGCTGGCGATCTGCATAAGATCGCTGGAAAACGCGTTGGATGACAGCAGCCAAGGTGGTGCTGTCCAAGGGCTGTCCTTCGCTCGTCGCCTGAACCCAGAGCCGATCATCCCAGCGACGATAGATGATGTGGCGATCGGACGTACGCAGCTTGATGTCGAGGACCTCGGGTGCCTCGGCCTGGCTGAGATCGGGGATGGCGACGGGCTTGCAATCGATGTCGACGAATTGCTGTTCGACCCGACAGTTGCGGGGAATTGCCGTGATGATGGTCGGGAGCGGGATCCAGATAACAGCCTGCCCCGACGGCGCCGTAACCGTCATAGCGCGCGACCCAGCATGTCCTCATCAGCGAGGTCGGCTGTGAACCTCTCCCAGTCGCTCAAGTTCTCATCGAGACGCTTCGCGATATCGGCCCACGGACCCTGGTCAATGAACCGTCTGAAGACGGCCATCGACATCGCCAGATCAGCCGCCGGCAGACCAGCGGCGACATCGTTTCGCAGGTTGTGGAATGCTTCCAGCAGCTCGGGAGAGGTCGTGTCGATGGTGCGCCGGATTGTCTCACGAGCGACCGTGACCAGGGCATCGGCCGCCTTGCGCAGCCGCGGCTCTTCGTTGTGGCGGTACCGGACGAGATCGGGGCGGAGCACCTCGATGGCATTCCAGATCCTCTCCGACGCGATCGGATCAGATAGCTCTGCCGCGGATGCGCCGCTTCGCCTGAGTGCCTCGACAATGAGGTCGAGGCGGTTTGCGGGGATGATCTCGTCAGCGCCAGCAGTGTCGGTCACCGCACGCGTGTTTGTCGCGCTGAAGTACTCGTTGGCACCCATGCTCTTGCGGCAATAGACGGGCTCGCCGCACGGGACGAAGACATGATTCCCGCAGAGCAGCATCTCGCCGGCCTGACGCTGCGCCTCTTCGACCGCCCAGTCCCGGGTCGAGCTCATGAATTTGCCAGGGCCGAGGCTATCGACCGAGACGGCATTGTCGGTCGCCCAATCATAGAGGCCTGGGCGGTTGATTGACCGTCTGCCTGCCTTCAGCTCGGCGATGACGGTCTCGGCATCGACGGCATGGTCGTCTCCGCTGTAGCCGCGCAAGATGGGCAGCCAATGGACTTCACCAGTCGTCCTGACCGGAAGCGGAGTGATCCCCTGCGCTCCATAGGCGTGCGGGTGAACCTTGAAAGACAGCGGCGCCTCGTCGTCGGACGCGATCCGGAGCGCGATCGGGACCGTCTCCTTGATGTAGACCTCTTTCGCGTTTCGGGCGCGCTTGGGCATGAAGCTGGCCTTGTAGACCAGCGGGATTTCGATGATGCGGGACGGGTTCGACATGGTCACAGATGCAGTTTGATGGCGAGGTCGTCGGCGCGATCGGACGAGAAGCGATCCCAGTCGTCCAAGGCCTTTGTGGTGCGCTTATGCCACTCGGTCCAGCCGGGCTCTTCAGCAATGCCCTCATTGAACGACCGTAAGGCGTCGACGAGGTCGATGATCGGCCGATCAGGAGAAGCCGCTGCCAGGAATTCGCGATAATGCGCGAAGGCGCTTAGCGAGATGGTGTCGATGCTCCGCCTGACCTGGTCGCCGGCGTATTCGAGATGGGTCTTGAGATGGTGACGGAGCCGCGGCTCCTCGTCGTGCCGATACTGGATGTTTTCGGCACGCAAGATCTCGACCTCACCACGAAGAGCGGCAAAGTCAGGCGGGAGATTGCGATGTTCGTTGAACCTCGCCAGCGTCGCGTCTCGCTCGGCAATCGCATCGAGGGGATAAACGAAAAGCGGATCGGCTGGTCGCGCGATCGCGTTTTGCTTCTCGACATAGGCTGAGTAGCCCGCGTCGAACCGGCTGGGATGTTGAATGACCCAGACGGGCTCGGGTGTCGGCTCCCAGATCCGCCCGTCGACGGCAATGAGGCGCTCGAAACGTTGTGCGACACGAGCCTTGGCTTCAACCTGGTTGTCGCTGATGACGCGGCCGCGCGCGAGCTCATCTTCCGTGATGGCCTCCTCCAGCGCGACCGAACCACCCGATGCCATGTGGCCACCGCGCTCGACGAACGCGCAGAAGGCGGCAATGTCGGATGGCTCTCCATCATGGCTGCCAACGGGGCGCCAGTGCTGACCAGACGCCGTTCTGATGTCCAGGCTGGAGCCATGAGAGATGTCGAAGCGGCCGCAATCCGTCAGTCGGAAGCTGACCGGTGCCTCACCGTCTGTGAGCTCGCGGAGCATCACAGGCATTTCGGCCCTCACCGTCACCGCGCGAGCGACGCGGCCGCCGCGGACCATGAACTGGGCGGAGTATGTGAACGGGACGGTGATCGGCCCGACTGCTGATCGCTTCATCTGCAAACCTCTGGCTTCAGCATCTGTCGGCGCGGCGCATTGAACAACCGTTCATTGGCCTGAAATGCAATGAATGAATCGTTGCCCAAGGCATAGCGCACTTCGATCATGGCAGCATGAATCGAATCGTTAGTTCTTGGTGATGAAAGCCCTCTCCTTGTTCGCCGGCATCGGCGGGTTCGACATCGGCTTTGGCGCGGCGGGCATCCAAACGGAGTTGCTCTGCGAAAACGCGCCCTGCCCCCGCGACGTTCTGCTGGCGCAATTTCCTGATGTTCCAATCCATGGCGACATCGAGGATCTCGAAAAGGTGCCGGCCATCGATGTCATATGCGCTGGATTTCCATGCCAGGACTTGTCGCTGACGGGCCCGAAGAAAGGGCTCGAAGGTCACCGTTCTGGACTCGTCAGCCATGTTTTCCGGCTCCTCGACAGCACCAGGGCGCCGGTGCTCGTGCTGGAGAACGTTGCCTTCATGCTGAAGCTTGCCGGGGGCTCGGCCATGGCGAGACTGGTCGCCGAGCTGGAGGAGCGCGGATACCGTTGGGCTTACCGCGTCGTCGACGCCAGAGCATTTCTCCCGCAGCGGCGCGAGCGCGTCATCCTGGTGGCTTCCCGCGGTGACATCGAGCCTCGCGACGTGCTGTTTGCCGACGAGGCGAGCGCTCCCCTGATCGACGGCCCGGAAGCCGGACCACACGGCTTCTACTGGACGGAAGGCCGGAACGGCATCGGATTGATCTCGAACGCTGTCCCGACACTGAAGAGCGGATCGACGATCGGGCTTGGCTCCGCACCAGCCATTCTGAAATCCGACGGGGTCATCGTAACCCCTGACATCAGGGATGCAGAGCGTCTCCAGGGCTTCATGGAAGGCTGGACATCCGCTGCTGCGCATCGAGGCGGCGAGGCTGCTCGGTGGCGAGCCGTGGGGAATGCCATCTGCGTCCCTGTTGCAGGATGGGTTGCAGGGCGCCTGTTGCAGCCCGGAGCGTTCGACGTCGCTCGATCACGGGCATTGGGCGAGAAATGGCCGTCAGCGGCCTATGGCGGCCCTGGGCAGCGCCATGGGGTCTCCATCAGTCACTATCCGCACTGGGTGGAACGCGACCAGCTAGACCGGTTCATCCGTCACCCTGGGCATCTTCTGTCTGCCCGAGCCACGAAAGGCTTCCTGTCCAGGGTGACGCAATCACGCTCCAGCCGGCCCGACTTCATCGCCAAGATCCAGAATCATCTCACCCGGATGAGCCCTGCCAAGGATATCGCCGCCTGACTGTCTTCAGGCGCTCAGTCTGGTCGGCGCCGCGGCGACCGCGGGCTGAACATCGAACAGAAGCCGTCCCGCCTCGGTCCATGGCTCGCCGAGGCGGTGGATTTCGATGACGACTCGTCCCGATACCGTCAAAGGCACCATCAGTCCGTGGAGTGCTATATCGACCCAGCAGATCGGGTCCTTGAAAGCGATCTGCATCGGCAGCAGGAACACCACTGCACCATCAGGTGCGCAGCCGCGGATTTCGATCCCGAACGCTTCCTCGCGATCATGCTCGATCATGATCTGGACATCCATCGTGGCGCAGGAACCGGCAGGACCGGGCAGGCAGTTGATCCGGCCCGGGAACACCCCGATGAGCTGGCTGAGGCCTGACTGAAGCTTCAGCACTTTCTCGCAGAAAAGGGTCGAAACCACACGCATTTGCTCGCCTTCGTTCGATTCGAGTCGCTCAGATGACGCTACATCGAGCGTTGCGGAGCTGCATCGCATTTCAAGGATTGCGAACGGACCGGTGGATGGGGTCGATGGATTTAGACCCTGAATCTTGTTTGGGGAAATGAGCGAAGCTACTCATCATGGTGAGGCGCTCGAATCGAGTGCAAATCGATAACGGGAAATGGCCCGCCATGAACTATGCCGCCGCCGTCGCCGAGCGCGACGCCGACAACACCGCAGTGATTTCAAGCGAGCTCCTCTGCGAGAGCGTGACTGGGCGCGTGAAGTGGTACGATGCCGCCAAGGGCTACGGCTTCGTGCATCTTGCAGACCGCGGTGTCGACGCGATGCTGCATGCCAATGCGATCGAGAACATCGCCTCCGCGGATCTTCAGATCGGTGCGACGGTGGACTGCGAGGTCATTCCGACGCCCAAGGGGCTTCGTGTTGCCAGGATCTCCCGCATCGATCTGGCTACCGCCGATCCGGACGCGTTTGCGCCGAAGCGGCCGGTTACGATGGCGGGTCCGATGTTCGCGGCTGTGGTGAAGTGGTACAAGCTCATCGAGGGCTTCGGCTTCTTCTATGACCCGAAGGGTGGCGGCGACATCTTCATCCATGCCGGCATCCTGGAACACCACGGGATCAAGACCATCCTCGAAGGGCAGACCTGGTTGATCGGGGTCGTCGATGGAGCCAAAGGGCGGATGGTGGGCTCGATCGCTCGCTTCTGAGGCGGCTTCCGTTTGTGCAAGGCAAGGATGCCCTGCAATCTGCGGGAATGCTGAGAACGACGACGATTTCCGCCTTCGCATCGGTGTTCGCCGAGCACACCAACGCGCGTGACGGGCGCGTTCACGGTGCCTGGAGGCGAGAGCTGTTCAGCCTCGAGGTGGCCGAACACTCTTCGGCTGTCTTAGGGCCCGCTCAGGTTCGGGTTACGGTCAGAGACGTCGCCTACGATCTCGTGGCGATGCACGATCAGTGGTTCCTCGCCACGGGCATGACAGCCAACGAGTTCAGCGCTCAGTACGGCACCGAGAACGACGGCCGCGGCCGCTATCTCGACAAGGTCATTCGCTCACCCTTCTTCGAGGAAGAGCGCGGCAAGCTCTATCTCCAGGCCCGCATCAAAAACGAGGTCGCGGCCGCGGTAGATCCCCGTTGCGTTGCGCGAGCTCACGCTCGTCTGCAGGACATCGCCGCGCGCCGGTTCATGATGCTCGACGGTCAGGTGCACATCTGCGACGGTCGCTATGGTTGGCATGTCGGTGCTGCTGCGGAAGGCTATGGCGTCAGGTTTGGTCGTTGGATGCCAGGCCGGCCTGACCTTCGCTTGCGGCACCACAGCGACGGACGGCTGGCCGCGGTCGAGGGGATGACGTCCACGAGCGGTCACGTTGGAACCTATTTCGATCTTTCGCGGCTTACCGAGGCCCATGCATTTGCAGCCGCGCTCAACGGCGAGCGCCGCCTGCCCCATTATGTGAACCCCTTCCCCATCGAGATTACGGCTCACGGCCCGATTCCCGAAACCATTGACGAAGCGGCAGCATGCAGCAGCGATCTGTTGACCGAGATTACCCTGCTGCTGGCCTCCATCGATCTGTGCAAGCTCGACGCTGCCAGCATCGATGCCTGGATCGCAGTTCGTGAATCTCAAGAACAGCGTCCTCAGTCGGCCCTCGACCAGATCGACCTGGTTAGGCAATTCTCTGAGCACCTAACCAAGTCAGCCCAGCGCATTCCTGGCCTGTCAGAGGTCGCGGAGCGTGTGAGAAAGCGCGTTCGCATCGTCGCTGACAGGCTTCAGTTCGATCCACATCTGGCACCGCAGGAGGGCCTGCGGCCATGACGGTTCATTGGCTCAGCTTTTGTTGGCGTGCCGAAGGCATCCGTAAACGGGCGCGAAATCCGATCGCGACCCGAATCCAGGATGAGACTGCAGTCAATATCGAGACATCAAACGCCTTCTCGCCCGTGCCGGTGCTCAAATTTGCCGCGGAAGATGGGGTTCCGCTTCTCTTCCAGGACGGCGAACAGCTCTATCACCGTATCCTGCTCGACCCCGTCAGAGGCTGCATCAGGACAGGCGTAACGATAGCCGCTCACAAGCTCTTCAGTCCGGTCCAGTTCCTGACGTCGGACATCAGCCTGACCTCCAATATGGCGGCGAGAGATCTCGCAGTCATGTCGCAGATCATCAGTTCCGATCGCGAGGATGTCGTTCAGGAGCTCACGCGCATCATGGACGGCGCAGTCCATCAGACGCACCAGAATGCCCTCTATGTGCCGTGTCGCGATATGGTGATCTCCGTGGAGGCCGGTCTGGAAGCAGCCTATGCCGGACAGACCGCACCTCTCCGCATTGTGGCCCGCCTTGATCCTTTCTGGCCCAGACACACCCACTGGATCCCGGTACCGGCAATGGGACGGCGGTTTTCCGTGGTGTTCGGCGCGAATGAAAAGCTGAAGGCCTTCGAATTTGCCGAGGATTACCTGGAGCGCTTCCAGGCCCAGATCCGTCGCTTCCCTCGCAATCCCCTGGAGATCAGGCCCCTGAACGATCGAAAGGTCGAGCTGAGAGACCGTGGCGATCTTCGGTCCCAGTCGACCCGCGGCTACAAGGGTCATTACGACGGCGCCACCGGGACATTGCGCGGCCTTGCTCACTATCTGCTTGGCCAAAACGTCCAGCACAGCAATGCGGAGCGCCAGTTCAAGGGGCCTTATGTGGGCTCTGGCGAGCCGTTTCTGCCGGCAGCGCTGCTGCGAGCCTGGCTTTCAACGCGGCAAGCCGCCAACGCCTACCTCGGTGGTGAAGCGCAACCGCATACCTTCGCTGCCAACGCGAAGGCTTTCGCGGACAATCTTCGGAGCTATGCCGACAACCAGGCTGAAGAGCCTTGGGCGGAGGATTTCGCCACGACCTACGCGGGGGCAATTGATCCTGTTTTTGCCGCCTATCCCGGCTTGCTGGAAGCCACGCCTGACGAAGACGTGGATTTGGGTGCGTTGACCTATTGATCTGGGTTGTGACCGGCGAGCCCTATCCCCATAGTCGCGTCATGAATACGCCTTCCAATCCTTCGGTCCAAGACCTGCTTCATCGCCTCGCCGAGCCCCGCCGTGCCGTGGGCGCGAACCCCTTCTCGCTTGTCATCGACCTCGATGGTGGCAAGGTGCGGTTTGTCGTCCGGCCAGGCGGGCGGGTCCGGATTTCCAACCTCATCATCCCTGGTCAATCGCTGGGAGCATACGCTGTTGGCGACAGGCTTTTGCGGCTCGACCTGCAGGCCAAGGTCACCGGGCGCAGTGTCTCCTGGATCCAGACCGAGGTGTTCGATGCTGCTTCTGTCGGGCGGGCGGTCGAGAATGATCTCGTCGCTCACGTCCTCGGCCACATGGTCCAGGCCATCGAAAGCCGTCGAAAGCTCTTCGTCGAGGCGGAACTCGTCGACATTCAGCGGGACCTGCACGCGCGTTCGAGCGAGATCAGCCAAATCGAATCCGAGATCGCGCGCCGGAAACTGAAGCTTCGACACCTCAAGCGCGTCAGTGCGGCGGAGGTAGAACGGCTCGGACAACGCTCGGCCGAGCTCCGCCTGATTCTGACGCAGTTACGCACTGGAGAGCCAGCAGATGATCTGGCAGGTGACGTCGAAGACAATGATGCAGACGCCCCGGTTCCGGCTATGTGAGCAACGGCAAGTGTTGCTGTCATGTCTCGCGTGAATCAATTTCGTTCGACTTCCGCAGAACCGCTTGTTGGGTTCATGCGTCTAGGCTAAGGATCGACGGTCGATCCTAGAAGGATACCGAACAGTGGCCCGCCTCGTGTCTGTCATCGTCACATCGATGCCGACCTCCGCCAAAAGCAATTGGCGGGGACACGCTGGCTATTGCGTTCGCTCAACGAGGTTGGACTCGCAGTTTCCGCTGCAGCCACTCAGCGAAGGTAGCCACATCCGGACGGCGCAATCCGAGATTTCGACAAGCTGATCGAAATCGGATGCCCAGACCGGATACCCCCTAAGGTTCCGGTCGATACAGGTCCCCCATAGAACCGTCAGGTTCGGACCCTCGCACCGGGACAAGTTCCCGAAGAGGAGCCGCGCCATGCACGGTACCAGATGGACCCCGGAACTGGATGCAGAGATCATCCGGCTCCGTCGCGACGAGAAGCTGACGGCCAAGAAGATCGCACTGCGCGTCGACCGCAAGGTCGGGGCCGTCTTCGCGCGCTTCCGCAATCTCGACGCTCTGGTCATGGAGCGCCGCGAGTGGTCGGCCGACGAGGTCGCGCGTCTTCACGAGCTCCTCGGCGACGAGACCATCACCATCCGCGATGTCGCGGTCCGTCTCGGTCGCAACGAGGCTGCCGTGCGCTGGAAGCTCGACCATCTTGGGATCAAGCCTGGCCGTCGGCTGGACTGGACCCCCGAGCAGCTCGACATGCTTCGAGATGCCCTGCTGAAGGATCCCGACATCAGCAACCGGGCCATTGCAGGCATGCTGGGTCGTGCGGAGAGCGGTGTGAGCGCCAAGATCACCGAGCTCGGCCTGCGGCCGCAGCGCATCTGGAGTGAGATCCAGGTCGCGCAGCTCAAGGCGGCAGCCTCGGCCGAGGCCGCAGCTGAGGCGACTGGGCGTGACCTTGGCTCGGTTCGGGCAAAGGCGACCGCTCTGGGGATCCGTTTCCAGGGCTCGATCGACCGTTCCTGGACGGATGAGGCTGACGGTCAGCTGAAGGCACTGCTGGAAGAGCGCGGATCCGGCGCCAATGCGCTTGGTTCGATCGCTTCCGATCTCGGTCGGACTTCGCGGGCCATTCGTCTGCGAGGGCTGAAGCTTGGTCTGATCGGCAAGGCGCGCCGGCGCCGTCCCATGGACGAGGCCGGTCGTGCTGAAATCGCCGAGGCGGCTCGCAGCGGGATCTCGATCACGATTGCCAGTCAGAAGCTGGGCCGCGACGTCCGGACGCTGAAGGCGATTGCCGACGAGATGGGACTGGCGTTCAAGGCCGCCCCCCGCGGCCCTGCGCTCAAGCGCCCGGCTGTGGTCAAGCCTGTCGCGGCGATCGGCGGTGCTTCGGTGCGGATCCCTTCCGCCATCGAGCGCGAGACCAAGCGCGAGATGATCCGGCTGGCGGCCGAGGCAACTGTCCCGGTCCGTCGGATCGAGGCCGTCGCAAAGCCCATCGGCAAGGCGAAGGTCGCAGCGCCGGCCAAGCCGCCAGGCGCTGTGGCAAAGCGGCCCGTGGTCGAGCCGATGACCGCGAAGGCTCCGGTCCTGCGCGTCCTCGAGGCGCAGTCCGTGGCTGGTCGCCTGGCTGCTCGCGCAGCGCCCGCAGTGGAGAAGCCCGAGCGCGCGGAGGCTCCGCGTGTCGAGGCTCTGCCTGCGCGTGTCGAGGCTCTGCCTGCGATCGTCAAGGCGCCGGCTGCGCCTCGCCGCAATGGGAAGTCGAGCTTCGGTTCGATTGCACCGGTCCGGCGCGGCAAGGACGGTGGCCGTGATGCAGCTCTGGCCATCCAGGCCAGCACTGCTGATGCGGTTGCCCGCTTCCTGGCTGAGCGTGGAGTGACGCGGGCGGTGGTCGATCCTGTCGAGGGCGCGATCACGGCGATCCGGGCGCGAGGCTACTCGCTGGTCCGGGTGGGCGACGGCTTCATGATCGATGGCCGTGTCAGCCTTGAGGATACCCAGGCGCTGCTCGCCTTCGCGAACGAGCGCCGCATTCCGACGCCTGGTTTCATGCAGGCGGCGGAATGACCATCAAGGCGCTTCCGGCCGATCGGGTCGGAAGCGCCGCATGGCTCCAATGAACGAGAAGATCGATGGGTATCGAGTTTCCGGCACTGGTTCTCAATGCGGATTGCCGGCCGCTGAGCTACACGCCCCTGTCGCTGTGGGGATGGGAGGATGCCGTCAAGGCCGTCCTTCTGGATCGCGTCTCGGTAATGGCCGAGTACGACGAGGTCGTGCGTAGTCCGTCCTTCGAGATGCGGCTGCCGTCCGTCATTCTGCTGCGGCAGTACGTGGACATGAACCGTCGAGCCGCGTTCTCGCGCTTCAACCTGTCGCTGCGCGACGGGTTTGCGTGCGCATATTGCGGCGACAAGAACGATCTGACGTTCGATCACGTTCATCCGCGCTCGCGCGGTGGGCCGCTGACGTTCGAGAACATCGTCCTGGCCTGCATGCCGTGCAACGGGAAGAAGGGGAACCGGACGCCAGAAGAGGCGGGGATGACGCTGCGGGTGAAGCCCTATGCGCCCACCCAGGCCCAGCTGGTCGACATCGGCAAGCGCTATCCCCCGCCGAACGTCCACAAGTCCTGGATCGATCACGCCTACTGGGACGTGCCGCTCGATCCGGATTGAACATGAAAAAGCCCGCGCTGCCACCCTTTCAGGGGCTGCGCGGGCTTCCTGGTCGACCCGAAATCAGGCCGCCAGCTTCCCGAGCTTCTCGGTGATCCAGTCGGTCGCCGCGCCGACGGAATCGAGCTTGGCCGACTCGTCGTCGGGGATCTCGATGTTGAACTCCTCCTCGAAGGCCATCACCAGCTCGACCAGGTCGAGGGAGTCGGCGCCGAGATCGTCCATGATCTTGGCGTCGCGCGTGACGACTTCCTTCTCGACGCCGAGGCTCTCGACAACGACTTTCTGAACTCGCTCGAAGATGTCGCTCATGTGTTCCTGCTATCTGTGGTGGCTGTGCCAGCGTTGAGGCCCATGGTCGGCGACTGACTATCGCTGGCCGCCAAGGACTGAATTCACAATCCTATCGAGGCGCGATCCTGTCAAACCGGCAGCCAGAAAAAATGCCCGGCCGTGTCTGAAATCCGGGGATAGCCGAGCGGCTCAGGCTCAGCGATCGTTGTGAGCAAGCAGGGGCAACTCTGCCCGCTGGCGCGTCGGCACAATCAGCAGCGCCAGCAAAACCGCCATGTGGACGAGAAAAGCCAGCACAGGGCCGCCGGCCATTTGTGCAGCAATCGGCGCGATCACGAAGGTCATCAGGGCGGGCACCGGGCGAATCCCGAAATCACGGGCACGCGCAACGACAGCGCATCCCATCGCGATCAGCATCGCCGACAGCAGGATTGCACCGGTAAAACCGGCCGGATTGAACTGGTCAGGCGCACCAGACTGCGTCTGCATGCCGAGATTGACGAGGTGTGATCCGGCAGCTCCCATGATGGAAACGAGGATCAGCCTCACCAGGAATCCGACGCGGCCAATGGGGATCTTCGTCGGAAACACGAAAAGCAGGGGGCGGCGCAGGTTCATCGCCCTGCCCTCAGCGGCCCGCGGCTGCTCACGAGCCGAAATGTCAGCTTGCCACCCTTGATCGCGGTGATGGCCACCGGGCGACACGGTTTGGGCTTGGCCTTCACTGAGCAGGCAGGGATACGCATCATCGAGATCTCCGGAATCGATCCTTCAATTGTAGCAAGGATCACCGCAATTCAGACCGAGCCCCCTCGATATCCACCGAAAGGCCCTTTTGGTGGCTTTCATGGCCATCCCATAGCGTTGGCGCCTGACGGGAGAGCCTCCAATGCCAGCCATCGAGACAGGACATCACCTCACTGAGCTTCTGCGGTCGAAGATCGAGCAGCTCGGCTTCGCGCTGGTTGGTGAAATGCGCTGGGGCTACCAGATCGCCCGCGACGGCGAGAAGATCTCGACGCTGGATGCCTCGATCCAAGACGATCGCCTGAACATGACGCTCTGGCCGCAGTCGCATCCCGGTGAGGTTCTCTACAGCTGCAATCCGCGGCTGTCTGATGCCACGCTGGTCAATGAATCAGTGGATAACCTCGAAGGTCTGATGCGGGCATGGCTCGTGCGCGAGGGCCTGATGGAAACAGCCGAGTTTCCGACTGACTACGCGCTGCAGAAGTGGCTCGGGCTGACGTCGTCAGTTCGGACCGGCCGCGAAAAGCCGCGGCAGCCGTCGAGCTCGCAGATCGCCTATCGTCTCGGCGAAGGCCCAGGAGCGCTCATTCGCGGCACAACACCGGCGTGCAGGGACCTGGTCCGGACGGCGCGCGAGCTGGAAGGGGCGTTCGATCGGCCGCGCGCGCTGGCACTGGCGCACTTGGCTGCGCAGACGCCTGAGGGTCGTGATGCGGGCCTGGGGTTCGTCGTCCGCTCGGCACGGAGAGCCGTCCGGGGGCGACTGCACGACTATGACATGGCCTGGGAGGTCGGTTCGCTCAATCGTGCCGTGGTCGGGCTCGTCCGCCCGCGCGATACGCTGTCGCTGTTCATGGACGAGGCGTGCCGTCCTGCGCCTGTGATCGAGACCAACGTGGCCCCGGCGCCTTCCTTCTGAGGGCTGGCTGCTCAGAACCAGTCTGAATCGTCCTGGCTGCGGCAGCGCTTGCAGATCCGGTTGCCCGCACCTGACGAATTGAAGGGTCGCTCGCAGCACAGGCACCGGCGAATCATCGCCATGCTGCGCCGGTCGGAGGTGGCCTTGGGTCGGGCTGCGGCTGCCTCCGCTTTGGCGAGCAGATCCGCTTGAGGGATCACGATCGCATCGCGCATCGCGCGACTCGATTCGAACTTCTCGACGAGCTTCGAAGCGACTGCATCGACGCTTCGCCCGATCGTATCGGCCACCTCCGTGATCCGAATTCGACCGTCGTCGTCCCGGCACAGGTTGACCGCATCGTCGAGGCGCCGGTCCTCTTCCGCCGTCCATTTCTTCCTGTGGTGACCCTTATCTTCCGCTCTGCGCGGGAGATTCAGGCGGCTCGCCTCCGTCTGGATGGCGCCCTCGGGACGCTCCATCAGAACCGAGATGAGGAAGATGCTCCCGATCGATTCCCAGAACCGCATCAGGTCTCTTTTGTCGGTCTCGGTCCAAGGACGGCGAGTGGTTTCCAGAACGGTCATTCCTGGGCTCTCATTTGACTTTCGAAGAAACGTGGATGAGAACTTTCTGCCCGTCAAGGAATAAGCCCTGTTGCCAAACAGGAATGGAATCGCGAACCTTTGACGACGTTGGATGGAGCCACATGAGCCGTACCGATTCGCAGCAGGCCAAGCCGAAGGCCTCCGGAAAGCCTCAGGCATTCCGGGCGACCGCTGCGCGTCCTCATCACGATGAGGCTGTCGCGACGGAGATGTCGCGCAATGCCTTCTCGCGGGAGCGCTACGAGTTCCTCCTGCGCACGCTGTTCGCTGTGCTCGGCGTCCTGACGATCTCTGTGATCGCGAATGTCTTTTTCGGAATGCGGCCGGTGCAGGTTCGCTACTTCGCGACCGACCCCGAGGGCGGGATCCGGGAAGTGATCCCGCTGGAGCGCCCGATCCAGACGACCAACGAGGTCCTGAACTGGGCAACCGACTCGGTCATTCGGTCTTTCACGCTCAATTTCGCCAACTACCAGACCCAGCTGAACGAGTACCGGCTGTCCTACACCGACAGCGGCTGGCGCAGCTTCCAGGACGCGCTGCAGCGCTCGAAGATCCTCGACACCATCATCAAGGAGCAGCTTGCGCTGGTGGCTGTGCCCCAGGGCGCTCCGGTCGTCGTCAGCCAGGGCATCATCGGCGAAGGCTCCCGCTATGGCTGGCGTATCGAGTTCCCGGTCCTGCTGACCTACGAGAACGTGTCCGGCCGCCACTCCGAAAGCCGCAACGTCGAGCTCGTCGTCGTTCGGCGTCCTGAATCCGAGAACCCGCGTGGGCTCGGCATCGCGCAGATCTTCGCGAGGTGATCGCAGTGCCTCGTCCCCTCCCCTCTCAACATGCGGCAGAGATCGGAATGATCGTCAAAACCCACTCGCGTGGCCGCAGGGCGGCCCGTGGCGCAGTCGCCTTGCTGGCGGCTTTGTGTCACCTGCCGCTGCCGGCGCTGGCGCAGGGGATCGATCAGCTCCTGATCGCGAGCCCGCCCCCGCCGGCCGGGCAAGTTCAGCCGGGCGCCGCTCCGCAGCCGGCGCCGCAGTCCGCGCAGTCTCGGCGTGACCAGGCCTTCGAGAAGGCCATCCGCGAGACGCTGCCGATGACGCCGGGCCAGATCCAGTCGTACCGGAAGGGTCTCGACGACACGCGTCGGTCAATCACGACCCCGATGAACCACGGCAAGCCGGTATCGCGCGCGGTCAGGCTCACTCTGAAGCCCGGCGAAGAGACGCCTGTCCTGCGCGTCCAGCCTGGCATCGTTTCGACCATGACGTTCTCGGATGTCACCGGGCAGCCGTGGCCGGTTCTGTCTGTGACCACCGGCAACCCCCAGGCCTACGTCGCCCAGTCGGCCGGCGAGGAGGGCAAGAGCAACATCATCGTTGTCAACGCCATCCAGGAATGGACCCCGGGCAATCTCGCCGTGACGCTCGTCGGCCATCCCGTGCCCGTCATCCTGGCGATCCGCCAGGGCGAGCCGGAGACGGACTATCGCGTCGACATTCGCGTCGAGGCGCGTGGGCCCAATGCTGCCCAGGACATCGTCGGGACGTCGAGCCTGGCGCCGACCAACGACTCCTCGATGATCAAGTTTCTCGACGGAACGCCGCCGCAGGGATCGCGCCGTCTGCAGACCACGTCACCCGATGTCGAGGCCTGGCGATACGAGGACATGCTCTACGTCCGCACCCGCGGCGACATCCTTTCGCCGGCCTATACGGCCCGCAGCTCGAACGTGTCCGGCGTCAACGTCTTCACGATGATCGATGCGCCCATCGTCATCGTGTCGGCCGGCGGCCGCGCGCTCCACGTGCGCATCGGAAGGTAGGAGGTCGACCATGGCCGAAGGAACACTGGGGCAGCGTCTGTCATCGTCCTTCCAGGGCGGAAAGCGCTTTCTGATCATCGTTGGCGGCGTCGCGGTCGTATCGCTCGCGGCCTACTTCTTCGCGTCGAGCGACCCCGTCGCGCCCGTGTCGGACATCCGCGTGCCGCCCAATGGCATGCGGAACGTGCCGGGCTCGAATGCGCCCAGCAGCGAAATGGCGAACATGATCGACCAGCAGAACCGCGCTCGGCAGGAACGCGCGCAGCAGGTCGGCGGCAGTGCCCTGCCGACGGTCGTCGCTCAGCCGATCGTTCCGGTCGATCTGCCGACTGAGGATCGCAACCGCCAAGGCGACCTCAACGGTCTGCAGCGCCCCGATCCGCCAGTCGCCCGCCCGATGATCACGCCTCCCGTCCTTCCGGTCGCACCGGTCATGGCGACGCAGGCGATCAACCAGGTCGACGACAACCTCGCCGAGCTGATGAAGCGCCAGATGGAGCAGATCGCCAAGCTCGGCTTCGGCCCGGCCGACGTGAAGTACCACTACAAGGACACCGGTGGCGCCAACGGCGTCGCGGGGGCCTCTCAGGCGCAGACCGCTGCGGGAGCGGCCGGAGACGCCATCGATCCGCTGTCGGGGCTCAAGCTGCCTTTGCCGGGGACCATCCTCTATGCGGAGATGGTGTCGACGGCGAATTCGGACGCGCCCGGCCCGGTCCTGGCCCGCGTGGCTCAGGGCGAGTTCGCCGGCGCAACGCTCATCGGGACGTTCGAGGCTCGACGGGACTCGATGGTCATCACCTTCCGCACCATGACGGTGCAGTCGCTCCGGGACGGGACCGAGGTCAACAAGAGCGTCCAGATCAACGCTGTTGGCGTGGACACGAAGAACATCGGCACCGCGATGGCGACCGATGTCGACCGTCACTTGCTGGCCAATGTCGGCTTCACGGCTGCGGCCGCTTTCGCGCAGGGCTTCGGCTCCGCGATCGGCCAGTCGGGTTCGTCGATTGTCCAGGGCACCGGCGGTATCACGATCACCAACCCCGCCTTGACGACGCGCCAGCAGCTCTACGTCGCCGGTGGCGCTGCTGCCGGTGCCGCAGGTGGCGCACTGAACCAGGCGTTCGGCAACCGGCCGCCGACCATCACCGTGGCGTCTGGGACGCCGCTTGGAATTCTCTTCCTGCCGACCGGGAGCCAGTGACATGACAAAGAAGGGCGATGAAGCCTTCGACAGCGACCTCAATTTCGGTGGCTTCGCGAACGATCCCAAGGATCGCGGTGATGACTTCGACATCGACACGATGCCGCTGCCTGGTGCCGCTGCGAAGCCGAAGGGCTTGGCGAGCAGCGAAGATGCTCCGCGCAACGACTTCGCTGATTTCGGCGTCGAGCCGGAGACTCCGCCGGTGCCGGCGAGGTCCAGCCGCATGGATGACCTCTCCGATGAGGCGTTCGGTGTCGACACCGAGCAGCCGCTTCAGATGCCTGGTCGTGGTCGCGCCGCTCCTGTCGATGACATCGACGATGGCTTCGTGGGTTTCAAGCCCGACGAAGACGACGAGGCAGAGAGCAACGGCAAACCCAGCGAGCCCGGCTTCGATGACGGTGAGGTCGGCAAGTCCGACACCAGCGAGGACGATGAGATCGAAGAACTCGACGAGGACACCGAAGAGGCTGCTCCCGACGAGAGTCGCGCTCGCCTGATCAAGATCGCCACCCTGGTCGGCGCGGCCGCGTTGGGCGCGGTCGGCATCTTCGGGGCTTGGAGCTTCGTCCTGAAGCCGATCCTCGGCCCGTTGTTTGGTCTGGATGCTCCCGCAATCACTGCGGTGGCTCCGCCGACACCTGTCGGGCAGCAGGTCGCACCGCGCAGCAACAATCCCCTGCCGCCCCTCGGCAACGCGGCACCGGTCCCGTCACAGCCTCGCACTGCTCCTTCGCTGCCGCCCCAGTCCATGCCAGTCCAGAGCCCGGCCCCGGCGCCAGTTGCCGTCCAAGCTCGTCCTGACCAGGCGACACTGGATCGTATGGCTCGCCTCGAGGCGCTGGTTCAGGAACTCGTCGCCCAGGGCGCACGCCGTTCGGAAGTGGACCAGAAGATCGTGCCGCTGACCGAGCGGATCGCGAGCCTGGAAGCGCGCGGCGTCTCCCAGATGCCCAAGCCGACTGTCGACGTACCGCTGAAGCCTGAGGTTCTCGCCGGCTGGAAGCTGAAAGGCGTGTCGCGCGGTGTCGCGTGGGTCGAGGGCCCGAGCGGGACCACCGTTCAGGTCAAGCCTGGCGAGGCGCTGCCCAACGGCGCGGGAACGGTGAAGCAGATCTCGAAATACGAGAACGATTTTGTCGTCGTCACCGAGCGCGGCGTCATCGTCCGCAAGTAAGGCTTTCTGCAATGGCGCTGCTCCCACTGACCTTGTCGGTCAAAACGAAAAACTGGCGCCAGAACGATATGGAGAGCGGCGAGAAGAACGCCGATTTCCAGATCGTGAAGCCCAAGGTGCGCGAGCGCGACAACAACTCGTGCAAGCACTGCGGTTTCCGCTTCCCGAAGGGCGGCTACTACATGCAGGTGCATCACCTGAATGACGACCATGGCGACCAGAGCCTTCAGAACCTGGTCACCACCTGCATGCACTGCCACGCCCCGCATCACATCGGTCTGTGGGGCATGGATCGCGGCAAGGGCAAGGAAGCCTCGATCATCTATCTGCCCGAGATCTCCCAGGCGGACCTCTCGCATATGTGCCGCACCATCCTGGTCGCGCGCCGATATGCCGAGAAGATCGAGGCCGATCCGAAGGAGCTCGACGACAAGAAGCGCTCGGCCCGTCAGATGAAGGAGGCCGCCGACGCCCTTTTCGATCGCTACCGGGCCCGGGAAGCGGAGGCAGAGTCGCGCCTTGGTTCGTCCGATCCCCTCGATCTGGCCAACGCCCTCCTCCAGCTCAACGACGCCGATTACGAAAGGCGCAAGGAGGCCCTGGCACCCTATCGCCTTCTTCTGCTGGGCCCCCACTGCCTGGAGCGCGGTGTCGATATCATGCCCCAGATCGTCGACGACTGGATGGGGGCCGGCGGCCCCTATGGCAATCTGAAGCCCGTGACCTGGAAGAACCTTCTCCAGAACTTGCCACTGCGATGAGCCGGGGTGGTGATGTCGGAGGAAGGTAGGAAGTTCGGGGTTGTCATCTTCGACGACGCGCAGGATCCGCGCGGCGGGTGGTATTGCGTCGCCGGCGGTGCCGCCGATCGCTTCGCCGGCGCCCATGAGCTGTCCACGGACACGCTCTGGTGGACCAATATCAGCTATGAGCACTTCTTCCGTGGTCAGAACGAGATCTGGCGGATCCCGAACCTGCGGCACGACAAATACCTCGTCGTCAGCCACATCGACGTGCTGAAGGAGTGGGGTCACCCGCCCGACACCACCGATGCCGACTTCACCTGCGCATTCTGCGCAAGCGCCTTCGATCGGGTGATGCGCAACGCATGGCGCCTGATCTCGGACGTCTTCCCCAAGATCGACATCGAATCCGCGTTCAGGGGCAAGACCCTGCGCGAGGACCTGCGGTGCCTGTTGCCTGAGCTGGAATATCCCAAGGGCCCTGCCGCCGAGGTCTTCAAGACCGGACGGGCCTGGGAAGAATTCACCTCGACACTGGTGAAGCCCCCGCGCGGCGGCCGGCGCCTCATGCTGCGTCGGCCGCGCCTGTCCTATGCCATGGAGCTGCTCCAGACCCCGGTCCCGCGTGACCCGTTCGAATGGATCTCTCGCGGTGACATGCGCTCGCAGGCGGCCGACAAGCTCGACTTCGTGCTCAACAACACCCGCCCCTGCGTCGCCAACGTGGTCGTGCGCTCGATCCAGCAGGAAGTCGCTGAGATCTATGGCTTCGGCAACGCGATCGACAAGGACAAGCGCGTCAATCGCGAGTGGGTCGCGCAGCCCGAGTTCCAGATTTTCGCGCGCTACGCCGACCTGGACGTGAAGTCGGTCTACATCGGGCGCGAGTACTGGGCCTTGATGCCTGGCATGGCAGAGCCGGTGAAGGACTTCTTCACGGCGAAGTACCACGAGTATTCCTGGGCCGTTGGGGTCATAGCGGAGTGCTTCTGGCGCGCGGCCATGCTCGGCGAGGACAAGAACAAGGCCGGGCCGCTGCGCGACGGCGAGGAAAAGGCCCAGACCTCATGGCAAGGCCTGTGGATCCGTGCGGCCGACAAGGCGACGATGTTCCAGTGCTCGATGCGCCTGACCGAGCGGGGTCACGCAGTGACCGGATATGGCTTGGGCTGGGTGCGCTGCACGGTTCCTGAGGAGGCGGTGACGCAGTTCATCTCGGATGGGCTGACGCTCGGGCTGGTTCCTGTCTTCAGCGACGTGCCTGAGAGCGCATTCAACATTCGCAACCTGCCGACTTGGGGCGGTGACAAGGAATCCGCTGCCGTGGCGACATTCACGGTGACGCGCAACACCAACATGCTCTGGAACCTCGACAAGCTCCCGCTCATGAAGCCTGACAAGCAGGGAGACTATGTGAAGCGGCTCAAGGAGCGGTTTTCACGCGCGGCATAGGCCAGGGTTTTGGCCTTGCCAGGCACACGAGATGTCGGGCATTTCTGGCTGGACGATCAGGCCTGAGCCGAACTCACCATGCACAAGACGACGTCGAAGAGAACCGGCGGAAGCACGCTGAGCGGCTGGTCGACGGCGAAGCCGACCGAACCGACCGACTATCGAACGGGGGCGCTCGGCCGGGCTGAGGCCAAGAGGAAGACCGCAGAGAGCCATTATGCGAGGGTTCGGCGCAAATTCCGGGCGATCGTGCTCAAATGTGCTCGGGAATCCAAACCTGCTCCCACGGTGATCCCCGTTGTTCTGCAGGCTGAGATTGCCGCGGCCGGCGGTGTCGAGCAATGGGCGATCGGACTCGCCCTGGAAGCCTCACCCGTCAAACAGCGCCCATTCCCGCGCTCGGGCACAAGGCTCATGCCATGAAGGCCGCGTCGACTTCCCACGCGATCCTGGCCGAATGAGATCAGCCGCGGCTGATGCGCGCCAGACCGATAGCGTCGGCGACCAGCTTGGCTGTGGAAGGCTTGGCGAGGTGCCCGGTGCGCAGGCTGACAAGTCGCTCCGCTCTCGCGAGGACGGCTGGGGCGTGGTTCTGCATGGCCTCGCAAGTCTGCGGGCCGAGCTTCGTCCGGCGTCGATCGATTGCGTTGTCCAGCAGTGTCTTCAGACGGTAGGAGGCAGTGTCCGCCGGTCGAGGGCCATTGTCGCGCAGGTCGGCTGCGTCGAGAGCATGCGCGAGGCGTTCGATCTCGATGTTGCTTGGCGCGCCGCCGGCGACGATCCGATTGTGGAACATGCCGAATGCATGCTCGATGGTCCGCTGGGTCGCGTGCTCGGCGCTGACGGGCTTGGCTCCCAATCCTGTCGCCAGGCGAATTCTGTCGGGAGACGGCAATCCAGCGCGGCGACGGCTAAGAATCATGGCTTCTATCCTTCGTAAGCTGAGGATAGGCCTATCAGACCAACGTGGATGCAGTCGTTAACGAGATCTTGTCCGGCTTAATTGCCCGTGGATAAGGGATCACATCACGCGGGTTTCGACACCTACCACGCCGATATTGGTCCCGATTGCGTGCATGAGCTGGCCGTCGATGAACCGTTTGGTCGGGGCGATATCGCAGACGGTGAACCTGTACTCCTCGTCTCCGACTGGATGAAGGATGCGGTAGCGGATCTCGTGATGGCTGGAATCGTCGTCTGACTCCGGCAACTCGCCGATGAGGCTGTTGATGGTTTCGATCAGCCCGTTGGTCAGAGGCGAATAGATATCGCTCAGCTGCTGATAGGCGGCATCGAACGTGATGGCGTTGGATTTCGCCGCCTCGGTGATCTGGGCGATGCTGGCCGCCGTGTCTGGATCGAATCTCATGGGTCTGGGGTCGAGCGTGATCGTCACGCTTTCCTTGCGCGGGATCGCCTGCAGATAGGCGTCGGCATCGTGGATTTCCTTGACCGACATGTAGATCTCGCCGCCTTCCTTCAGCGCAAGATCCACCACGACAACCACGGCCTTGCGCTCATCGGAAGCGCCCTTCAGCACCGACTTGATTTCGTCGATGCTGCCGAGCTTCCCGCGGCCGCTGAACACATTGAGTGCATACCGATCGCCTCGTTCGACGAGATCGAACCGGACATAGGGCTGTCGATCGCGCTTGGTGAAGTTGATGAAGATGTTCTCCACCAGCCCATAAACGGTCATGTTCTGCATCTGCGCCTTGCCCTGGGCGAGCATGTATTCGCAGATCGCCTTGCGGCGCCGCGCCCTTGCCTGGTGCAGCGGAGCGGCAAAACGATCGAGCGGATGCTCCCGGAAGAAGAAGCCGACAGCGTCGAACTCGTTCTGGATGACGACGGAATCGACATCCTCAGCGACCTCGTCGATATCACGCGGCAGCTTGATCTCGGCAGCTCCCCCGAAAAGGTCCGCCGTGCCGTTGTCCTTGGGCAGGTTCTTGGCGAGATAGACCACCGCCTCCCGCAGACGCTTGCGGTTCTTGACTGGCGCGAGGCAGTCGAATGCGCCGGCGGAAGCCAGGGACTTGAGCTGCGCGGTGTTGAAGTGTGACGCGCCGCGCTTGCAGAAATCGAAGATGTCCGTGAACGGGCCGTTGGCTTCGCGCTCGGCGAGAAACCCGTCGATGGCGGAAATGCCGCCGATGGCGGTCAGTCCGAACCGGATCCCCCAGGTGCCGTCGTCACGCTGCTCGGGGGCAAAGCGCCCCTTCGACCGGTTGATGTCGGGCTGCAGGAACTCAACGCCGACAGCATCCATGTCGCCCTTGATGAGGGATTTGCGCTCGGCCTCCTTTTCATAGCTCAGCAGGGCCGAGAAGTACTCCACCGGATAGTGGCATTTCAGCCAGGCCGTTTGGTAGGCAATCAGCGCATAGGCCGCAGCATGCGACTTGTTGAAGCCGTAGCCTGCAAACTTCTCGATCAGATCGAAGAGTTCGGCAGCCTTCTTGTCGGGCGTACCCCGGCTCGTGGCGCCCTCGATGAAACGCCCCTTCTCCTTGGCCATCTCCTCGGGGATCTTCTTGCCCATGGCGCGCCGAAGGAGGTCCGCCTGTCCAAGGCTGTAGCCGGCGACCTCCTGGGCCACCTTCATCACCTGCTCCTGATAGACCATGATCCCGAAGGTCTCTTCCAGGAACGGCTTCGTCCGGTCGACAGGCTCGGGATAGACAGGGGTTTCCGCGCCAAGCTTGCGCTTGCAGTAGGTCGGGATCATCTCCATCGGACCGGGGCGAAACAGCGAGACGGCCGCGATCAGGTCCTCGAACCGGCTGACGCGCATCTTCGTCAGCACGTCCTTCATGCCGGCGCTTTCAAACTGGAACACGCCATTGGCACGCCCCTCGGCCAGCATCGCGTAGACTGCGGCGTCCTCCAGCGGCAATGTCGAAATGTCGACATCGATGCCTTTGGTCGCCTTGATATGGTTCAGGGCGTGCTTGATGACCGTCAGGTTCTTGAGCGCAAGGAAGTCGAACTTCACCAGCCCTGCCTTCTCGACCTCCTTCATGTTGAATTGGGCGATCTGCGTCCCGGTCTTCTCGTCGAAGCCGACCGGAACGAATTCAGTCAGCGGCTTGTCTGCCATGACGACGCCAGCGGCGTGCATGGAGGACGTCCGAAAGAGACCTTCGATCTTCAGGGCGTTCCGATAGGCGGCGCCAGCCCGCTTGCTCTCTCCGACGAGCGACTTGAACTCATCGACCTCGGCATAGACCTGGGCGAGGGTCTTGGGGTCCGACGGCTTGTCATGGACCAGAGCTCGCAGCCGATTGACTTCGAAGACGCTTAGGCCGGCTTCGTCCTTGTGCTGGACGACACGGCCGGCATCATTCAGCGCCGTTTTCGCCTTCACCTGGGTGAACGTCGCGATCCGGGCGACGCAGTCGAGGCCGTACTTGTGGCTGACGTACTGGATAACCTCTTCGCAGCGGTCCGTGCAGAAATCGACGTCGAAGTCCGGCATCGAGACGCGGTCGGGGTTGAGGAAGCGCTCGAACAGCAGACCGAAGCGGATCGGGTCGAGGTCGGTGATTTCGAGCGACCAGGCCACGACCGAGCCCGCGCCAGAGCCGCGACCTGGACCGACAGGGATGTCGTTGAGCTTCGCCCACTTGATGAAGTCGGAAACGATCAGGAAGTAGCCGGGAAAGCCCATCTTCGAAATGATGCCGAGCTCATAGGCCAGGCGATCATGGTACCTGCCGCGGTCGGCATCGGGGATGGCGTGGGCCGCAAGGCGACGTTCCAGACCCTCCTTGGCCTGAACTTCCATCTCCTCTGCCTCGGTACGACCGCCCTCGGTCTTGAACGGAGGCAGAATTTCCTTGCGCTTGCTCGGGGCAAACGCGCACCGGCGCGCGATCGCGGCCGCCTGCTCGAAGGCTTCAGGGAGATCGGAGAACAAATCCCGCATTTCGGCGGTCGTACGCAGATGGAAGCGCCGCGGGCTCTCGTCGAGAATGGACCCGTCGTCGTCGGCCACGACCGGCTTCATCAGCGCGACGGCCTGCGAGACGAGATAGGCATCATGCCGATCAAGCGATGCGTAGAGCACCTCCGAAGTCCCGACGATCGGCAGCTTCAGATCCAGCGCGAGCTTGAGGGTTTGCTTCTCGACCTCGATTTCGGTTTCGTCGGGATGGCCGTTACGGCAGATCTCCACGTAAACGCGGTCCTCGAACAGTGCCGGCAGGAACTGCAGCATCGCCTTGGCATGAGGGATATTGTCCGTGCCGCGGGACAGCATGCGTCCGATGACGCCGTCGGCGCCGCAGCCGGCCAGGCAGATGACCCCCTCACCCAGGGAGCGCATCTTCATCGCCTTGAGGATGTCGCCGGTGAGCAGTCCGGGCTTGCGGCCGGGCTCGACGCTGAGATTGTGGATGCGGCAGATGTTGATGTAGCCGATCTCGCTTTGCGCAAGCAGCACCACCGAGCCGATGACGTCTTTGACCGCGGTGGGCAAGAACAGCTTCACGCCGACGATGGGCTGGACGCCTTTTGCCGCTCCCTTGTCGGCCAGCGTCATCGCACCATGCAAGTTGTGCTCATCGGTCAGGGCGAGGGCCGGCTGGCCGTTTGCAACCGCCTGCTTGATCAGAGCGTCCACCTGAGACGCCGCCTTGCCGAATGAGTAATCCGACTGGACCCGGAGGTGAACGAACGGCTGCGTCACGATAGCTCCTCCGGGCTGACCCCGGCGATTCGTCGTATGGATTGTTGATAGACTCGTTCCACGATTGGCCGGCAATGGACAAGGAACGATTCGGCAGTCCATGGTCTGACCTGTGGATATCGAATCGGTGGCGTATGCTTGATCTGTTTTCTGTGCCGGCCGGTGGGCCCGTCGCTCATGGCATCGTTGCGGCCCTGTCGGATGAGCAGCTGGCCGCGGCTGAAGCGACAGCGTCACGCGTCGTTGTGGTTGCGGGGGCCGGGACGGGAAAGACGCGCACCCTCGTCGAGCGTATCGGCCATCTGGTGACCGCCAGGAGCATCGATCCCCAGGACGTCTGGGTCGTGACCTACACCAACAAGGCAGCCAAGGAAGTCCGCAGCCGGCTGGCCGACCGGCTCGGAAAGGCTTCCGCCGGTCGGCTCGTGATGGGCACGTTCCACTCGCTGGCTGCCCGCATCCTGCGGCGGAACGCAGCCGCGGCCGGGATCCAGAACAACTTCGTCATCGCTGACGACGATGATTCAGATCGCATCTTCCGGACTTGCATCGAGACCCTGGTTCCGGAGAACGCCGAGGGTCGGGCCGAGCGGATCAATCATCTGGCTACGGCCGCTCCGACCGCAATCCGCCGGTGGAAATGCTGGGGGCTCACGATCGAGGACATCGAGGAGCGAGGCCGCCCACGGCGGTCGGATGAAGATGAGCGCTTCGCGGCGATCTACGTTGCCTATCAGCACGAGCTCGAACGCCGCGGTTTACTCGATTTCGGCGACCTCGTTTTGAAGGCGACCGTTCTCCTGGAGCAAAATGAGGATGTGCTGGCGATCGAGGCCGGCTCAATTCGTCATCTGCTTGTCGACGAGGCCCAGGATGCAAACCAGGTGCAAGTCCGGTTTGCTGCCCTGCTGGCGTCTCGCGGTGCGGACATGTTCGTGGTCGGAGATGCCGACCAGAGCATCTTTTCGTTCCAGGGTGGATACCCCGAAGCGATGGCCCATCTCGGCGGGCCCGAGGCGCGCCACTTCAACCTGACCCTGAACCGTCGCTGCACGAGCCAGATCCTCAAGCCTGCAGTCACGCTGGTGAATTGGAACCGGCGCAAGCAGGAGAAGAATTTGCGGTCCGATCGTGAAGGTCAGGAGGTCGGTGTCGCCATCAACGGAGGTGAACGAGAAGAGGCTTCGGCCGTCGTCGGGCAGATCAAGCAACTGGTCGCCAGCGGCGCCGGCTATGACGATATCGCTGTTCTCGTCAGGTCGTCATTCGTCATTCCGGCCATCGAGGAGCTCTTCCTGCGTGCCGCGATCCCTTACGAACTGACGGGCGGTGCCAGCATCACGGATCGCGAAGAAACACGTGATATCGCCGCCTACCTGCGGCTTGCGGCAAATCCTCACGATGACCTCGCGTTCAGCCGCATCGTCAATCGTCCCGTCCGGGGGCTGGGTCCGGTCGCTGAGCATGCGATCGTTGATCGAGCCTTGAAGGCGCAGATGCCTTTCTATGAGGCCTGCATCCGCCATGCAGGCGATCCAGCGGCCAGACTGGCGCCTGGGGCTGACAAGGCGCTTCTGGCTCTCGGGGCGTTTCTCGACCGCATTCATCGGGCCTTGAGCCAGCAGGACGCCGAGTCGGAAGAGCTCGTGGCGATGACATGCGCCACAGATGGCGCCGGATATGGCGCCTATGCCGCTCGCGGCAATGATCGAAAGGCCAAGCGCCGGGTCGAAAACGTGGCCGCGATCGCGCGTATCGCCCGAGAGGAGCCAGACATCGTGGCCTTTCTGGAGCGTATCGCCTTGAGCGGCGAGATCTCGGAGGAAAAGCGCACCAAGGGATCGGTGACGATCTCGACGATGCACTCGTCCAAAGGGCTCGAATGGGATCATGTCCTGTGTCCGGCCTTCGACGGCGGCGTCATCCCGAGCCCGCGGGCGTTGCGCGAGGGTGACCGCGGCAAAGCCGGCGATCGATGGAAGGGGCCTTCAGGCGGAGGCATGGAGGAAGAGAGGCGGCTGGCTCATGTGGCCTTCACACGAGCCCGTCAGTCCCTGTGGGTGTCGTCGCCGACCATGCGCAGCGGCCGCCGGACAGATCCCTCATGCTTCCTGCCAGAGTCCGGGCTCGACCTGACAAGGCATTTCGATCCCCTGGTCGATCCGTCGTCCCGTGGAGGGCCGAAATTCCAGTCCCGGGGCAGCTCCTATGGGCGCAAGGGCTTCCATCGCAGATGAGCAGCAGATCAAAGCCGGTTGTCGGTTTCGATCCTGCAGCTGACGCTGTCGGCATGGGACGAGAAAGACGGCCATTATCCTACAAAGGAATTGCCCTGTTCATGGGGCTGGCGATTGCCGACCTGATCGTGGTCGCAATCGTTTGGCCGCACACCAATCTTTCGGGACGTGCGGTCGACGGCGACCACGGCACCGTCATTGTGGCAAGCGTCATCGACCGGCCCATCCCCGGTCGATGCACGCAGGCTTTGATCGACTATGCGACGAACAGGGCTCGCCTTCGCATCGCCGGCGAGTTTCCGACCCGTCACCGCTTCCAGGTTCGGCTCGCGCAGGCCGCTGCAGACTATGCGTCGAGTGACTGCCCTGTCGGGCCGCTACTGGCTGTCAGGGTGGCTGCCGACGAAACCGCGCGGAGAGCCGTCGATGATGGCGCTGGGCAGCGCTGGGCCTTCTGGAAACGCTCATGACAGCCCGGATGAGCCTCGAGGAGGCGCGCAGGCTGGGCCTGGTCCCCAAGGGTGATGACGAGCCTGCCTCAGCCCGCAGAAAGCCTCAGGCTGGGACAGCCCTTCCAAAGCGCATCGCGGCGATGCTGGGAGGAGTGCGACGGGCGCACAAGGGAGGTCGGCACAAGGTCAACGGCGAGACAGCCGCGCCCTTCGCCGAGGTCAGGTTCGTCATCCAGGGCGATCCCCGCACAAAGCATCGAGCCCGGACGCACCTGTCGAAGCGCGAGATCCTGGCGGCCTTCGCGCGCTCGAAAGGCAGGCTGGAGGTCTTTTCCAAATTGCTGGACGAGATCAAGTACACCTCGCACACGCCTGACGAGACCAAGGCTCACGAACAGCACATTGCCATGATGGCAGGCGCGGCGATGCGCGGTCGAACACCGGCCTTGATCCCGCTGCATGTCGAAATCACGTTCAGATTGGACGGTGAGGCTGATCTCTGGCCGACCGATGTGACGGATCCCGACCTGGACAACGCCGTCAAGGCCGTCCTCGATGGCTGCAACAAGATCGTCTGGAAGGACGATCGCCTCGTGTGCTCCATGTCGGTCGAGAAGCGATGCTCCAGGTCGCCTTCCACGACCGTCGTCGTGCGGCAGGCGACGCAGGCATCATTCGGGGATAACGCAGACTGACGATTTTGGCCGGCAAGGAGTGATGTTAGGACTCGATCATCAATCCATGATTGGACCTGGCAGATGACCGACCGCCTGATTTTCTTCGACACCGAGACCACGGGTTTCACCCCGCCGGCCGACCGAGTGGTCGAGTTTGGCGGTGTCGAGGTCATCGACACGGTTGAGACCGGAAACGTCCTGCACAAGTACATCAACCCGCAGCGCGATATGCCCGAGGACGCCTTCAAGGTTCACGGGCTGAGCGAGGAGTTTCTGCGCGACAAGCCAGTTTTCGCGGCCGTTGCTCGCGAAATCGCGGATTTTCTCGACGGCGCGACCGTGGTTGCCCACAATGCAGGGTTCGACATCAAGTTCTTGACGGCGGAGTTCGCGAAGGTCGGCATCAAGCCGCCCTGGAAAACCTACGTCGACACGTTGATCATCGCGAAACGGCGTTTCCCGAGTAGTCCGAACAGTCTCGATGCCTTGTTGGACCGTTTCGGCATCGATCGATCCAACCGGACGCTTCACGGCGCCCTCCTCGACGCCAAACTCCTCATCCCGGTCTACATCAAGCTGCTCAATCTCGATCAGCTGCGCCTGACGCGCGATGAGGCCCCGGCGGAAGTCGTCGCCAGCGTCATCCCGAACCAGGCCAGGCAGACGTGGTTTCCCAGGCGCGACGCAATCGCGGCCAGCGCGACCGAAGCTGCTCGTCATCAGGCCTTCCTCGCCAAGCTCGGAGACAGCGCGCTCTGGAAACAGTGGGCAGAGGAGGCCCAGGAGGCGGCTGCAGCTTGACCACGACCTTTGCCATGGTCTCATTCCCTAATCCTTTGTTCGTCGTCGAATCGGTGATCGTATCGTGAGTGTCCTGTCTCAGTCGGACCAGCCGGGTCCAGTTCCCGAGTTTCTCCAGAGCGTCGAGCGCCTGACGAGCGGCTTCTCCGCTCTGACGCGTCAGTCCCTCGACAAGATCAAGGATGGCCTGGCACTGCGGGACGCCGAAAACGCTGTCCTGGCTCAGGAGAACCGTGAACTGCGTGCTGAAATCGACCAGCTCAAGGCGGCGATTGCCCGAAGTGATGCCGAGCGCAGCGCAGCTCTCGCCACAGCCAGAAGTGCCGAGATCGCGAAAGCTCAGGTCGTGGATGAGCAGAAGAGGCTGCTCGCCGCCACCGACGTCATGATGCGCTCGTTTGGACGAGGGATGGGCATCGTCGGAGAGGGCGGAAGCCGAATTGGAGCCTTCGAAGAGATCGCACGTGCGCGGGTGAAGTACGGCGTCGCGACCGAAACCCAGGCTCAGCTGGAGCCGGGGGGCGCGGCGTCCGTCGTCGAGACGAGCGCCGCAGAGATCGCGCATCTTGCCAGGCCCCTCGCCGAGCCGGTCCGGAGCGAGCCGCCGGTATCGCCCCAGCCGCTCGCGGATACTGGGATCATCGAGCTTCCACGCCGTGTCCAGGCTCCGAGCTTCAGGGTGGTGCCCCAGCATCCCATGACCACAGAGAGCGAAATCGAGCTCGCCGCCGGCCTGGCCGAGTTCACCAACCTTTTGCCCGGACGCCGTGACGTCCGCATGATGGCGGGAGCCTGAGATGACCGTCATGACCAACCCCGGCGAATACAGGTCGCTGCTGTCCCAGGCACAGGCCGTCGCGGACGCTCTGATCAATCTGGATTCCGAGCGAAGCCGCAAAGCGCTCTCGCATTCGCTCGGTCAGCTGCACGATGCAATTGCTGCCAAGGACGACCGCATCGGGGAGCTGACCCGGCTTCTGACGGAATCCCGTCAGGAGACGGCGGACATCCGCCGGGAGCTCAACCAGAACCAGTTGGACAGTGCGTCTCATGTCGAGACCGTGCGAGAGCGCCTGCTGGCCCAACATCAGGACGAGGTCGGAAGGCTCAAGGCAGCCTATGGCCAGGAAATCGCGGCCCTCGTGAACAGCAACAAGGCGGACCGGGAACGCGTTCGCGCAGAGCACATTCACGAGCGCGATCGGTTGACCGAGCAGGTCGAAGCGGCCGAGCTGCGGGCCCAGGAGGTGCGTCAGGCAGCTGCCGCGATGCTCGTCGACGAGAAGGCTCGCCTCACAGCGACGTTCGAAGCCGAGAGGCAGGCCCTGACCCGCTCGTTCGACGTCGAGAGGCTGGCGCTGACGACTGGCTTCGAGAGCGAGCGGGTCGCGATGCGCGCGACATTCGACGAAGAGACGGGGCGTCTGCGCTCCATCGTGGACGACATCAAGGCTCTGGCTCTGAAAGACCGGGCTCAGCTCGTCAGCCAGTATGCCCAGGACACCGCGCGCCTGTCCGAAGAGCACGCCGCGGTCATTGATCGCTACAAGTCCTCGCTGGAGGAGATGTCGTCCGCCCACGAGGCCGCGCTTCGGCAGCAGCATGAGGGCTTCGTCGAGCGCCGGCGGATCTTCGAGATGGAGGTTGCCGCCAGTTATGGCGCTCAGGAGCAGCGCCTGATCGAGCTGACTGCGGAGAATGACCGGATCAACGACGAGCTCGCAACGCTGCGTCGAGAGCGGGCTCAGTTCGAAGAGTGGATGAAGCGCGTCATGGCGAGCGTCCACACCGACGTGATGGCCCTGCGCGACCTTGGGGAGCTGGCGGGAGAAGGGTCTTCAGCACAGGGCGCAATCTCAACTCTGCCCGTTGCGATCCGTGCGGACGCGTCGGAGGAGAGGATGACCGCAGCCTGACGCGCCGCTGCGCTCACGCTCGGCGGGCGTTGTAGGTCTTGACGTGGTTGCGCAGCTGATCGATGCGGCCTTCGTTGATGGCCGATCGCACCTGGTCGGAGGACCGCGTCGCTCCCGGTGTTGGCTGGACGATATCCAGATCGGGGCCATAACGGCCCATCTTCTGGTGAACGACCGCCACGAGATTGGTCGCCAGAAGCCGACGGGCCGCCGCCTCTCCCAGCTTGACCTCGGCAAGGCCTAGAATGGTACCGATCGTCTCGTCGACCGAGCCACCATGGGCCGTCGTCAAAACGAGATGCCCACTCTGCGACGCGATAAGCGCCTGGTTGGCCGCTTCGGGCGAACGGATCTCGCCCAACAGGATATAGCGGGGGCGAGATCGCAGGGCGTCCATGACGCGAAGGCGCCAGTCGTCCTCTTCCTTCACCTCCATCTGCAGACAGAGGCCGCCGGTGCCGACCCTTCCGAGCAGGAGATACTCGGCTGGATCCTCGATCGCGAAGCCGACGGCGTTCTTGGACGCGAGATAGTCCATCATCGCCGCAACGGTGGTTGTCGTCTTTCCCGCGCCTGTCGCCCCGCCGATCGCGATGAGGCCGCGCCGATTCCCCCACGATCTGAAGAGACGGATCGTCTCTGTGTCGAGCCCGAGCTCGGTCAGAAGCGGGGGTGAAATCGGGATCCGGCGGATCGCTGCCCACTGCTGCTCGTCGATCACAGCGAGTTTGACGAAGCGCAGCCTCATCTCGTCGAGTGTCAGGGTTCCGACATTGGAGGTGGTCCGCTCGATCTGCGTCCTGACAGAATCGATGTGAGGCTCGAACTGTCCGGGAACTTTGGCGACGCCCGAATGTCCCTGGGCGTTGGGCCCGATGCGGTAGCTGGATGGCGCTCGCTGGTCGAGGCGGATGTAGAGGTCCGAGAAATTGAGCCCGCCGAGAGAGACCCCGGAGTGCTCCCCGTAAGCCTTGCTGTCCAATTGCTGGGCGTGCGACGGAGGGGTCAACAATTCGCTCCCGAAAAGTGCTGCCGAAAACGATCCTATGAATCTGTCAGGCATGCAAGGTTGGATCGTTTGATCCTTGTTCTATGCCGGTGGAGTTGGGATGATCGAAACGGAAGGATCGATCATGCCGGAATTGCCCTCACTGTCTGAGCTCGTTGACGTCACGCAGCCCTGGCTCGCTACGCTGAAGGCGTTCGATGAGAAGGTTGCAGCCGTCAGCGCCTCGCACGAGGACAACGATCTTGATGGGCATCAGCGCCGGGTCGCTCGCAGTGCCATGGACCTCGCAAAGGCCTACAATCTGGATGAAGAGGATGTCCGCCAGATTGGCGCTGCGGCTCTGGTCCACGATGTCGGGAAGACAGAGATCGACCTGGCCATCCTGAACAAGGCCGGCGACTTCACGCCTGCGGAGCGTCTGGCGATGAATGGGCATGCTGCCGGCGGCGCCAGCATGCTTGGGCAGATTGCGGACCTGCCTCAGGTCTTCGTGGACGTCGCCCGCTATCATCACGAACGCTATGACGGGAAAGGCTACGAGAAGCTGAAGGGTGAGGACATTCCCTTCGCTGCCCGCATCGTTCAGATCGCCGACATCCATGACGCCCTTTCGCGAAAGCGCGTCTACAAGCTTGGGGCGCCCGAAGGGCGTGTCCTATGCGAGATGGCCGAACGAGAGGGTCGGATCGGCAGATCCATGTTCGATCCCGGATTGCTTCGGTGCTTTGTGGCGATGCGCATGGCTGCACCGGGGTTCCAGGCGACGGCACCGGAGCGCGCCGAGCTCGCCGCCTTTGTCCTGTCTGATCCAAATCTGGATCTTCCCGAGGGAACCGACGTTCGTTTCGAACGCGATGGATCTCGCCTCGTCAACGGCGCGCGGTTCGAACGGGGGCGCTTCGATCACGCGAGCGATGCGTACAGCGCGCCCGCGCCGTGATCACCGCGGGATCGACGCAATGTGGTCTGGCGGCAGCGTCGACACTGCCTCGGCAATCGCGCGCAGGACAGCGCCAATGTCTGGTGTGAACCCGATGACGGACCGGTTGATGATCTCGATGGTCTCGGGCGTCGCAGGGAAGTAGGCCGCCTCGAGGCTGTTGGCCATCTCGATGCCGAGCTCGCCGCCTTTCATCAGCTTTGAGCGGCTCGCCTCGACCCAGGACCGCACACGGTCGCCGGAACCGTGCTTGAGGACGGCACCGTTCTCCCTGTCGTAAGCCAGGCCGAACTCCTGGTTCATGTCGCAGATATGTGTCCGCCCTTGGACGTCACGGCTTGACGAAATTTCCCAGAAAAGAGTGCCGCCGAGATCGACATAGCGATAGCTGGTCACTTGTGTGTCGCGCATGGAATCGGGTCGCCCAAGGTTGGTTTGATAGGGCTGATCAGAGATGCGAAGCACGAATAAATCAACGGATTAAGTGTTCTTCTAGCAACACTGAAAGGATTGGTGGTGGATATCCAGAAGCGCCGATTCGGCCTCTCTTGATCCAGTCATCGCACAAGGTGTGATGGGCGACGGGATAGGTTCTCGATTCGCGGAGAGCGCCATGGCGCAGGCAAAACGTTTCATCGACATGGCGGCGATTGCTGTCGCCTGGGAAGACCCCGCTGGAAGACGCCATGTGCGCTGCGCGGCCGCTGGCACGGAGACCGGCGTACTGATCGAGATCATTCGTGAGGGTTACGCCAAAGGGGATATCCCCGTCGTCGAAATGCGCCCGACCACGGTCAGGGTTCCGATCGGATGTGTCGGCTCGTTCGAGATCGCAGCCTGAAGGCTTCTGGCTTGCGTCACGATCGCTGATCACTGCGGCAGGAGAATGCTGCGGGTGCCCGTCGTGAGCCAGACCATCGCATTGAATGAGCCGGACTTGGCGCCCGAGACGCTGAAGCGCTTCAGCCATGGCGGCCGCGTCTACGACCAGGTCTCTGGGCTGGGTGCCGTACCGGACGTAGCCAAGATCGACCACTATGGTCTGGTCGTCATGATGCGCCCGAGTGTCTTCCTCAGCCTTTGCCCTTCTCTGGAATCCGAAAGGCGCTCGCCCAATCCCGACGCTGATGCCCTCGCCGAGATGCTGGCCGCGGGACAAATCGCGTCGATGGGCTTTCTTGCTCTCAATCTGGCTGATGATGACCTGCGGGTTCGCAGTCATGAAGGCCGGCACCGCACAGACTTCATCCTCAGGCATTTTGGGGATGAGCCGATCCCGGTGGCGATCTTGTTCAACGGCGAGCGGGCTCGCGATGTGACCCCGCACGATATCGTCAGGATCTGCGCTGGATTGCGCCGCGAGCGCACCTCCGAGGAGCCGCGCCCTCCCATGATCGACGGCCCGCTTTTTGACCGCGTCATCCATCTCGGCCAGGACTTTCTGGTCAGCGAAATGGATACCTCCCCGACCCCTCGCTGAACCCCTTGTTTCAATCGAAGGCCCGAGCTATCCGGGCTCTGCCGGCGCAAATCAGCTGGTCAAGCACTGAAAGCACCAACCCGATGTCGAGCGACAGTCGAAAGACCAAGCCGCCCAAGGCTCGCGCAGTCTGCTGAAGAGCAGCTCTCCTGCGCGGCCGGAGGCGGCCTGATCGCAGTGGAGAGCCCCATGAGGATCTACATCACCAACCGTTTCGAGGCCCTGTCCGAGTGGATCTCGGCCAATCTCGGCAGCCCGTATGCGTTTGCGCTGGCCAGTTTCATGGTTGTGGCCTGGGCGCTGTCGGGCCCGTTCTTCGGTTACTCCGATACCTGGCAGCTGGTCATCAACACCAGCACGACCATCTGCACCTTCCTGATGGTTTTCTTGCTCCAGAACACCGGAAACCGGACGATCGTCGAGATGCAGGACCGGCTGAAGGATCTGGAAGCGATCAACCGCGAGCTGCTGCATGAACTGCGCCGCCGGCCCGCCCAGAACGAGCCCCTGAAGGAAGCCGCGTGACCTGAGGGCCCGCAAACGCAACGCGGGCCCTCAGTGAAAGTCAGGCCGCGATCAGGTCTTCGGGCCTCAGGCATGTGCCTGGCATGGCGATGTCATTGGCCGCAGGTCGCGTGCCCTCATCCATCCAGCGTGCCAGCAGTGCGAGTTGCCAGGAGATCATCGGCGGCACCGCATCACCGATTTGTCGGTATCGCCCGGTTACCGAGCCTTCGAACTGCCAGGTGGTTGGGAACCCCTGCAGCGTGGCCATCTCCCGGATCGTCATGATCCTGTTCTCGATCGGGTGGACATAGCGACCGTTGCCAGGGTGGGCGCATTCGCGCTTGATGGTCGGCGCCGGCCGATCCCAGGCCATTCGGCCGTAGGCGTCGGGATGAGATCCCATCTCGCCTGATGAGAAGCGCCGCTGCATCGAAGGCGTCAGATGGCGACGGCTATCCTCCGAGGCGCAAAGGGCAGCCCAGGACCCGCCGTCAGCTGGAATGGCCGACAGCCGGGCGGAGAGAGCCTCGCCAATCCCTGGGGCCTTTGCGTCCGGGTCGGGGGCTTTCGGGATCCTCGACAGGGCCGTGCGTACGCTCGGGGAAGCTGAGAGACGCAAACCATCCCACAACTGGTCGAGCGAAAGGGGCCTCGCACTCTTTGTCGCGACAACCAGAGCCCTTTCCCGTGCTTGAGGCAGACCAAAGCGCGAAAGGACATGGACATGTGCTTCGATGCGATAGCCCAGGCGCTCCAGAGAGGAGAACAGGTCGCGCGCATGATACGAGAAGCGGCCATTCAGGAACTCGCGCGCGTTTTCCATGAAGATGTGGCGCGGTGCGAGGACGGCGGCGAAATCGGCCACTCGGCCGGTCAGCCCGTTTCGCGACCCGTCGACGAGGTGATTGCTGGGCTTGGTCCTCGTGTAGTCGGTGCATGGCGGGCAGGCCAGCAGAACGTCGCACCGCCCGGAAGGAAGGCTTTCGGCAATGACAAGCGGGTCGAGGGTCGCAATATCAGCCAGGCGAGGCTGCGTTCCGATATTGCGTGTGTAGGTGGCATTGCAGCCTGTCGATCCCGGTTTGGCCGATGGCTTCGACAACTCTGCATCGACCGCCGCACTGAGGCTGTAGCCGGCTGCCTTGAAGCCTGCAGACATGCCGCCGCAGCCGGAGAACAGATCGACCGCAACCATTCCATAGGATTGAATTTTCGAATCGATAGCCATGAGGGAATGATAGCTGAAGGATTGACCTTCGCTCGCACGACGATCGCGCAATCATTCCTTAACGGGTCTGCTCTATGACCGGCCCATGGATGATACAGCCAATCCGGCCGCGCGACAGCGCAGCGATGAATTCATCGATACGGCGCTCGCCATCGGCTTCAGCGATCGCGCGAGGACGATGCTCGATCATGCGCGCCGTGCTGATCCGAACAGCATGCGTATCGAGGCCGTCGGCGCCCTCATGCAGCCGGATCTCGCGAAAGCCATGCGCGCCGCGGCAGCGGCGCGGCGAATGTCCGGGCAAGCAGGTTCCGGCTGGCAGCGTCCTGAGATGTTTGCAGCCTCAGCGTTGCTGGACTTCGGCATGGGGCGACAGCATCGCGTCGCCGAAACGATGGCAGCAGTCGCTCCGCGGATCGGTGACATTACGGTTTCGTTGGCTGGAAGCATCAGCAGGCTCTGGTGGGCCAGTGCGGCGGCGACCGGCTCTGTCGCAGGCATCCGCGCTGCGACCAGTTTCGCCAGTTGCCGCGGCGTCATCTCCCCGGTCGAGGAAGCCTGGCTCGCGCCGATCGTCGACAGTCTGTTGCTGAAGGATGCAAGTTCATCCCTGCGGCGAGCTCGCAAACTCTATCCGGGGGTGATCGCGTATCTGGGCAGGCCAGGCGCCATCAATCCCGCCTTGCTGCTGCCGCGAGCGGCCGAGGATGAGCAAGTCTGTGGGGCTGTCCTTGGCAAGGCGCTCGTCCTGATCCCGGGGCTGATGGCGACCATGTTCGAGCAGATGGATCTGCAGGCGGGCTGAGCCACTGCCCTTTCCTCGTGAGTTTCGAGGGCATGGGGTACAAAATCCGGCGCAAGAGGCCGGATGATGAACGCTCCAGATTGGCTCCCCTATCTCTATCAGGCGTCTTTGCGCGAGAAGCGCAACTCGCATCCCGTGCGGGCCATCGTTCGCGATCAGCTTCCGGTCTCGATCCGCCGTGTCGACGCCCATCAGGCGCCCATTGCATTCGAAATGAACCGTCGCGGATCCTCGATCCTGTGGCGCATTGTCGATGGGGCCCTGATGAGGGAAGCCATCGACTTCGGCGGACAGTCAGGCGGTCCTGAGGTTCTCAAGGCGGCGCACACGCATTTCATGAGTGGTGGCGCAGCCGACCACCAGCAGGTCCGAGCCCTTATCTATCGGTTGCGTGCGGAGGCTCTGTTCCTCGATCAGGTCTATGATCACGACCAGCTCGTGCCTGGAGCACAAGCCTATTCCGGGCGTGCCATCGTCGATGTCGACCGCCGGCAACGCCCTGAAGCGCAATCGCAGGCCCAGGTCTTCGCAAGCACCCTTGCTGTGGTCGACGGCAAGCTGATGATTCCGGCTGCGGAGCCAGTCCTGCATGTCGGGGTAAGCCCACTGGCCGGCCCCCTCCAGGTCGAGATCGTGCCCGGCATCACCGGTCGCGACTATGGCTCCGGCGCCCACGCAGCGTTCCGCATCGACCAGGTCGAAGAGGCTCATGCGTTTGCTGAAGCGCTGGCAGCTCAAGCCCAGGATCTCTTCAGAGAAGCGACAGGCCAAGATCGCGGCCCGGCGGTCGTGACCGGTGGCGATGCGCTCTGCGAGACCCTCAGCCTCGACTTTGATCGCGGCGTCGGTCAGGCGCCGCTGTCACCATTGTCAGCTTTCATGACCGTCATGGGCTGGAAGATGCGCGATGTAGCGATGAAATCCCTGCCGCCGCTTGTCCTGGCCGGCTACGGCATGATGCTCGGATCACTGGTGCCCGGTCAGGAGGATCTGGAGCGCGCGGTGTTGGGCTATCGCATGTTTCGCGACAACATCGACGATCGGACCTGGCCGCGGCCGGAGGCGGCCTGGGATATCGGCATCGAGGCGAGCCTTGCCGCCAACGCTCCGGCGCCTCGGCCCGATCAGGACGCCGATCTCGCCTATCTGACGCCGGGAGGCAGGCTGTGACCTCGACGATAATCTGGTTGCGCGTTGCACATGACATCACGGGCGTCAGGCCGCGCGAGCGAACAACCTCGCGGCAGCGGTTCTTCGAAGAGCATCCCTTCGAGGTTCGCGTCGTGGGCGGCAACGAGACCAAGCTTGTCGCGGAGATGCGCAGGCCCAATCCGGCCCTTGTTCGAGGCAGGCTTCAGACCTTCGCCTGGCGCGAGCATGAGGGGCGCCTCTATCGTAGCCTGCTGGACGCCGAGGGAGGGCCTGTCGCGATCGGCGGCGACGCAAAGCCCGTGTACGGCAAGCCCTCACTGGAGTCCGCCTACTATGGCGATCATGCCGACTATCCATTCGGGGGCGGCCGTGAACGCAACTCGATCAGGGGGTACAACAGCGCGTTGATCTATACCTCAAGGCAGACCTGCGGCTTCAGGACGCCTTACAATCACGATGATCTTCCTCGTGCCCTCGCTGTCGCCCAGGCAAGAGCCGAGCAGTTGCTGCTGATCGACGGCCATCTGCATATCGAGGCCCCTCCCCCAGGATGGGTTCTCTACAACGAGGACATGGGTCGGGGGGATATCGAGGAAGCGAGTTGCGTCGCCTTCATCCCGGATTATGACGACTGGTCACAGGCGCTCTGGGTGGCGACGGATCCCGGGCACCTCCAATGGCTTCTCGACGCCCTCCAGCCAGGCCGGCCGGTGGACATGGTTCGGCGACATGGAGAGGAGCTCGTCTTTCACGTCGACCCGCCCGCGTTCGATCCAATGCCGATCCTTGCCGCATCCATCGTCGATCAGGGCATGCGCTACTTCTCCGGCGCTCAGTACGGTCAGGTCGATGCCATCTCGGGTGCCGCCATGGGGGCCATGCGACTGGCTGCATCGAACGCGCCTATCGGCTGGTCCGAACAGGACCGTGCTTCGTTCGACGCGGCTGTCAGTGCGGTACTGTCGATGCCGGAGGTTCAGCCCGCTGGTCTGTTCGAGCTCCATCACGACGGCTTCAGTGAGCGACGGGACGCCCTGAAAGCGCTCGCGAGCCTCTATCGTCGGGTCATCGATCTCGTGTCGCGACTGGACCACGACGACGAGGCCTCGCTGGAGCGGATCGCGGCCCTCTAGGCGACCTTCGTACGCCAGGCGAGGGTCGCGCGCTTGCGGATCTCCTCGCTGGTGCGACCGGCGACCGACTCCATGCGGATGTCGACCAGCGCCAGATCGTCATAGTTCTGATCGCCGGTTTCGCGCAGACGCGTCACGACTGAGCGCATGTTGTTCGTCGCATCGTCGAAAGCAATCCGGCACGCGCGGTCGTGGGCATCTTCAACCGTGACCTCTTCGCGCTTGCCGTTTCGCTCTTCACGGAAGCCGGCCGAGAGAGATGTCTCCGCAATACGAGGCTGCAGATCACTGTTCAGGATGGTGACGTTTGCCTCGATCATGGCAAACCACTCGCCGGCATCCGCCTGATGAGCGCTGATCTTGCTCTGCACGTCGCTCTCGATGATGTCGAGATCGGCCAGTCGCCCGACCAGGTCGTCCAGTGCTTCCGAAGCCGCATTGAGAGCCTCGGCGCGATCCTGGCCATTCAGACGACGAACGAGGCGAACGAGGCATGCTCCCTGCTTCCAGATGTTCCCGCCCTCGCCGACAGTGACGAAGGACGGCACCTCACGAGCAGGCGACCCAGAGCTGGAACGGTCGAGCTTGGTCAGCGCGCTCGCGGCCTCGCGTGCCATCGAGTTGATGGCGTGCCGCATGGACACGATGATCAGGATCGATGCGGAGACGGCCACAAAAACGATCAGGATGACCCACAGCCACGGCCACTGGCCGGCAGGATCGGTAAGGAGGGCGATAGCGTCGTTCATAGGCTTTCCACGACCTCGAAGGGCGTTCAGACGATTTCGATGCCGGCGAAGATCAGTCCGATTTCACGCGCGGCCGCTTCGGGGCTGTCAGAGCCGTGCACGCTGTTTTCGCGATAGGACAGGGCATAGAGGTTGCGGATCGTGCCCTCGGGCGCCTTGGTGCGGTCGGTCGGGCCCATCAGCGCGCGCCAGCGGGAAACCGCCTCGTCTCCCTCGAAGACCACAGCGACAACGGGTCCTGAGGTCATGTAATCGATCTGCTCGCCGAACCATGGCTGTCCGGCGTGCTCCTGATAAATGGCCTCTGCCGCCGCATTGGTGAGCCGAATGCGCTTCAACGCGATAGGCGATAGACCCGCCTGCTCGGCAAGCTGAACGATGGCCCCGGTCAGATGCCGGCGGGTGGCATCGGGCTTGATAATGGCGAAGGTGCGCTGGATCGGCATGTACGAATCCTTGGACAATCGCAAAAGTCTACACCGATTCCATGCGATTGCCGCCTTCTTCCTTTCCGCATAGTGGGCCATTCTGCAAATTCAGACGGACTGCCCGGTCGATCCTTGATGTTGGATCAGTATCGACCGGGCGGAACAGAACGACCCTCCGAGAAAAGTGCCATAACTGGCAGTTTCCTCGGAGGGTCGGCGTCATTACCGAGGTTCGTATGAGCGCGCAGATCAAGGTGAATTACGACTTCACCGGCAAATTCATCCTGCCGAAGATGCGGACCGCCAACGCCAAGGTGATGTCGCGTGACCTCGTGATCGATATCCGTGAAGTGCCCGCTCTCGAAGCGCCGGGAGCGCTGCATCTTCGGTATGACAATCAGGCCTATTATCAGGCCACACAGCGGTTTTTGGACATCCGCCTGGATGGGCACGACGGCAAGCTGTGGAAGAAGGTCGAGCTTCCTGCCACAGGCGAAACGGGAGCGGTGGAGACCACGATCATTCATCACTGGTCGTTCCCGCATGGCGCGAAGGTATACTGTGCGGGGCCCGTGGATAGCGGCCTGCGGCCGCTTAACATGCTCGCCGACGAATTCGCGCGCGCGAACGGGATCAAGGCCTGGGTGGTCGATGACGAGCCTGCCTGGCGCGAGATCGCACGGCAGGACGCAGCGAACCGATTTTTGATGGTCGGTGGCGAACTCTATAAGCGCGTCAATGCACCGATCCTTGATGTGACATTGACCGGGATCTCGGGGCAAATCGAGTTTCAGGCCGGGCCCAGGATGATTTACTCGGATCGTGGTGCAGTATCGTTCCGGTTCGATCAGATCGAGCAGGCCCGCGCCTATCTGCGCAAGGCCGGAGTCAGGGGAGCATTCCCTGAAACGTTGCGTGGGCTTGAGATCGTCAACTTCGATCCAGCCTATGGCTATTTCGACCAGACCAACGCTGCCATCAACTCCGTCCTCTTCGACATTATGCGTCTCGATGGGGACTTCGCCAGCTTGCCCCTGCCGGCCCTGGAAGCGTGGATCGACATCCGTCGGCTTGGTGAGAAGTGGACGACCGACGAATATGAACCGGCGCCCATGATCGACGCCATCATCCGGTTTCTCGATACGGTCGGTCAGGACGCCAAGGTGAGTACCCTGATCAAGAAGGTCTCGAAGGCTTTCCTCGCCATCCATGACGATCTCGACCGGACGCCGCGGCTGAGGCCGGATACTGATGCCGAGCTGGTCAGCCTGGCCGGGAGCTTCTGACTTTCAACGCCGCCCCGCATCCTTGTGAGGAGACGCTGGCCCTCCGTCGAAACTGACGGAATTGGCAGTTTCCTCGGAGGGTGAGATGCGCAAGCTCCCTGTCGATGCCCCCACCGCTCTTCCCGCTGCCGAGCGACTGGCACGCCTTGCCCGTCAGATGGGCCTCCCAGCCGATATCGTGGTGAGAGAGGCCCTCCAGACGCGGCTGATCTCGTGCCTGTTCCGATCATCTGTCTCGCGTCAGCTTGCACTGAAGGGCGGCATGGCGATGCGTTCGGGATACGGCAGTCAGCGGCTGACCAAGGATGTCGACCTGCAGGCGGGGCCGTCATTGCCCCAGGCTGCGCTGCGACAGGCCATGGCCGCTGCAGTGGATGAGTTGCGCGGCACAGGCCTGGTCGACGCCATCGAGTTTTCGATGCCCAAGCAGACTGAAACCGTTCAGCGCTTCAAGATTGGAGGACGCGTCGCCGGCGGCCAGAGCGAGATCCATCTCACGGTCGAGATCTCCCGGCGTGGGCTCCCTTCGCCTGAGCTGCTGCGATCAATGCCGCTACGGACCATGGACCGCATGGATGGCGGCGGAACGATGGTCGAAGTCTATGCCCCGGCCACGATGGCGGCATCGAAGGTTCAGGCCCTGCTGGCGCCCAATCGCACCGCGGCTCGCGATCTTTGGGATCTCAATGTCCTGATCATGATGCGCGTCGAAACCCCTGCCCCTCTCCTCGCAGGTCTCGGTGCTGAAGGTCTCGATCGCGCGCTCGCAGAGCTCTGGCCCAAGCTCGAACTGCTGGATTACGATCTGGCGAAGGTTCAGCTGACGCCCTACCTGCCCGCCGCTGCCGTCGAACAGTTGACCGAGGAAGTCTGGGATGAGATGCGCCTTCGGGTGCAGGAGCACGTTGAGAAGTGGCTCCGGGAAGCCCGCGATCTTGCGGCAGGAGCCTCACCTTGAGCACGTTTCTCTGGAAGCGAGAGGTACTCGAAGCCCTTTCGGGAGAGGGTGCAATCGCGTTCCTCGATCTGCCGGCAATGGCATCGACCATCGCCCGGTGCGGCGGGCCCGGCTTTATGCCGACCGGGGAGCCTGCGCGCGCGGCCTATCGCCTGATCAACGATCTCGTCGCGACCGGCGACCTGATCAAGGTCAGGCGCAATCTCTACATGAACATGTCCGCCAGGCCTCAGCCCCATCCCAATGAGGCGGCCCAGCTGATGCACCCGGGCGCGATCGTCAGCCTCCACACCGTGCTGGGCGAGAAGGGCATCCTCAACAACCCCTCAAGGGTCGTCGTGGCCATCGTTCCGACAGCGATCGGCGAAACCCTCAAGCGCGTCGCCAGCAGCGAGGCGGCAACGCGCTCGTCTGATCTCGGTGGAATCGGGTTTCGGTTCTACGGCATGACCAGCGCGTTGACGGAGGCAGGCGACGAGACCGATCGGCTCGACAGCTCGGCCCGCTACCCCCGCGCGACGCCCGAACGCGCCATCGCCGACTGGCTCTACATTGCGGAGCGTTCGAAGAACGCGCCTCGAGGCCAGCGCTTTGCAGGGCTACCCCTCGACAGTGATCTGTCAGGGCTCGACGATGGCCGCCTGCGGCGATGCTGCGGGGACCTCGGTGTCACCGAGCAGCTCGATGCGTATCTCGAACGCAAGGCCGAGGCCGACGCCGACCCAGATGTCGAGGACAACACGAGCTCGCTCGGCTTCTGACATTCGCCCCCCAGGCTGCCTGGCCTGTTCTTCTGCGGACCATTTCCATGATCAACTATGACGACTTCATCGACCGCGTTCGCCGGCTGTCCAACGACAAACCGGATCCGGACTGCCCGGACAAGGACTGGACCGACATGAGGCGGCCACCCGGCTTGCCTGCCGACACCTTCTGGGCCTCATGGATCACGGGCGGAACCGAAGGTGGCAATTGCTGGGGATCGTCAGCTCTTCAGCCCGTCAGCCCGGAAGGTGAGCCTGAGGCGCTCTACGGGCTGCTGGCCGCCCTGGAAGGTGCCGACATCCGGTTGAGCGAGTACCTCGCGATCAAGGAGGACATCGTCACAGGCGGCCATTTCTCCGACGATGGCCATTACGGAAATTCGACCCGATACGCCTTCAAATACATTTCCTTCGACGCCGTCTATGATCGCCTGGTCGAGTTCGGCTATGCCCAGGCCAGGGAGGCGGCCCCGGCCCCATGAAGATCACGCTCGTCGCCGGCCTGCCGGGATCCGGCAAGTCGACCTTGCTGAAGACCTACGCTGGCCAGGGCGCCGTCATCATCGACGATATCGCGTCGCTCGACGAGCTGCCGCAGCATGCTGTCAATTGGCTGGCCATCGCAGACGTCAATTTCTGTGACGCTGAGATCCGAAAGGCAGCTCTCAGCGTTATCGAGGACCGGTTTCCGGACGCGATCGTTGAATGGGTATTTTTCGACAACGATCCGGCCGCCTGCCTCGAAAACGCTGGTGCTCGCAATGATGGGCGCAATGTTGCCCCCGACATCACGGCGTTGAGCAAGCGCTATGAGATTCCGCCCGGGCACGAAGTACTGCCGGTTGCGGAAGGGACGCCGCGGCCGCGGCGCTGACGGGGCTCGCAGCCCAACCTGTTGTGACTTTCGAGGTCCCACCCGAGCATGAAATGAACAGGGAGTTCTTTCATGCTGCCAACCATCCTTCGCGCTGCTGCATCGACGCGGGCTGCGACCAGCCTCGCCTTCACCAACGCCGACGGCGCTCACGGCTCTTACCGGTCGGCAATGGGCGTCGACGGCGCCGAGTATGGCTATGGTCCGGTCGACGGTCGTGATCGGGTCTGGAGGCGGACCGGAGAGGGCGTTGTCCAGACGCTGTCTGGACCCTGCGAGCCTCTGATCGCCGAGCGTTTCCTCGATCTGGTTCATGGTCGGGCAACAACCGACGGTCTCGTGATGCAGGCGCGCTGGCCCGTCGTCGACTTCGAGGGCAATCGCACCGTCGAGACCGTTCCTGTCGTGCTGACGAGAGACGGGGGCGATCTGACCTTCACCGCGCTCACCATCGGCGCCGGCAGGGTCGCGATTCCGGCCTCGGATGTTTCGTCCTTCCTGTCGGCCAGGCGCCCCGGCCGCATCAGCGACGGCGTCGCGCCCCGTGCGCAGTCGGTCTTCGACGAGCAGCTCCTGGCTCTCGCTCGCATGGCTCCCGGCGTGCTCTCACCGGGGGAGAACCTGATGGCTGCTTACGGTCAGACCCGGATGCGACTGCAGATGGGCGGGCAGCCGCTCAGCGAAGCCAATGCCGCCAAGATCGACCAGGTCGTCGGTGTGCTGGCGCGCGGGCTCGACGGCCAGGGCATCAGCCAGGGCGACCTCAGCGGCGTGATGCAGCTTCTGTCTGACCTCTCGCGCGGCCGCGCCGCGGATGCCCTGCCCGGACACGCGATGGCCCTCCTCGTCAGCGAGCTGGAACCTTCGCTGCGCGCCTGCGGCGCCATCTATGACGCGGCTATGAAGGCGGAACGCACTGTGGAAGCCGACGATACCGCCAGTGCGATGGCACCGCGCTGATCAGGCTGCATCGAACAGTGATGGGGCGCTCGCGCCGGCGAGCCGGCGCGCCGTCGCATTCGGTGATATCCAGAGGACCTCGGTGCGCTTGAGGCCACCATCGGCGACCGCGTGCATCTCCAGACGCTCCCATCCGGCGAGTTTCGCGTCATAGAGCGCGTTGGGGTACCCCGACAGCACGACCATGCCAGACAGCTCTCTGATCGCATCGAGGAGAGCCTCATGGTCTGCTGCGACCATCTCGTGGCGATAGCTCACATAGCCCACGCCCTTCTTGCGGGATTTGGTCGAGCGCGTCTCGGGCATGTAGGGCGGATCGAGATAATGAAGCGTGTCCGGGCTGTCCTGCTGCAGCATGACCTCGATGGCCGGACGGTTTTCCACCAGAACCCCTGACAGCCTCGTGACAACGGCCGACAGGGCTTCCGGATAATTTGCCCAGTCGTGCGAGGCCGTCGTGCCATTGCGGTTGGACGACGCGCGGAAGCTGGTGCTGGCGAGAGCATTGGCGCTGTCGGAGCCAAAGCCGAGGAAAGATCGAACGATCAGGCGCCGAGCTCTTTCGACGGGATCTTCGCAGGGCTCATAGGCTGCCTTGAACTCTTCCCTGGCGAAAGGGGTGAGCTGGACCAGCCTGACCAGGCGTGCCGCGCTGTCATCGTCGCGAAGGACCTTGAAGAGATTGACGACGTCATGGTCGATGTCGTTGAGGATCTCGGCGTAGGAGCGTGGCTTGCGCAGCAGAACGCTGGCTGCCCCTGCAAAAGGTTCGACATAGACGCGATGCGCCGGAAACTGGGCGATGATCTTTGGTGCGAGCATCCATTTGCCGCCCAGCCAGCGCATCACTGGGCGTCTCGGCTCGACCGATCCTGATTGTCCGGAACGAACCACGCCCTGGCACCCCTATGCTCGAAATCGCTTCTCTGGTGAACTGGATGAAGAAGCGAATCGGATTGAATGTTCAATCCTTCGATAGCGGCATCCACGGAAAGCTCGAAAGGGCCATGGCCAGATGACCTCAAGACTGATCTTGATGGGCGCTCCTGGCGCCGGCAAAGGCACCCAGGCGAAGATGCTGGCAGCGAGGTTCGGTCTTCGGCATCTGTCCACCGGAGACATGCTTCGCAAACTCGGTGCGACCGATACCGATCTCGGCCGCGAGGTGTCCGCTCTCATCAACGCAGGCGGCTTCGTTGACGACGCGCTTGGCACGAAAATCGTGCGCGAGACGCTCGTGTCGGACGGCGAAAGCGGGTTCCTGCTCGATGGCTACCCGCGCAATGTCGCGCAGGCCCATCTTTGCATCGATCTCCTCGACGAGATGGGCCTGCCGGCCGACTACGTCATTCAGATCGACGTCGACGAGCGCGCGATCCTGGCTCGCATCGAGGCAAGGGCCGAGCACGCAAGGTCGCTGGGGATGGAGCCTCGTGCTGACGACAATGCCGACGTGGTTGGCCGTCGGCTTCAGATCTGGCGGGAGACGACCCTGCCGGCTTTGGCAGTCTTCGAGCCCAGAGGGATAGTCAGGCGCGTCGATGGCAACGCGCCGGCCGAGGTTGTCCAGGACCGGATCCTACGCGCGATCGCCTAGGGGGCCAGTCCGGACAGATCGTCGTCCTTGTCGCACGCCGGGGGATCGAGGGCCATGTCGCATGACCGGGAGACAGCGTCCCGGCTGACTGCGATGGCTCGCGTCAGCGCCTGCCGCGCATAGTGCCACTCCTCTCCACAGACCGAAGTCTCGATCATGTCCAGCACAGCCATGAAAGATTGGGCGACATCCGTATCGCCTGACCGAGCTTCGTCACGCACCACCGCCAACTGGTGGATCAGCCCGACCTGTTCCGCAGGCAGCGAGAACATCATCTCAGTGAGGCTGCGCATGCACATCGACGCGCCGGCGCTTGCGTTGAGCGCCGCTTCGCGGATCGACCCTAGGAGCCCAGTATCACGAACATCGACCTCGATATTCCGCAAATGCCAGTGGATGCGTCTGCGGCCATCGAGACCCTCCACGAGCCTGCTGAATTCGGGCTTCTGCAAATGAGCCCATTGACGAGCGAAATCCTTGGCGACGTCGAAATGCTCCGGTGCAAACATGAAGCCGTGCTCGCTGGCGTAGGCCGATTTGGCGCGATCAAGGCGAATGGAAATCGGGTGTGTGGGCCCCTCGCGTGACAGAGTGACCTCAATCATCGGTTCGGGTGCAGGCCACCAGAGTTCACCGTCGATGACGAAGGACTTCTCTACGACGCGTTCGACGAACTTCGCCATTTCGTCCCGGCGCTCGCTCAGGACAATGTCTGCATCGAGGGGAAGGGTGGCGTGGAAGTGTGTGGCCTCGGGATCGCGCCACGGCTCCAGATGATGGCCTTGCGTTTCCATCCGCCACTGTCCCTGGAACAGTTCGTGTGTGCCAGTATGCGTTTGGATCATCTCTCTGCAGCGATCCAAGTCGACACAATCGACGAAGGCAGTAGCTCGCGAGAGGGATTGGCCATTGGCAACCCGACGCTCCAACACGTGTCTCCAAGCGCCGTTGTTGTCAGTCTCGATGAGGCGAAGAGCGACAGGTGCATCCTCAGCCGACAGGTTGGGGATCTTCACCTTCGTCCGATCGCCGACGAGGATCTTGCGGGGAGTCCGCGCCCGGCTTTTCTGGTAGGTGACCGGGTAGGCGAATGCGACGTCGAGTTCGATGTGATCCATAGTCAAAGGCTCAGATTGGCGAGGTCGGGGTCGCGTGAGGGGCTCAAAAAGTCGCCTGACCATTCGATGGCGGCGACGGCCGCATTCGTCAGGTCCGCGAGCGGATGGGACAGGATGGAGACGCCCTTGCCGCGGGCGTAGTCGAGGACGTCCTGGGCCCAAAACGACGCCTGATAGGGATCGGGTTCAGTCCTCAGACGCCGCAGGTCCGGGTCACTGAAGTGCGCCGGCGACAGGGAGAGGATCTGCGCGAACAGGCACCTGGTGTTGGCGAACGTCTCGGGGAATGGCGCCCAATCCGGCTGCAGTTGGAGCTCGCAAGCAAACCCATCCGGCTGGAAGGGCCCGGTCGGGTTCTTGATGATCGATCTGATGACCTGCTCGCGAAACTCGCGCATGACATCGAGCCGTTCCGCCGAGAAGCTCAGCATCTTGCGTGCGGCGAGGCCGTCGTTGGTGTTCGCGAGCACGTACCGGATCCCGGTCTGCTGCGTCATTGAGACCTGGATGACGGGTGGTGCGGACCTGCGATGGAGTTGGCCGTCGATGAAGCAGAACTTCTCCGCGGCCGCCTTGATTTTCTCCTCCACTACCAAGCTCGTGTCGGCATCGATCCGGCGGACAAACGGGCGGTATGGCAGCGTGACGGTGAAGCGTGGCTGGTCCAGGTTGGCCAGGGCACGGACATTGGCGGGGTCGTCCATGGTCTGGGCGAAACCGGCTAGGCTGCCGTCGCCGACCAGGGGACCGTTGAAGGCCCTGAACAGCCTGCCTTCGACCAAGCGCCGCTTGGCCGACGGCAAGGGCGAGCCATTGGCCGTGAGGGTCAGGGCGACCGGCGCGTCCCCGGAAGCGTAATCGGGTATATCGATCTCGATCTGGCCAGCAATGGCATGCTGGCTGACCGACCGCGCTCCACGCGCGACGTAGGTGAGATCGGATGTGTACGCAAAGCGGATGGCGGTCACAGTCCAGCTCCAAGCGTTGCCAGGGCGCGATCGTCATCTGGTGCGGGCACATCGAGCTGGTGCCCGCGCGAGGACGCGATCGCGAGCTTTGCGACTTCGAAGCTGCTCATGATGTTGTTGCGGATCGTGGTGTGTCCGTCCGGCACATAGCAGCCGTTTGCAATGAACCTCTCCAGGGCCGCCGTAATGATCGCGGGAGCTGTGGGGTCGCCAGCGCGGGCCGCGTCACGAGCCGTCATCAGTTCGGCGATGGCTGGTCCCCCGTCTCGGTTCAGCCGTCCCAGATGATGGCTCAGCGCTCTCAGGGCGAGCAGCGATGCGGTCGTGGCATTGCGGCCAAGCTCATCGACCGGCGACGCCTTGTCAGGATCATGGAAGATGGGATCGCCGAGCCAGCCCTGTGGCTCTTTCGTCATCTTGAAGATCCGGCTGGCCTCGAGGATGAAGGCCCGCGCCCGCTCGGTATCATCGAGGCCGAAGATGAAGCCCGGCAGCTTGTCTTCGACGAGGCCTTCGGGATCGTATTCCGGTACCGTGTCGACCTTGATCCAGTTGCTGTCGATCTGGATCTTGGTCGCGGGCATTAAAGCTCCGCGGTGCAGCTTGCCGTCGATCGAGACCAGCGCAGCACAAGCATCCTTCATCCGCTGCAGGGCCTGCTCGTGCCCGCTGCGGACGACCTCCATGTCGATGGGCAGTTCACCGAAGGCGCCGACAATCTTCTCGGGCCCCAGATGAGTGGGCTCGATCAGGGAAGCATTGACGAGGACACCGTTGAGCGAGCGCATGCTGCGCTCCAGATCGTTCAGATCATCGTATTCGGCGATGGTCCGCGCCAAACGCGACGCCGGCAGCACCGTTCGACCGCCGTCCAGTGAGGATGGCCCGATCAGCATGTCCTGATAGACGCGTCGCTCCAGCGTGAGCTGTTGTCCGTACCAGTAGTACGTCGAGCTGAGAGCCAGCGGAGCCTCAGCGCTTGAGATCTCCGGCACGTCGAAATCGAAGCTGTCGCGCAGCAGGACCTGCCGCGTCGCGCGTGCCCGATGCTTCATCACGAAGGCTGGGTAGAGAAACGGGATCGAGACACGGATCGTCATACGCTGGCTCGCTGGTTCTGAACGGATGCGTCGACGCTGGAACCTGGTCCCGGATTGGCCATGGTCAGATCGGGCTCAGGGTGTCGAGGTCCTCGTCATGCACCGGGGCGGCCTCGACGATCAGGGCGGGAATGTCCGAGATTTCGAGTGCCTTCAGGGCAATTTCTGAGTGCCGTAGCAGGCTGGCGCGGCTCGACGAGTTCTTCTTGGGGATACCAAAGCCATCGTCATGGAGCTGCTGCATGAGGTCATTTGCCCTCAGCGAAACGTCCGGTCGCTGCGGATCGAGCTGATCGTGCAAGTCCTTCAGGTCGGCCAGGCTGCGTAGAGTTTCCGCGCTCATGAGGTCGAAGCAGCTGTTGCTGCTCTGGAAGACATGGCGAATGGCTGCGGCAGCGTTGTGATAGTGGGTCGGGAAGGGGTAGCGCTTCAGCGCATCGGTATCGACCGACAGGATGTCGACGCAGTCTTCCCGCACGAACCGGTTGTTGCCCGGGCGTTTCGCGGCGATGAAATTGCCGAAGAACTGCGCCTTCTCCTGCTCAAGGCACGAGAAGGCGAAGCCCCGCAGCAGGACGTCATGAGGGAGCCCCGTCCGCACATCTGCCTTGAGGTCGAGCGAGATCGTGTTGTTGCGATAGGCGTATTGGATGAACGGGATCGGGTTGGCCCGATGCAGCATGTCGTCCACGAAGACGCAGTCCTGAAGGTCATCACGCAGGCGATCGCTGAAGGCCTCGCGCCCATCAAAGGTCACGAGGTCGACGTCGATCGGGATCTCCGTGACCTTCGTGATCCCAGTCCGAAACTCCTCCGGCAAAAGCTCGGCACCGAACCCGGTGCCAAACACGCTCTCGGCATGGTGCTGGTCGAGAAGCCGCTGAGCTGTCGCGAGTGTGGCTGGGCGGCCGCCCCGGGGTGAGGGCCCCTGCCCGAGCATACCGGCGGGCCCCAGGCGGCGCGAAATCTCGCGCATGTTCAACCGTTCGCGCACGCGGATGACCTCGGGCGCTTCATCGAGAGACAAAACGGGCACCTCGATGGGAAACGCGTCCCTGACCAGAAGCGTCTTCGTCTGGCGAGCCCGACGCTTCTGGCACGTCAGCGGATAGTGGGCATGAACGATGAGCTCGACTGACCGCATGGTTCAGGCCGTGGGTGCGACCGACGACGAAAGCTCGGCGTGGACGAGGATTGCCTCGAAAGCTTCCGAGATGCCCTGGTAGTTACCGACAGGCGTGCCCTCGTCCGTGTTGCCCTCGATGACGGACATCGCGTCTGTGAAGAGACTGACTTCGAAGCCGGCGCCGTCGGCTGCGAGGCGATAGAAAACCGATCGATCGGCATCAGAGACGATCAGGCTTCCCGACGGGTCGAGCGCGGTGCTCCAGGGCGCCGGGCCGGTCGAATGCTCGTTCACGAATGCTGCCATCTCGTCGCTCTTGAGGAAAAAGTCCTCGATCGACTCGGCGCTGCCATCGGCGCGAGGCTCGCGTCCTTCCAGGACATGCTCGATATCCCCCAGAACCTGGCTGCGGAAGATCTGATCGAACGCCACACCATGGGCATCGGCGAACTGGACCGGATCCTTCCCCGCCAAAGCGGCTGCCCAGCCCAGAAGGCTGCCACGATAGGCGCCAGGGCGATCCTTGTTGGACAGTGCGTCATAGATCTCGCTTGGCATCGGGTTCTCAGGAAGCTCGCCCAGGATGCCGGGCGAGGCCATGGAAGCCGCGGCTCGCGCGAGCATCTCGATCGCCTCGGCGACACGATCGCGTTTCAGCAGAACGGGGACGGACGTCTTCGCGCGGTCATAGGCGTGGTTCATGGCGATCTCCTTGGATAGCCAAAGTCGCCTGACGGTTCGCAAGCGACAAGGCTCTGGACCGACCACATAAAGGATAGCTTCATGCTTCGGCAGGCAATCCTTTTTGGTTTCGTGTGAATCGCATACGATCAAAGGACTGGAGCCCTCTAGGGCCACAACCGACAACGAAAGTCCTTGCCTAGTGCACAAGCCCACTCTGAAGCTGCCCGTTCACAACGCAGCCCCCATCCCCGTTCCTGACGCCGATTCAATCCTGGTCGTTCCACTCGGCGGAACCGATCGGGTCGGAATGAACTTCACGGCCTACGGGACCAACGGTCGTTGGGTACTCGTCGACATGGGGGCGACCTTTCCCGGCGCCGATGATGATCAGGCGGCCGATTTCGCTGAAGCCCATGAAGCCGAGGTTGACCAGATCATCCCGGATCCGCGCAGCTTCCAGGACATCCTGCGCCGCCTCGATGCCATCGTGCTGACCCACGCGCATGAGGACCATATCGGGGCCATCGCGCCTCTGCTGGCCTTTTCGGCCGCCTGGCCCAAGCTGGCTACCGTTCCAATCTACGGCACGCCCTACACACTGGGCATCGTCAAGAACAAGCTGCGTGAGATCGGGCGTTCGCATCCGCTGCGGACCATGTTCCCCAAGCGCACCTCCCGCATCGGGCCCTTCGAGATCACGCCCATTCGGGTCACCCATTCGGCGCCCGAGACCATGGCTCTGTCGATTGCCGCCCGGCCTGGCCGCATCGTCCACGCCAGCGACTTCAAGCTCGACGAAGATCCCGTTCTCGGCGGCCGCACGGATTACACCTCGCTCCAGCGCATCGGCGACCATGGCGTCCTGGCTTTCATGGGCGACTCGACCAATGCCCACCTCGAAGGGAAGGCCCGTACGGAAGGCGAGGTCATGGCCGGGCTGACCTCGATCATGCAGCAGCACAAGGGGCGCGTCGTCGTCTCGACATTCGCTTCCAACCTGGCGCGCATCGAGGGGATCCGGCTCGCGGCCAAGCGGTCGGGGCGTCTTCTGGCGTCGTCGGGCCTGTCGATTGCGCGCAACATCGAGAATGCAAAGGCGACCGGCGTAATCAACCCTACGCTGACACCCTTCCTCGACGGTCGGCGCCTGCCACGAGACATCGCTCCTGACCGGCTGGCGATGGTGTGCACTGGCACACAGGCCGAAGAACGCTCGGCACTGCGTCGGATGGCGGATGATCTCGAAATGGGTCGTCGCACCCCTCATGGCGCCATGCGCCTCGAGGAGGGTGACATGGTGATTCACTCGGCCCGCGCGATTCCAGGCAACGAGGCCACCATCGGTGCCATGTTCGATGTGCTGCGTTCACATGGCGTGGTGGTGATCGATGCGGAATCAGGGCTTCCCGTCCATGCATCTGGCCACGGCCGGCGCGGGGATCTCGCGGACATGTACCGCATGCTCCAGCCCCGCTTCGCCCTCCCCGTTCACGGCACGCGGGCCCTTGTCGGCGCCCATGCCGACCTGGCCGCATCGATGAAGGGTGTCGAGGCCGTCGCGACGCCGTCGGAGGGCGAGATCCTTCGCATCGATCGCGCCGGCATCACACGTGTCGGGCGGATGGAGATCTCCCTCGTCGCCGTGATGCGCGGCATCGGCTCCAATGCCGGCAAGGAAAAGCTTGCGCCCTGGCCCACGGGGCGAGAGCCTGCGCTGGTCAGGAATGTCGAGCCCTTCCGCCGACCGAGACCGCTCGCCCCGCGCCGGGAAATCGCGCCGGTTGCCCCTGCCCCAGGCATGTAGTCGATGAAGGATCGATGATGACGGCGACGATGCGAGAGCTGCGGACGTTCTTCGGCGAGGCGTTGTCGACGCCGATTTCCGCTGGTCTCGATCCTGCCAACTGCGTCAGGAAGCCTGTTCAGGGAGAGCGCCAGCTCGGGGCGTTCATCCTCCCTCCCTTCCAGCGCGAAGCGGTTTGGCGCGAAAGTCAGAAGGTGGCTCTTATCGAGAGCGTCTTCATCGGGCTGCCGTTTGGCGGCTACGTCGTGAATCACGGTTCCAGATTGGGTGGCCCGGCATCGCTTTGGCTCCTCGACGGCCAGCAGCGCTGGACAGCGCTGACGGAATTCGTCGAGGACGGCTTCGCTGTGCGCGGCCGCGTCTGGTCAGAGCTTGATCGCGAAGATCAGTTCCTGTTTCGCAACACCGTGTTCCCCTGTCATGTCGTCCGATACGACGATGAGGCCGTGCTGCGTGATCTCTATGATCGGCTTGCCTACGGCGGCACAGCGCACGCAGAGCCTGAGCCTGAGTCGTCGACGTCGATGGCGCCTTAGGCGCCATCGCTCACCGCCGCGAAGCGAAATGCGCTTCGGCCTGTGTGCCGTTGAGCAGCAAGAGCCGCGGATCACCCAGCTGGTGGATGTGACTTGGCTTCACGGGTGAGTATCCGATGGCCTTTGCAATCGAGCCCGCGATCGCGCGGCCCAGCAGGGGAGGAACCGAGTTTCCGACCTGCCTGAAGCCATGCCATTTCGTCGCGTGAAAGCGGAACCAGTCAGGATAGGAATGCAGCCGCGCAGCCTCGCGCACGGTGATGCAACGCGGGTGATGGGGGTGGATCGGGCGAGCCGAGGTGTAGGCACCACGGTCGCGCCCGGTGCCCGCCCGGATCGTATTGCTCACCCCTTTCGGGTTGAGCTTGTAGAACCTGCTGACCGGCTCGAAGGTCCCATGCGGTGTCATCGCAAAGCGCCCCTTCGAGAGCTCGGAATGTTCTGTCCTCAGGCTGGAGGTCAGCAACTCCGGCGCCCACGAGCGCGGAACTGAGAAGTCGCCTGGGTCGCCGATAATCCCCCTCAGCACTGCTGCGTATGGGGATGGCTGGCCGTGTTCGACCTCAGCCCAGTCACGTTCGATCAGAGCCGGGATGGTATCGGCATCGGGGATGTCGTCGAGGGCATCGGCAACGGTCACCCGGCCGGCGGACACAGGCCAGGCAGGCATGGTGCTGCCACGACGCACGCCGATGATGATCAGGCGCTTGCGAGCCTGAGGGACACCGAAGTCGGCAGCATTCAAAACCTGCCAGGGGCTGACGATGTCATATCGGCCCGACGCGGTGAAGGCATCGAGAAAGGCATCCAGGAACACCCTCTGCGAGCCAGCCGTCAGCCCCTTCACGTTTTCGAACGCGAAGGTATCGGGATCGAGCTCGTGGACAAGCCGGTGAAAATGCATGACGAGGCCGTTGCGCGGATCCTCCATCGAGCGTCTGCCCATCGTCGAGAACCCCTGACAGGGGGGGCCGCCGAAGACACACGCGATCGCAGCCGAGCCCAGCCCGGCGCGCGCGCGGATATCAGCCCCGGTGAGCGCGCCGGCATCGCCTGCGATCGAGACGCAACCGGGGAAGTTGAATTCATGGACGGCACAGTGGATCGGATCGACGTCGACGCTCGCGCGCACGTCGAAGCCGGCCTGCTCGAAGCCGAGCGAAAGCCCGCCCGCACCTGAAAACAGGTCGATGGCGATCGGACGGGTGCTCATCACAGCCCCGAATGCGCGGCGACGGCCGAGCACAGGTCGAGATCGAACAGGTCATCCTGGTCGCGAACCTTGCTCTCCATGTCGATCCAAAACGGAGATGCCGTCTGTATCGCGTCGAGAGCCTCGTGAACGGTTGCCGGACCAAGCCCGCCGGCATAGCCCACCAGGCGATCGCCTGGGTGCGTCGGCCAGCTTTGGGCCATGACGCCGCGGCCGCCGGATGCGTCATAGAGCCATGAGACACGATCCTCTGTCGGGAAGATCTCGGGATCCCGGCACTGGAGGATGATCTCGACACTGTGCCGCGCTCCAAACTGGATCAGCGGGCCAAGATCGCTTGGGAGTTTGGGGACATTGATCTGAACCCGGCCGAAGCCCGACAGCTGGGATTCGACGTCAGGCTGCGAGCCATCGACGGCCAGCTCATTCGCCCACCGGCCACAGACATGAGCCGCGAGCATCAGGTTTTTCGGCAGGAGGCCAACCCATTCGCGCGACGGATACCGCGGCTGACCAGCGCGACTGCGTGAAAACAGGATCCCGAACTCGGTCCTTGGATGGCGAGCAGCGAAGGCAGCCAGATCGTCATGAGGCGTATTGTCGTCTGCGCCGGTGAAGGTGATGAAGGCGGGCGTCGGCATCGAGATCTCCTCGCGAGTGAGGACTCGCAAGCCGACAGGATGGACGATTCCATGGCCTGAACAAAGGACCGCTTCGCTTATCCACGGATCAATCGTTCGGTGCCTGAAAGGATTCTCGACACTTTCTGGGGTCGCTTGTAGGACAGATTATCTGATCCTTGCGGCTTCACATGAGGCCGCTCATGCACCGACCGGGAGTGGCACCGATGAGCTGGACCGAAGAGCGCGAAAACATCATGCGCGAGATGTGGGTGGTGGAAAGGTTGTCCACCTCGGCCATCGCCACGAAGCTGAACGAGATGTTCGGCACGGAACTGACCAAGAACTCGATCATCGGCAAGGTCAACCGTCTCGGACTGGCCTACAAAGGCGGCGCCAGGGACAGCGTCGCACCGCGCTCCACCAAGGCGGACCGCCTTCCCAAGGAAGCCAAGCCCAAAGCAGCAAAGCAGCCTCGAACCCGCGAGACGCCTGCCCTGGATGCTCTCTTCAGCCGGCCTGCTCCCCGGCCCGCGACGGTCCGTCAGGTGGCCGCGCCGCTCCCGCCCCCGATGATGCCCGAGACCTCCTGGTTCGGCGCCGAGGCTGTCAATTCCCTCTTCGAAGCCAGCCTCGAAGGCAAGGCCTGCAAGTGGCCGGTCGGCGACCCCTGCGAGAAGACATTCCGCTTCTGCAACACGACCTACCGCGGCGAGGGTTCATACTGCCCCTATCACAACCAGATCGCCTACCAGCCCGGCAGCAAGCAGCGCGTCGCCGACAAGGCCGCCGAGCGCTACGCGGAGCCGGAGGCCATGCCTGAGCCCATGATGGCGATGGGCTGAACACCCACCTCAAGGCAAGATCAGGTCGCGGCTCGGACAGGTTCCGGGCCGTTTCCATTTGGTTGCCCCTGGCACTCCGGCTCTAGGCTGCGAGGTTGAGAATTTTGCCTGCTTCCTCACCCCAAGCAGCAGGCTCAAGTTCGGCTTCCAGGCGCTGCAGCAATGCCCCGCCGCCGAGTTCGGAAACCAGCCCGCGAAGCTTTTCCGGATCGCGCGCGGCATGATGGGCCGCCATGCGTGTCGACAGCGTCCGCCTGATCTCGCGCGCAGTCGCGAGCTCGCCAGGCAGAAAGGCATCAGGGAGTGGGGCGATCTCATCGGCCGCCGTCAGGACGAGCTTGCTGAAGACAGCTGCGTCTGCGCGTGCCTCGGCGGACGAGACCAGGTCGGCGCCGATTGCATCATGCGCCGCGACGACGAGCCTGCATTCGGTTGCAAGGACGGCAGGATCGACATCGGTGCCGAGGGGGCACCCTTTCAGAAGCAGTCGCGATGTTCCGCGGTGTCCAAGGGCTTCAGCGCACTCACGGGCCAGCGAAATCGGGACATGCTTCAGAGCCTTGGCCGCATCTCGGGCAACCGCCAGACATGCGTCGAGATGGTCGGGCAAAGCTGCCAATGAGACTGCAGATCCCGCCCCGTACTGGCAGCCGATGACATCGGCTGCCATGGCCTGACATTGCTCCCGCTTCGTTGCGGATACAGTCATCAGCCGAGCGACGAGGGCAGGGTCATGACGTCGAGCCGCACGAGCCCAGCCGGCGGCCGCTTCAGACAGAGCCAGGACGTCATCGGGGACCTCCCAAGCACTACCATAATGCGCCTTGCCCCTCTGGCTGGCTTTCATCCGCGCCCAGGCATCGACGATCCTGCCCATGCGCTCCAGGGTGTCTGGGTCCTCGCTCGGGCAGACGCCGCGACAGAACGTCTTCACGCTGGCCAGACGCGATGGGTCGGCGCCGCGAAGGATGGCCGCGGCAGCGTTCAACCGTTTGCTGCTCTGATTGCGCCAATTCAGGCCGAAATCGGCGTCGAGCTCATCCCCGGCCGTCAGGATCCGGGCGACGGAGCGAGCAAGGCTTTCGGTTTCGTCGAGGTTCTCGACGAGTCCGGGTTGGACATCTTTCAGATCGATCGTATCGATCAGGCAATCTGCGAGCGCTTTCATCGACGAAAGCGTGTCCGCCGGATGCGGGCCGATGCCGAGCTCGGCCAGCAACGCGCAGGCCGCGCCGTGCAGGGCAAAACCCTGTATGCAGCCTGCTTCGACGCGAGCCAGCACGGATGGGAAGTCGGCCTCATCTTCCTGGGGCGTCAACTCAGCATAGGACTGCGCGACGACCTCCAGTTCAAAGCCTTGCCGGAAAGCCTGCTCCTGGGTCGCGCGGAACGACTGCATGAGTGTTGATGCCTGATCACAGCGGTCGCGCATCGAAACGACGTCTGCGAGCGGTAGCGTCAGCAGCTGCGAGTGAGTGACACCAGTCAGTTCATCGATCATTTTGATGATCGAACCAGCTCGCTTGGACAGGACATGGAATGGCATGTCGAGCCCCAGACCTGAGGCGAGGTGTGGAACCGGCGACGCTTCGAGACGGTCCAAGGCAACGACGGCTGCAGCGAGCCGGGCCGGCCAGCTGCTCTGTGGCGGCTGCAAGCCGGACTTGAAGGCAGCAAGCGCCGCGATGGCCTTGTGGAGGCTCTGTGCGACGTGGGGTGTGGGCACTGCAACGGTCATCAGAACAACCCGACGGGAATCGTCCTTGATTTTTGGCGCATTCCTTTCTGGTGGCAAGGATACTGAAATCGCCCGTTGTCGCTTTTGATTGATTGCTCGATCATTCCTTCATCGGAATCCGGAGCTCTGTCATGTCGGTCAAGCCAGGCGGGTCTGTTCGGCGTCGCCTGACCAGGCCCGTCCATCAGACGATCATCGTCATCAATCGCGGGGCGGAGGCCGGCGATATTGCGGACGTTCTGAGCCGCGCGTTGGTCAAGGACGTCGATCTGGCTGCCGAAATGGCCGCGATTTGCGCTCTGACAGGCCAAGTCGAGCTGATGTCGTATCCGGCCGACATCGCCGAGACCAAGATCGCCCGAGCTGCGGCGATTGCCGCCCGTCGCGCTGTCCCCGTCCTGGTCACCATGCGTGCTGTGAAACGGCTGGAGACTTTCACCGCTCTGGATTAGCAATCAATCCTTGGATTTCTGATTGCGACGGAGACCGGAATGCGCCCCAACCTCGATGGCGTCGGCGAGACACTGGAAACGACAGCCTCGCTCGAATCGAAGCGGGCCGGCGTCGTGATCCTCCGCGGCGAGGGCCTGCCCAACAAGGTCGGGATCGGAGCGATGGATCTGCCAGACGATGTCTGGCTCGACATTCAGAACCGCGATCTCGGCGCCGGGCGGCGCTATACGACCGTCACCAGGGTTCGGATGGGGGCTGTCGCCCTCGACAGGCGACACCTTCAGGGGCAGGACCAGACCTACGGGGTCGGTGGTACGGTGTTCCGGTCGGGCAAGATGCCCGCAAGCGAGGTCGTCAAGCCTGGAGCCATCGTCAAGCTGAGCGAGACGGAGCTGGATCCGGACGGTGACACCGCCGCCTGGCTCATCATGGATGACACCGGCCGCAAGTTCCTGATGGTCATGCCTCACGGAGCCGACAGCGACGATATCGTCGAAAGCATGGAGCGCTTCTTTCCGGGGAGATTCCAGATTTCTTCGATCAGTGCTGGCGTCTTCACCGGCGCCGAGGATCTGACGGTTCCAGGCTGGACGCTGATCATCGACGATCGCGATGCTCCGTCGCCTCAGCCTCCACGCTGACGGGGTCATCCTGAGCTGAGACGAATTGCGGAAGGGCGCCATGGCAATCGTCTGGCCCAGCATCGACTACCCCTATGAGCACGTCGCCAAGGGCCACCGCAATCCAACGCGATTGCGTGTGCGCTCGACATTTCCGGTCGAGATCGAGGAACTCTCTGTCGATGACGCGCCCGTCGCCCTGAAGACGACCTGGTCCATCGAGCCCGATCAAGAGGTCATCTACCGGGACGTCGGAGGCCGGCTTTTCCAGCGATTGTTCGGAACCGAAGGGCGCCCTATCGCGGACCTTCAGGAGCTGGCGACGTACCTGCGTGATGGCGGGCGACGTCGTGAATGGCAGTGCAATCCGTTCGACCCGCAGACCTATCGCCTGCATGTCACTGACCGCCGAGGCTGCATGCTCAGCTCTCCTCCGGTCGAGAGTTTGATTTCGCGTGAGGTCATCCGCGATGAGCGCCACATCGGTGAGCAGCAGGCGCAGTCTTTGGCGGCAAACCTCGTCCTGATCGACGGCTCGCCCTGGTGTCTTGCGATGGAGCCGGTTGTGTTCGGTTGGCGTGGCGGTGATGGCTCCGGCACTGCTCGCTTTTGTCAGGATGCCGACCTCGATGTCGAAAACCAGCACCTCAACGACCGGGTCATACACTGCTTCAGGCTGGATCAGATCGAGCAGGCCAATGCCTTCACCAAGGCTGTGCTCGATCGATCCGGGCATTTCACGCTGCGCTCAGACATCGACCTGGGGCAGGCCAAGCTCGGGGATGATGCCTCGACGAACTTCGGAGAATGCCGCTACGAGGTCATGAGGCCGGAAATTCTCAAGTTCGACCCCATCAAACACTGGTCGAAGATGCTCACGCGGAACCTGCGCATCAAAACCGCAGAGGAAGGCCTGAAGGGCTTCGAAAGCCTTCCCGCGGATGTGTTGATGAGCTGGGCAGAGCTGCGCCAACTCGATGATGAGCCTTATTCCGTTCATCTGCCTGCTCGCGCGGCGCGCAGCCTCGATGCGCTGCTCAACGGGCTGTTGAACTGCCACGGCAATCTTCCCCGGCTGATCGAGACCCATGCAACGGATCTCGCGATCCGCGGTGACCTGCTGCGCGTGCAGGAATTGCTGCCGGAAGCAGACGACGCCCTGACCCATCTCCCAGCCCTGTGAGCCCCATGGACCCCATCATTCATGTTCCGGTCCCTTATGCGGTCAGCGTTCGGTTTGGTCGCTCGCGCGACCTATCCACGGTCTATTTGCGACGAGATCTACCCGTTCGCTTACAAGGAATAGAGTCCGCCCGTGCACCCATCGCTGTCTCGTTAAGGGCACGGCTGCGACCTCCGATCGATCTCGACTGGAGGGAAGTGGCAGGCCGCCTCTTTCGGCCTTTGCTCGACAACGCTGGTTGCCCGGTAGCCGTCACCGGTTTTCAGCAGGCCGTGCAGCAGGCACTGGCGAACCCAAACGACAGCTGGTCCGACTTCCCGATTGTCACAGGCGGACGCGGCATCCAGTCGACAGCCTCAAATCTCGAAGGGTTCGATACAGCAAAGCTGATCAGCGATGCCTGGCTCGAAGCGTCGGTCGCCGCAGCCAAAATTTTCGATCAGGATATTCTGGTCATCGACGGGATCATCCATAAGGCCTCCCCGCCGCCTGTCTGGTCGCCCGCGGCCGGGTCAGCGTCGATGGCCTACGGCCTTCACCGCGTCAGTTTGATCATTCCAGGCTTCGAGCATTCGTCGTGCATCCGCTTTCGAGGCGATCAGGCCAAGGAGGCTTGCGAGCTTGCCTCGTTGCTGGCTCGCCGTGCGGAGCAGTTCCCGCCGGGCACGCAGCAGCCGAAGGTCAAAGAGCTGGAGGTCGACCCTGGTACCGTCGCGATCGTCGACGCTCAGTTCGTTCCCGATCCGAGAGCAGACAGCTTCAAATCGGCATCTGATGACATCCGGGATGCGATGAAGCCAGCCGTGTTGGGGGATACGCCGTTCGAGCTGCTCGCTGCCTATGTCGATCTGCAGAGGGCAGCGGCCTCACTTCCGGCCATCTCGCCCGATGACAGCGAGATCGCTGCATGTGCCCAGGCTTTCAACGCCTATCTGGCGGCCTATCGTGCATATGGCGACACAGACTGGCCTCGAGGCGCTCAATCCCAAGAGTTCGCCATGGGCGCGCTGACAGTGGCAGAGATCATCGGGCCACCGGAGTCGGTCGTAGATCACGACCTTACTGGGCTGGGGCTCTGAAACGAAAAAGGCGGGCCGAAGCCCGCCTTTTTGGTCTCTATGCATCGAACCTCAGTAGCGCGGCATCGGGCGTCGGCCGTATCCATCTTCGGCCAGCTTGATCTGCTTGGCCTCGTCCCAGACGCCGCGCAGGATCCGGTTGTCGGACGAGAACAGCCCATTGGCCTCGTGCGCGATGACGTTGCCGCGGAGCGTTGCAGTGAACGCGCCACGGCCGAAATCCATCACGACACCCTGTGTCTGGATCAGGCAGCGGCTTTCGGGGCCGAAACGGCGGACGCAGGCCATGCCCTGCTGCGTCGCCTGGTCGACGATGGCATCGGCGCGGCGAACACTGCCGACGGAGATCGCGACAGTGGCCTTCGCAGCCAGGGTCATCTGGTCGGACATCGGGATCGGACCCGTATGCCGACCGGCACCGTAGGACGTCGCGCCGTAGCCGCTGCCTGCATAGGGATCGGGCCGATAGGCGGGATAGGGCGCCGGATAGACGGGGCCCGCTGACGGATAGGCCGGAGCCGGATAGGCGCCGCCATAGCCGCCCTGCGGATGCCCGTTGACCATCATGTCGTAGACCTTGGGTGCGACCAGGCCGGCGGCGACACCGCCCAGGATCGCCATCACCCGGTCGCGCTTTCGGGCTTCCGCCTCGTGCGGGACCAGGGTCACGGCGAATGAGGCGATCAGCCCGAGCGCGCCGAGTTGCTTGATGGTGGAGAAAACCGGCTTGGCATCCCTCTCGGCCCCGCCGCCGACGAAAACGGTCGCTCCCTTCGAGACGAACTTGGCGAGCGGCTGAAGCGTCTGCCGGCGATGACGGATGGCACCGATCATCTCCTTGATCGTCCGGCGCGCAACCAGCTGCGCCTCGTCTGTCACGGAAGCGATCATCTCGCCAACCCGCTCGGCACCGGCACCAGGCGCCGACGGCGCCGCATTGGCGATCAGGCCGCTCGTGAACTCCGCAACCGGCGCATCCGGGCCGGCCGCAGCCGCTTCGGTCGAAGCCGCCGCGATCGAGGCTTGACTCAGCTGCTCCATCGCCCTGCGCGCCCGCTCGGCGAGCAGGTGGTTGGCCCAGTCACCGAAATAGACGGGCTTTGAACCGACATGCTTGGCGAGGGTCGATGCGACAGGCGATGCGCTCAGGCCCAGGCGCGCCGTGATGTCGCGAAACCGCGCATCGGGAGCTGCGTAGTCGTACTCCCCCACCGCAACGTCCTCGCGAAACGCGGCATTGCGAGCGGTGAATTCTGAAGCAAGAGCCTGTGACACGGTGGGCCTCCACGAACGATGCGTGAGGCAGATCTTCCATGGCGCGATGAAACCCACGAATCGCGCTGTTTGTCGCTTTCGTTGCCGTGACTGACCTTGTCTTCAGAACAAGGAGTTGTCCGTGCATAACCGCTACTTCAAGGTCATCAAACCATTCCGGATCTGGCGCAGCATCGGCATCAGTCCGTCGAATGCCTATGTCGGTTCGTCGCGTATGCTGACGACGGTCAAGGAAGCGCGCAACGCCTTGCCTGGCGACGAAATCCACGCGCTGGTCGGCGGTGAGTTCCTGGTTCGCGGCAACGAATGCTGGCCCATTGGCCTGTCTCCTCCGAAGGAATCGCCGTTCGAGAAGAGCTACGGCCTCTACAGGCCGGCCGAAATGCTGGCCCAGGACGTCAAACACGTCGAAGCCATGCCGAAGCCCGCATCGGCGCCAGATTATGGCCTGGCGAACCAGCAGGTATCCAACAACCTGCTGCGCGAATTCCACCCGCAGGTGATCCAGGTCGAGGCGTCGCCAGATCTGGAGAAGCTGCGCGAGATCGTGGCCGACGTTCGCGACGAAATCGGTGCTGAGCTGACGCTCAAGGAGAAGGACATCACCGCCTATAGCGGCGCAACGATCACTTTCGAGCTGGAAGGCAAGAAGGCTTCGCTCATGATCAGCGGCGCCGGCATGATCATCGCCGAACTGCCTGAAGACATGCCGTCGGCCGTGGCGCCGTTCGAGAGCTGCCTTTCTGGCCGCGGCCGCATCTATCTGCGCGACGCTGTGGCGTCCGAGACCATGGCGGCCGAGCTCATCCGGGAATTCGTCGCCGCCATCCATGGTCCTGCGGCAAGGCCGTAACCGTAAACGGATGACACCTCAGTCAGGATTGCTGCCGCAACCTGCGCGAAGTCCAGGGCGTAGAGCCCGGAATTGTCGAGAGCATCGGTCTCGATCAGGCACACCTCCTGGGTGTCGGCATTGATCGCGAAGTCCATGGTGCAGTTGGTGAAGGGATGAGCGCCCTTCCCCCATTCGGCACGAAGTGACGCGCACAAGCGCCTCGCCTCACTGACATAGCGTCCGATAAGGCTGGGCATATCGCGAACCTGCCGGTCGCTCCGCTTTCCCTCGACGAGGGTATGGAAAGCCCCGTCTGTATCGCGACGGAAAATGGGGCTGAGCCATTCGATGGTGCCTGCGCCTGCAACGGGCTCGCCACCGACGACGCAGATCCGGTACTCGTGGATCATCGGGACACGCTCCTGGATCAGGAAGCAGGTCTCGCGCTCCTCACAATCCATCAGGTTGGCATCGAACGCCTGGAAGAAGGCCTTCTGGATACCGCGGTCGGAAGGCGCCTCCGGGCCGGGCCGGAACTGGAGCTGTGCCGGAGCCTGGTACTTGGGCTGGAAGATGATCTTCGCCATCAAATCGCGGCAGCCGCGGTCGATCAGCGATCGCGTCGAGGCGACGTACCCTCGCTCCCCGTCAGCGTCCCCCGAAGAGACGATCGCCGCACGGTTGAGCGCAGCAAGCAAGGCGGGACTGCGCCAGTAGGAACCGCCTCGACCCAGCACGCCTTCATGAGGCCAGGCCAAGGTCGCCAGAGGGCTCTTACCCGGATAGGCGCGCGAGAAGATGGGGTCGAACCGCAGTGGGGTTCCGCTGAATATCGCGGGGCTGTTGGCGCTCAAGGGGGAATGCGTGTTCCAGGTCGCCACGACCGGAAGGCAGTCGAGGCAGGCGGAATGGTCGAGGATGTAGACCGGGAGCCCGGACTTGGCCCAGCTTACGAGCCGAACCGCACTCTCGCTCCAGTCCTCCAGATCGGCTGCCCTGTCGAGTTGCGAGTTGCGAAGGCCAAAGATCTGCGCCCAGGACCTGACCAGCTCCTCATAGGCGGTCACGGCCTGGTCGAAATGGTCTCGGCTGATTGCGTCACTGAAGTCCTGCCATCGCGGAGCGCGCGCAACCGTGTGAGGATCAGGGAAGCGCGGGCGAAACAGGATCTGCATGGGGTGTCCTCAGCCGAAGATGAGTTCGGGTTGAAGGGTCGCTTCCTCGATGCGTTGCTCGCATAGGGCAACGAAATGGGGGAGTTTCTCGATCAGGATTGCGCGCCGGCCAGCCATCAAGGCCGAGACACCTGTCGTCCCCGATCCGCCGAAGGGGTCGAGCACTAGGTCGCCGGGATTTGAATAGGATTCGATCAGCATCCGCACGAGTTCACCCGGCTTCTGCGTCGGATGAACAGCCGCATGATGCATCGACTTGAACCGCTGGACACTCCTGGCTCTGCGGGCTCCTCCGTCCTGTGTCTCATAGCCGGTGCTGGCGTATTCGCCGCGGTGGCCGGGCCCCTTGCGCGCCGTGATCTTCCTGGCAACCGCGTCGAAGGTCATCGGCGAATGCGCTCGGATCTGGTTGGGCGGAACCGCGGTCGGACGAAACTGAACGATGAGCTCGTGGACCCGATTGAACCGTCCCTTGTCGGGCGGGCCGGCCCCATTCTGCTTTTCCCAGACGACTTCCTGCATGATCGACCAGTCGGGTGAGAACTCGTCCTTGTGGTTCATGAAGAAGCGTAGGCTGCCGAAGCACCAGAGAGAGGCGTGCGGGGCCATCAGCGGCAACAAGGCCTTGAGCCAGCCCTTGACCTCCTTGTCCCATTTCAGCTTGGTCTCGTTGTACGGCGGGTCGGCGATGACGAGATCGATCGATCCAGGCGCGATCGTGGCCAACAGCTCGCGGCAATCGCCATGCATGATGGTGCATTCGCCCGAGGCAATGCCCCCTCGCGTCGATGCCCTCCCGACATGGCTCTCGCTGATGATCTGATCCAAGTCGGTGCCTGCGTCCTGATAGGGTTAGCCACGGCGATTCAACCGGTGCCCACTCATACGAAAGCTGCCTGAGGATAGCGTCAAGGATTGTTTCCTCTGTTCTTGATGTAGCCGTGGATCATTGCGATTGTGCCGATCTCGAATGGCGAATCGCCGACGGCTGGAGGATGTTGCATTGGGTTTTGCTGGTCAGATCAGGCCCTTCGATGAGGGGGTTGCCGGCGTCCTGTCGGACGCGGATATCCGCGCACTCATGCAGCGCGGATCTGTGCGGCCGGCCGACGAAAGCCGCATCCAGCCCGCGAGCCTCGATCTGGCGCTGTCAGGAGAAGCCGTTCGCGTCCGCTCAAGCTTCCTGCCTGGACAGGAGGGCAAGGTCGCTGACTTCATTCATGCGCTTGCCATCAAGTCCTTCTCGCTCGGCGATGGTGCGGTGCTCGAACCGGGAGGTGTCTACCTCGTCGCACTGGCCGACGAATTGCGGCTGCCGGCGGCCGTCTCGGCCCGGTGCAACCCCAAGAGCTCGACTGGGCGCATCGACGTCTTCGTTCGTGTCATCGGCGACGGCTTCTCGTCGTTCGACGATGTGCCCGCCGGCTATACCGGGAAGCTGTGGCTCGAAATCGCTCCCCGCACGTTTCCAATCATCGTGCGGCCCGGCAGCCGCCTCGCGCAGATGCGCTTTCGCAGCGGTCATGCTGTCGTCAGCGACGAAGAGATATTCGCTCTCGAAAAGCGGGCCGATGGAGGTCACCCCTTCCTCCAGGGCGGCGATGCGATGCTGCGAGGGGGACTGGCTCTGACAATCGACCTCGCCCCGAAGGCAGGTCCTGTCGGATTCCGAGCGCGTCGCAACGCAGGCGCAATCGACGTCGATGCGGTCGGCGCTCTCGATCCTCTCGATTTCTGGGAGCCGCTTCGGCTTCAGGCCGGTGGCGTGATCCTCGAACCCAACGAGTTCTACATCCTCGCCTCCCATGAGGCGATGTGCGTGCCAGCGGGCTTTGCAGCCGAAATGGTGGCCTTCGATGCCGGAATTGCCGAGGCACGAATTCACTACGCCGGGTTCATGGATCCGGGATTTGGATGTGATGCCCCGAGCCGGGCTGTGCTGGAAGTTCGGCCGCACGATGTGCCATTTCTCGTGACCCATCGGCAGACTGTGTGCCGCATTGTCTACGAGCGGATGGCCAGCATGCCCTCTCAGCTCTACGGATCCGGCAGCAACTACCAGGGTCAGGGGCTGCGTCTGTCGAAGGCGTTCCTGCCGTGGCCGGCACCGCAGGTCGAGCCGATCCCGAAGCAGCCGTTCTGGCGCAGCCGGTTCGGCATGAAGCCGCGGGCAAGCGCTCGTTCCTGAGGACAGATCAGGCGACGCGCCCGACCATCGCGCGTCTCCTGATTGCGATTTCGGCGTCGATCTCGGCGCGCTCGCTCCTGACGCTGTCGAGCTTACCGGCGAGCGCGCGCTCGTCTTCGGCAATCGTCTCGCGCTTGCGTTCGAGGGCTGCGATGCGAGCCAGTGTCAGGAGCCTGCCGTTGTCACGGATGAAGGCGACTGCAGCCTGGTGCACGGCTTCAACGATCGGCATCCAATCCGCCCGTTTTGGCCTAGAGCCGTCATGCGTCGACACCAGCGGGCACGAGTCGCAGACCAGCTCATGCATTGAGCTTTCGAGCCGGTAGCCCAGTTTCATCGATAGAATGACCGGGGCGCCCGCGATGCAGGGCGGGTTCAGGGATGCAGCCGAGACGCGCACGAGGTCGGGGCGGCTGAAATCGATTTCCACGACGCCGCATCCGCTATCGATCAGGGCGTTGGTCGTGCGGTGATGGTTGAATGGAATGATCACGCTCGCCTCCTCATATCGAATCTGCTTCTAAATCTCATTCCTTGAATTTTGAATGGAAAGGTTACTGTATCCTTAATGGCCGCGAGCTCTCAGCGCTTGATCCTTTACGCCAAGTCTGGATTGCGGCTCCTGGCCGGGCGCATCCACCATAGATTCAATGGATCGGCGCATCGTTCCATTGACGCTTCTGATGGATTGCCCTCAAGTCGAGCGCGTCACACGATTCGATCGGAATACCAATGCGTATCGCGACCATTCTCAAAAGCCTCGCACTCGCTGGCTGCCTCGCACTGAGCGCCCCCCTTGGGGCTTCGGCTGCCGGTCCTTTCGAAGGCCCTGAGTTCGAGCAGGCGCTCCGCAAATGGATCGAGGTCAATCCGGATGTCGTTCTGCGCTCAATCAATGCCTATGTGGCCAAGGAGAAGGAGCGGGAAGCGCAGGTCGCCGACGATATCGTCCTGAAGCTCGAATCCGAGCTCGCCGATCCCGGCAAATGGACGCCTGTGCTCGGATCGTTGAGCGGATCTGTCGTGCTCGTCGAGGTGATCGACGCCAATTGCGTCTTCTGCAGGCGCATGGAAGACGATATCGCCAGGCTGATCACCAAAAACCCGGACCTGAAAGTCGTCCGTCGGTATGTTCCTTTCCTGTCCCCGTCATCTGACTATGCCGCGCGCATGGCGACGATGGTCTGGAAGCGGCATCAGGGTCGATATAGCGAGTTCGATCGTCTGCTGATGGGGCAGAAGCAGTCGCTGACGACCGAAAGCATCGATCGCATCGCCACCACGGTCATCGGCCAGGACGCGATGCTGGCACTGAAGAGCGAGATTTCGTCGGGAACCACGCGCGCTGAGCTCGATGGCGTGATTGCCAGCGGCCTGGAGCTGACCCACCGCGGCAAGATCAATGGCACGCCCTTCGTGATGGTCGTCGGCGCCGGGCGTGAGGGGCTGTTCCGTGGCGCCGTTTCGGCCGACCGCATCCAGGTTGCCATCGACAAGGCACGCGGCACGCCGGCCAAGTGACCGACGCGATGGAGGACCGGACCGACGTCAACGGCCAGGAACCGCTGCCAGCCGATGAAGCCGCCGACAGCGAGGGGGCAGACTCGGGTTCGGTCGGCGTAACTCTCGCTCCATCGGCGAGGCGTAGGCCGCTTCGCTTTGATCGCCTGCAGATCGACGGTTTCAAGAGCTTCGCGGATCGAGCCGAGATCCCGATCGAGCCTGGGATAACCGGCGTTGTCGGGCCCAATGGCTGCGGCAAATCCAATCTTCTCGAATCTCTGCGATGGGCGTTGGGTGAGACCTCGGCCCGGCGGATGCGTGGCGAGGGGATGGATGACGTTATCTTCGCCGGCAGCGAAAGGCGCAGCGCACGCTCTGTCGCCGAAGTCGTAATCGTCCTCGACAACCGTCGGCGCACTGCTACCCCCGAATTCAACGACGCAGACATTCTGGAAGTGTCGCGCCGCATCGACCGCGGCCAGGGCACGAGCTATCGCGTCAACGGACGGCCTGCCCGGCAGCGGGATGTCCAGGTCCTGTTCCAGGACAATGCGGCCGGTGCGACATCGCCAGCCATCGTCAGTCAAGGGCGGGTCAACAAACTCATCCAGGACAAACCGGCCGATCGCCGCATTGTCCTCGAGGAGGCGGCGGGCGTCTCGGGCCTGTCGTCCAGGCGCCACGAGGCAGACCTCAAGGTCCGGCAGACGGAGCAGAACCTCCTTCGCGCCGATGACGCCATCGCTCAATCCGGTGAGGTGGTTGCGGTTCTGCGCCGTCAGGCAAGGCAGGTTGCGCGTCGTCGAGAGATCGATGGGCGCGTGAAGGAAGCCCTTGCAGGCGTGATGCAGCTGAAACGCCTCGATGCCGTCGATGCCGAAGCGAAAGCGCGCGATTTGCACGCCAGCGGCGACAAGCTGGTCGAAGAAGCCATTCTGGTCGTTCGCGCGACTGAGCGGCAGCGTGATGAGGCGATGGCGCTGCTTGTGCCGGCGCGCCAGGCTCGATCTGACCAGGAGACAGCCCACGCGCGCGCAGCGGCGCGGCTTGAAGGGATCGAGGCTGAGGCCCTCCGCATGGTGCAGGAGCTCCAGGAGGCCCAGCGCCGCGTCGTCGAGATCGCCGGTGACCGCAAACGCGGTGATGACGACATCGCTCAGGCAAAGGCAGCCATCAGCGAAATGTCCCGCGAGCGCGAGGCACTCGCAGCGGAGAGCGCGGATGCGCCTGCCGCGCTGGAGCGCGGCGCAGCTGCCACTGAGGCCGCTGAGGAACAGGCCCGTTTCGTCGAAGCCGAGGTCTCGACCCTGGCGGCCGATTTCGCCTCGCGTCAGGCAACGAGAGCTGCCGCGCAACGTCAGCGAGACGATGCCATGCGCAGGCTGGAAGCGGTGGAGCGCAGGCTCGCCGATACCGAAATGCGGCTCACTCACCTCCGACAGTCACAGGGGCCGGAAGATAGCCTGGCCGAAGCAGCCGCTGCGGCCGAGGTAGCAACGGAGGCCTTTGCCAGATCCGAGGAGCTGCTCGCGGCCGCAGAAGAGCGTCTCGCCCTCGCCAGGCAGGCAGAGGAAAGCAGTCTCGAAGCACTGAGGGCGCTCAGCTCGGCCCAATCGCGGGCCGAAGCCGAACTGGCAGGCCTTGCAGCCGTTCGCGAACAGGGCATTTCGGCAAATCCGGTCGCAAACCGGCTGATCGTGCCGCCCGGCCTGGAGAGCGCCATCGCGGCCGCGTTGGGCGACGGCATGTCAGCCGGAACGGATCCCGCTGAGGAAATCTGGTGGGTCGAAACCGACCATGACGACGATGGTCTCGCAGCTGTCGTGGACGGCGCTGTCGAGGTGAAGTCGGCGCTGTCGCGAACCATCCTGTGCGAGTCCGACACCGAGGTATTTGAGCGCGCCGATAAGGGCGTCGATTTCGGGGTCATCCTGGTCTCACCCTCTGGAGCATTCGCCCGGTGGGATGGGCTGAGGGGCCGACAGCGGGCGCAATCGGCGGGCGAGGCTTTGAAGAGAGCTGCCCGCATCCGCGAGCTGAAGGCACTGATCGAGCAGGCCGCCGGCGACCTGGAGACGCAGCGACGGGGTTCGGAGGCCGCCAAGGCCGGCCTTGTGCAGGCGCGCCGCGCCGAAGAGGACGCCCGCCGCGCCTCACGTCAGGCATTCGACACGCTGAGGCGAGCCCGTGACGAACTTGCCGCGCGCGAAAAGGCCGGCGAGGAAATTCGCCACAAGCTTGCACTGCTCGACAATGAGGTGTCGCTGCTGAGAGGCGAGAAGGCGGAAGCCAACACCGGGGTGCTGGTTGCATCGCAGGCCCTCGCAGAGCTGTCTGCCGAGGACGAAGCAGCTCGCAAGCTCGATGAGGCGCGGCGGCGCCTCGATGCCGCCCGTCGGGAAGAGCAGTCGGCCAGGTCGCAGTTCGAGCGACTGCGCTCCCAGATTGCGTTGAACGACCAGCGCTTCAGGACCCTGCTCTCTCAGGAAGCTGACTGGCATCGCCGGCTGAAAGATGCCGAGAGCCGACGCGCAGAACTCAATCACCGCGCGGAGGAAGCCGAGCGCGTTTTGTCGGAAGCGGCGCAACGCCCAGCCAGCCCCGCCGAGGTCGTCGAGGCGGCTCGCGATGAAGTGCGCCGTTGCAGATCGCAGCTGGAAGCTGCTGCCCGAGCCCTCGATGAGGTCGAGCGGGCCCGCGAAGCCGTCGAAATGAAACTGCGCACTGATGAGGCCGCGCTCGCCACACTTCGCGAGAACCGGGCCAGGTCTCTGGCGCTGATCGAGCAGGCGGTCACCAGTCTGCGCAATGTGGAAGATCAGATCCGCGAGAAACTGCAGGTCGAGCCGAGCGAGCTCGATACGATTGCGCCGTGTCCGGATCGGCCGCCGGAGATGCAAGCTGCCATCCAGGCAGCCGAGCAGCGTCTGGTCAGGCTGGAAAGGGAACGGGAGTCACTGGGTGCCGTAAACTTCCTGGCCGAAGAGGAGCTGGCCGAGCAGGAGAAAAAGCTCGGCGAGATCGAGGCCGCTCGCAATGAGCTGCGCGAAACGATCCTCAAGCTTCGCAAGATCATCCACGATCTGGAAACCGAGGCGCGGATCAAACTCCAGGAAGCCTTCCGTCTCATCGACGGGCATTTTGGTGAGCTGTTCGTTCGGCTCTTCGGCGGCGGCGAGGCACATCTTCGCCTCGTCGGGTCCGAAGACATCCTGCATGCCGGCCTGGAGATCTTCGCTTCTCCGCCCGGAAAGCGACTTCAGGTGCTGTCCTTGCTGTCCGGTGGCGAACAGGCCCTGACGGCAATGGCTCTGGTGTTTGCAGCCTTTCTGTCGAACCCTGCCCCGATCTGCGTGCTCGACGAGGTCGACGCGCCACTGGATGACGCCAATACCGACCGGCTGTGTCGGCTGATCGAGCAGATGGCGGCCAATGACGCCACCCGCTTCCTCGTGGTGACGCATAAGCCTCTGACGATGGCCCGGATGAACCGGCTGTTCGGTGTCACGATGGCGGAGCGCGGCGTCTCAAGCGTAACCCGCGTTGATCTCGACAAAGCCGTCGAGTTTGCGACCGACTGAGCCCGGCGCAGACACCGCGGGCAAGGACTGATCGTCAGACCGTAAGGACCAATGTGGCTTTCCTACAACGTACCTTTCAGCGCGTAGGAACGGCGAAGATTTAATTGCTCGATCCTGTTGACACCATGGCCCGGGAAATGGTCATGTCCATGCACGGTCAACGTTCAAGTGGTTCATTGTCATGTTCGCAGTTCAGTCCTCGCTTCCTGCCACCGCCGGCATTTCGGTGCCTTCGGATCTGTGCCCGGCCGTCATTCCCATGGACGCTATCTGGCCCATCGCCGCCAAGCGGATCGAGGCTGAGATCGGGGCGGAGTTTTTCTGCCAGTTCCTGGCTCAGCTGCGGTTCGAGGACGAGACCGCCGGCATCGTCGAGCTCAGCACCCCCACCGTCTTTCTGGCGCGCTACGTGATGTCGAACTATGCTTCGACCATTCTCCAGCATCTGCGCGAGCTTCGTCCCGACGTCGTTTCGATCGGTTTCCGCGTCCGCGGCGTCACCGTCCAGCACAAGAAGATCGCTCCCGCGCCCATCCCGTTCATCAAGACGCAGCAGCCTTCGGCGGCGGCTCCGATCGTGACCGAGGTTCAGCTCGTCGAGCGCCCGACGCGCCACACGATCCACTGGCTCCAGGGCGTCACCGGCGACTACTTCGGCGTCAGCCGTGAGGATCTCGTTTCCCCCAGCCGCGCGCAGCGCCTCATCATCCCGCGCCAGGTGGCGATGTACTTCGCAAGGTCCGTCTTCAAGAAATCCACGGGCGATATCGGGCGCCGGTTCGGCGGGCGTGACCACACCACGGTGATCCACGCCATCAAGAAGATCGAGGCTCTCATTCTCGCCGGCGACGAGATCGTTCTCGCCGCGATCGCGAAAATCCAGGACATCGTCGATCAGGGTGTCGAGCCGAAGGATTTCGCCAGCGTTGCGGCCGATGAACCGATGGTCGAGGCGCTCAGCGCCTGATCCGATCCACGGGCTTTTCCGCCGGCGCTGTCAGAATCGTTGACGGGTTCCTTGATTGGTCCAATCTATCCTTCCGGATAGAACATCGGATCGAATCACGGTTATGAATTCTCATCTCCCAGCGCTTATGACGCTCGATGCCGACGGCGTGTTCGTCGCGACATCGTCGCGCGGCGATTTCAGATTGGCCCTGGTCAATGAAGGGCCAAGTGGCCAGTGGCACGTCACTGGTCCGATCAGTGAGAATGGATCCGCTCCGATTGTCGGCGCTGCGACGTCGCTGGACTATGGCCTCAGCCTGATGGCCCGTGCGGCCTTCGATGCTCAGGACTTTCGCGTCAACCTGCCCTGTGGAGCTTCATTCGCTCGGTCGCCCCGCGGGCGCGTACCGGCTGAGGAGGTGCTTGCAGCCTACGAGTACAAGATCGCGCTGGAGATGACAGCCAATGCGATGATTTCGGTCGCCGCAAACGAGGCGCCGGAGAACGTCCAGAAGGTGATCGGGATCCGATCGCGTATGGCCGGCATGGAAGTCGTCGACGTCGAGCTGATCGAAGTCGATGGCGCGCAGGCTCACTATTGCATCGAGTTGCGCTACCCCTTCAGCGGGCCTTTGCGGACGTCGACGGCTCTGGCGGTTGTGAGAGAAGCGATCCTCGAGGCTGGGCTGGAGCCGGCGGCCGACTACATCGAGTTCACAGTCCCCCGTGAGGTCGTCGCCAATTCGGCAGTCGTCGCTGACTTCAGCCGTTATCGAACAGCGGCCTGATCGTGGAGCGCCTGACCACCGACGGGCTCGTCGATGCGGCATTCGAGGCAGTCTTCGGTGGCGACCAGGATCAGGCAAAGCTCAGGTCGACCCTGGTGGACGCGGTTGGTCTGGCCGTCAGCACGATGCCGCGCGACATGGCTTCCCGGCTGCGGGCATCTGGACCCGTCCTTCTTCGGGCAGAAGGTTGCACGATCAGGTGCCACCTGCCCTCACGCGGTGTCACAGCGGTCAGGATTGGTCTCGATGGTGGATCGATCCACCTGCAGATCGAGGCGTGGCGTGGTCGCCCGGCCGGAACCATCACATCCTGCGATATGATCGGACGCTATCAGGCCGAGCTCGCTCTCACCACGCTCGCCCGGGCCTGGCGCCGGATCCTGCTGGTAACCGATCAGAAGCGTGCTGACGGCGCCGGCGCCGAATCTTAGCTGCAGAAGCCGAAGCCCGAGCCCATCATGGTGTTCATGATGACGCATGTGCTGACCTTAGAATTGGCAAGCAGCACACCGGCCACCATGAAAACGATCCCATGCCCCATCGTGCTGTTGGATCGGCCTTCACCGGCTGACTTCATGATGAAAAGCCCGCGTACGAACGCCATGACGCCGAAAAGCGCCAGGATCGTAAAGCAGTAGCCGATCAGGCTCTCATACTGAGTGAAAACGCCGCCGACGTTGGTGTAGCGCAGCAGGCTGCTGCCTTCCTGAAGCCCGGTTCCACCGATCGGTCCAACCTGGCCTGTCACCGACTTCGATGCCGCCTGGAGGAGGAAGGGTCCGTTCATCATCAGGATGGCCGTAAAAACCTTCATCCACCAGCCATTGGGCAGGGAGCCGCGGTTCTGCTCCTGCTTGGCAAGCTCCCCGAAGGCGCTGCCGAGCTGCCAGAGTCCCGCCAGGAAGACAAAGGCGAAGACCGCGATGATGCCGACCGGAACCACGTTGTTGGCGATGTTCTTGGCCATGCAGCCAACGGCGTCGGCGCGGTTGTCGGTGCCGGTGAACACGAGGCAGTTCTCGACCCCCTTGGGGGTGGTGAACCCGAGCACACGGCGCGTGATGGTCGACGCCTTGCCGGTGCCGTCGTCGGCGGCGTCCATGACGCGCGCCGCCTGGAGATCGCCCGAGCCGAACAGGCCGCCGGTTCCCATCACCGAAGTCATGCCGATGCCTGACGCTTCCGGCAGGGCGATGAGGAGCACGCCGGCCATGAGCGTGAACGCTGCCGGGCCAACGCCGCCGCCATGATGGCTGGAGGCGTCCTTGAATTTCATGATGCCCTTGCCGACCAGGAAGATGCCGACGAGGAACGCGAAGAACGAGATCGCGACCAGGATCGGCCCGACCATGTCGCCCATGGCGCCGAAGATGCTCTGGCCGAGCGTATTCGACGTGTCGCCTTGAGCGAAGGCGCCAGATGCAGGCCCCATAACGAGGAGAGCGGCAGGGATGACCCGACGCAGAACATGCGAGATCATCATTGCCGCTCTCCTGTTCGCCGCAGCCGGTGGGAGCTGATCAGAAGCCCGAGGCGTTCGTGATCGAGACGCCGCCGAGACCGCCCGAGTTCGAGGTCATGTTCACCACCGCCGGCAGAGCCGCCAGGCCGGCGCCGACCGCGACGCGCCAGATGCCGTCCGAGTACTTCACCTGGCCCTGGCCGTGGGCGGCCGCGGCCTCCTTCAGCTTCATCAGGCCGGCGCCGGTCATGAAGATGCCGACGAGGAAGCAGCCGGCGACGCCGAGCTTGCCGATGTTGGTCACCTGCTTGGTCACGGTCTGCGCGGCATCGCCGACGGTGGAAGCCGTGCCGCCGCCGGCCTGCGCCAGGGCGCCGTCGATCGACAGGATTTCGAGGGTGATCGCGGCCAGCGCCGCATAGTAGAAGTTCTTGAGCCTTGCGACGTGCTTCATGTCGTTCCTCATGATCCGATCAGGATCCGGTTGCGTGGCCACGGATGGCCGTGGTGAGCAAAGTGTAAGGCCGTTCCTTGAAACCCACAAGGAGCCTTCTTCGTCAATCCTTCGACATTCGATGATTTGCCAGCCCGACCTTCCCGTGGGAAGGTTGATGGCGCCGAACCGGCCGGAGGAATCATGAAGGCGGAGACCATTGTCGCGACCATCCTGTTGCGCGACAGCTATCGCAGGCAAAGGCTCTACCATCTGTCGCGCTTGCTAATCGCCGCGACGGTGCTGACCGTCTTTTCACTGATCGGCACCTGGGCGATTCTCACCCGGACGGATCAGTATCGATACCTGATGACCGAACCGTCCGGCCGGCTGCTGCCGGTGGTGCCGCTCGATCAACCTCATCAGTCCGACGATGAGATCATCAAGTGGACCGTCAACGCCGTCGCCCAGATCTACACCTTCGATTTCGCCAATTTCCGCCGGCAGTTCCAGAACGCCCAGAAGCTGATGACCCCGATCGGCTGGGAGAATTTTCATGCGGCCCTGCGCGACTCGGGCAATTTCGTCGCGGTCACCGAGAATCGGTATATCACCACGGCGGCTCCCAGCGGGCCGGCGATCATTGTCAGCAAGGGTCTGCTGTCGGACGCCTATGGCAATGTCCGGTATTCGTGGATGATCGACGTGCCACTGCTCGTATCCTACCGCTCGTCCAAGCAGACCACGAGCCAGGATCTGATCGTGCGGGTGAATCTCGTGAGGGTCCCCAGTCACGTTAACTATGTTGGCAGCCAGATCAGGCAGATCATCGCGCGCTAAAAACGATGCCGTTTTACAAAGAAGTCTGACTCTAGAAACTAGATAAGTGACTCTTTTATTATGAAAGCATGACTTTGTGAGATAATCAAGCAAGGCGCCGGGATCAAAGGTACCGTACAACCCTATCGGATCGACGGCGGCCTTTGTTGCGCTCCGAAGAACTTCAACGAGCGTTCGAGCTGACCGGTTTCGATGACACGCATCTGGTTGGATCAAGAAACGACGTTGGCGATCAATGGCTGACCACGGGAACCGCTGGTTTCGATAGGACGGCGACAACGAATCGTGGACTAATCGTCCAAGAAGCGGGACGGTCCTTGAATCGGTCCCTGGTCGGAAGCATCGTGCGCCGATGAACCCGGCCAGATTGCTCTCCCATTTATGCGGCGCTGTCGCAAAGGCCCGCCTGTCCAATGGGGACAGCCGCAGAGTTTTGCCCGAGCCGTTCGCGACGCACGACGATCGCAGGCATCCTGTTCTCCTCGGCCGGCGGACCCCGGTCCGAACAGCCTTGGACAACGAGACCCCTCTCCCGCGGCGTATCGAGCTCTGTGGCCGACCAAACGGGTCATTGCGACTTGTCATGGACGCAGGCTCAGTGAGACCTGTGGAAATCGCCGTGATCCGCGCCCACCTGAATGCCCGATTGGACAGCGGGGTCTATGCCGGGTTCTCGGAGCTGAACCCTGGTTACGGCAGCCCGAGCGGGTTTCTCTTCAGGCCGTATACGGGCTCTCGTCCTGTGTTCGTGACCCAGTTTGGCATGGAAGGTGTCGGTGGCCTCGAAAGTGATCAGCTGCTGTTGCCGGCGCCGGCCTTCGTGCAACTGGCGGCACATCTGCGCGCGGTAGCCAGCACAGGCCAGGACCAGGCGAGCATTCGGCTGAAGCTCGACCGATCCTTTTGCGCGGTCGTCGCTACGATTGAATGAGATAGAGCTGTCATTCTGTGCCTCGGCACCCCGATGGAAGGCGTTGTCGCTTTCCTTCTCCAGGCCAAGATAGAAAATCGCCTGGTGCCGCCGGATCCTGCGCCTCGGCCCTGAACCTTTCGGGTCAACCAACGAAAGCAGATCCCATGAGCCTCGACGTAGAAACAGTTCTCGATCACGCCTCATCGCAAGGAGCGGGAACGCCCGAGAACGCCATCCTGCAGGCTGCGTTGCGATCGGCATTCGCTCAGATCGAGCCGGCCGCGGCAGAGGCGCTTCTGGCGTCCGATACGGTCGTCATGACACTGGAGGACAGCTTTTGCGAAAAGCCCGCCAGTGACGTCGAGGATCTCATCTCGGCAGCGGGCTCCCATGGCGAGGAGAGCGACCCAGATCACGAGGCCGGGGATCTCCAGGCGTATTTGCGTGCAGCATTCCAAGTTCTCGACGACAGCCAGCGCGAGGCGGTGGCAATCGCGGCGGGGATGGTGCTGCAGGCGCCGGCGCCCTAATCCGGCAGCTATGGGGGATAGATCAATCCTGCTGCTGGACACGATTGATCTGCTATTCCATGAAACTCTGATCAGGGCTCTGCCCGACGGATTGGAGTCGCTATCGTGAATCGGACTGAGCAGCTTGGATCGATCACAATCCTCGCTGAACGAGCACTCGAACTTCTCGACACGCTGGCTGTCGATCCAGCCCATGGCTGCCGCATCAGAAGCGCTGTCGATGCAGCTCGACTCGTCGCTGACGGTTCAGATCATCTGCCGGGGGTTCTGGGCTCACCTGAATTTGCCCGCTTTCTCGACGCGCTCGACGTGCTCGCCAGGGATGTCGCGCAGCCTGGCGAGGCGACCCACTTCTTCGATGAAGATGAGGATTTGCATCAGGTCGAGATCACGAGCGGGCCGATTTCGGCTGCCCTACACGGGCTCAGCTCGGAACTTCAGGACCTCGCGGTTGGGTCCGGCCTCAAGGCGCTGCCTGCTCTTCCGGTCGATGACACGCGAGATCTCCTCAGCCTGAAGCGAGCCGAGGTCGCGGCCGCCACGAAGGCGACGGTCCGGGCTATGGTGCAGCTCGAACGGGTTGTCGACAGCCTGCGTGATGAACCGGTTTTGAACCAGCAGGTCTGGACCATACTGCTTCACGCAGCCTTTGCGATCACGCTGCTCTCGGATGCGGCCGCGGTTGAGAGGCGCAGCATCACGCATCTCACAGGCATCTGTGCGACAGCCATGTTCAAGGCTCAGGAGCATTTCCCGGGCGCGCTTCCCGAGGATTTCTGCATTGCCTTCGACACGCTGTCGTCGGCGCTGGAGCTGATCGTCGACTGCATGCATGCCGCGACAGCTCGGCAGGCGGAAGGGCGCGTCTACACCACCTTGCGCTTCATTACGGCAGGACGCGTTCTGCTCGATGACGACGGCATCGAAACCGCGCTTCGGAAGGCTCAGTTCGACGAAAATTCCATGCATCGGTTGAGATCGGCCGCCAATCTCCTGAGAGCCGAATGGGCGGGGGCGGCTTGAGATGGAGCCGCTGTTTGCGACGCTCGATCAGCGCATAGAGGCTGCTCTGCTTGCCGCGTCGAAGCCGATCAAGGAAGCGGACCTGTCTCGCCTGCTGCCCGAGGGCACGGACGTGTCAGGGGCGATCGCACGACTGGAGGCATTCTGGTCAACGAGAGGCGGCGAAGTCAGGAAAGAGGAAGGCGGCTGGGTATTGAAGGCCAGGCCTCAGCTGCTTCCGACCGACCATCGTCTGGGATCGGGACGGCGCCTGTCGGAGCAGGCCATAGCAACGCTTGCCGTCATAGCCATGCACCAGCCAATTACGGTCAAGCAGATTGAGACGGTGCGTGGTGTGAAGCTGGGACGCGGTGTCCTCGAAGGTCTCGTCGAGGCCGGGCTCGTGGCCGTCGCGGGCCGACGCCGCGGCACCGGCCAGGCTGTCGCGTATGGCACGACAGCACGCTTTCTGGAGCGCACGGGTCTCAACGCGCTGGCGGATCTCCCGACACCAGAAGAGGCATTCGCTCTCGATTTGGCATCGGCCTAGAGATCACGAGGATCCGAGTGCACCGTGGGATGCCCTGGCCGTTATCAGGGCTTGCTGCCAGGCTTTGATCCATACTGCAGCACGAGAGCCGCCCGAGCCTCGCGCATCCAGTTGGCAAGTGTCATCGCGTAGGTCGTCTTCGAGTTCGGCCGTTCGCGCCACCGCACGACAATGGATTGAGTCCCTGCGGCCCGGTTTTCGTCGCCGACCGCCACAGCCTGGACCTCACGCGCCCCGTCCTCAGCGATGATCTCTGCCTCGCCGAACATCGGTACGAAACGAGGCATCGAGTTGCTCTGGATGAAGGGCTTGTTCTCCTCGGCAAGATTACCGAGAACCGTCAGGGCCGTGCGCGACAGGCCGCCACCCGAAGCCTCGATGCGAACCGTGTCGACGAGCCAGGCCGTTTCCATTGGAACGACATCGGGCAGGTCCTTGCACAGAGGAATTGTGGGGGGGCAACTTCCCGAGAAATGGCCGGTTGTCAGGACCCGGTTGCGCCACCCTTGGACCTGAAATCGCTCAGCCGAGCCGGTCATGGCCATTAGCAGTCGCGCAGCACTCGGCTTGAACGACACGACCAGCGTGAATTCACCGTCCCCGAGCTTGAGAGGCTTCACGCGAAGCACAATCGGCGCCCACAAGGCAATCGATGACGAACCAGGTACGACAGCCGGGATGCCCAGGCCCTGACCGTCCGGCGCCGTGGGCGCCATGGCCTGAACGTTGGTCGCCAGCACCTCGGGCCATTTCATCCCGGCGCTGTCCTCCTTCGGGCCAGGTCCCGTGGGGAGAAGGCCTCGGATGAACGATGCGAGCTCTTCGCGCGAGCGGGAACGCTTGCCGTCGAACTTCGCATCAAACGACTTGTGGGCCTTCGGACCGGGAAACAGCACGTTGATGCGGTAATCGCCCGACAGTGCCTGGATCCTGCACCATACGTCGAGAATGCCGTCAGAGGGCTGGATGCCCAGGAGGAAACGAACGCCTTGGACTTCAGGCTCGGCCGGCGGAACGCAACTCGCTGCGGTCGCCGGCGAAGCGAAGGCGACAGCGGCAGCGACGAGCAGGCAGGCGATTGGGTTACGCACGATTCTCTCCAGTCTGACAGCTTGATTCTTCACTCACGATGACCAAACCTTCAAGTTCCGAATCATTCCTTGAGACATAAAGCTGGGTTCATGACACACATCAGCGACGAGGCTTCGCCGGTAGACCGGGTCCGGCGTAGCGAGCCCGCGCGCAAGCTCAGATCTGGTCATGCTCAAGCAGACAGCGCCGCTGATGCCATTCTGGAGCGTGGACGTCCCTGGTACTTCGACGCTCCATCGGTCTTGCAGGCCTGTGCGCGCATCACCCTCCTCCCGTTCAGCATCGTGATACGAGCTGCGGAAGCAGCAGTGGCCTTGGCCGTGCTCGGACTGATCGGCATCGCCTATGGCTGGTACTCTGGCCTGATCCACGATCAGGATGTCATCGTCTTTCTCCGGCCCATAGGGCAGCGGATTCTCGCCATGATCCAGCAATCGGGTTCGATGCCGTGAGGCGCCACCTGCTGAGGGCTGCTCTGGCTGGAGAGGCTGCAATCGACGCTGTGCTCGGGTTTCTGGCCGTCCCTGCCTTGGTGGTATGGGCAAGTGCATCGGCGCTGTCGCTCGGCTCTGGCGCTTCGCCGCAGGAAGCATTCGCTGACGGCGCGACCATCTTCGCCAGCAGTGCCCATTGGCTTTTGATCGCTGCGATCTGCCTCTGGACAGCTACGAGATTTTCGACGTCACCCACCCACTCGCTGCAACGTTTTCTGGCGATAGGCGCGCTGTGCGGGGCTGCGATAGGGGCTGAAGCCACATATGCAGTGGCCGACGCTTCTCCCTGGGATCTTGTTTTGGGATTTGTGGCCGGGGCGCCGATGGGAGCGGGCGCGGCTATGGCTGGCCTGCGATATCAGAGATGGTCGGGCCGCCGGCTCGATGCGCTGGCAGCCCGGCTCTCGCTTCAGTAGCGGGATGGGTAAGGGCGGCGGTAGGTGTCTTCGTAATAGACGACCCCGTCCCCGAAGTGATGTGGCGCAGGAACGGCATAGCCGAAGCAGACGCGGTTGCCATAGTAGTCGTATCCGGGCCGGACGCACCTGGCGCTCGGCATCGACGCGACCGGACGATGATAGGTGCGCGGTGTCGTGGCATGGCCGACGATGGCCCCGCCGGCAGCGCCGATGGCCGCGCCAGCCAGGGCGCCGCCTGCGTTTCCGGTGCTAACGCCTCCGACCACCGCTCCCGCGGCGCCACCAAGGACAGCCCCGCCAACGACCCTCTCCGACTCGATCGATGAGCATCCAGCGAGAGCCAGGCAGGCCGCGGCAATGAGGGCGAGTTTCTTCATGGTAGTCTCCAGCGAAAAGTTCGGCAGATCGGCGCGCATGCTGAACGGAAATGATCCGATTTCGAATCGAGTATGGATCAAATCAGCCGTTCTTGCATCAATCCATTGACCGCAACTATGTCGGGATCGTTCTGTTCCCGAGCGGGGCAGCTTGCGAGTTTCGCAAGGGAGGGCGATGCTTCCCCGAGAGCGCAGATGGCGCATCAGTCAAAGCTGGGTCCAGATGCCAAACGACGAGAAGAAGCCGAAACCTGTCCTGGTCGAGGAGATTGTCGCCAATCCCGAACTGGTGCTCGAAATGCACCTGTCGAAGGGGGACGTCGCTCAGGCAAAGTCGGCTGATGTGGCTCCGACAGAGGCCGAGCGGGTTGCGCCAGGTGATGTGGCGAATGCCGATGAGGCTGCGCGCCGTATCGCAGGGATGCGGATCGAGCCTGAGGCCATGGCTCGCGCCGCGGCTCTGATGGCCAATATGCCCCAAGTCGACGACGAGATCGACGACGCGCAGGCCAGGAGGTTTGCTCAGCGTCGACGCGCCGAAGTCGTCGGGGTTCCTGAGATGCCTGTGGAGCCGGTGCCCCCTCCTCCGCCACAGAACCTCCCGGCGCGCGTCGAGCGGAATGTCTTCGCGCGCGATCCAGACTGGGTTCCCCCGCCTGCCGATGTTCAGTGGCTGACGATCTACGACACTCCCCGGTATTACCAGAATTCAATCCGGGCGTTCGGCCGGTTCGTTTTCAGGACGTTCCCATGCTTCGTCAATCACGAGGAGCAGGCGACCGCGGCTGGTCATGACCCCCTGGGGTCGATCGCTTTGCTGGCCAATATGGGACCGACCGGACCCAATTCTCAGCGCGAGCTGGACCAGGTTGCGGCATGGGTCTCTCGCAACGGTCGTGTCGTCGACGCGACCGAGATCCAGTTTCCGACGGTGATCCCAGGCTACACGCCGCGCATCATTGTCGCCGTGACCGAGACGGAGACGCTTCTCCTCGTCGATGAGAAGCGCGAGCGCGGCGCGCCTATGGACGCCATGTACATCTATCGCTGGCGCGGCGGCGAAGGCTACTACCTGGACAACCCCGAGGCACTCGCCGGCCTCAACCGGGTCGCCCGGCAACCCGCATTGGCTGCCCCGCCTGCACAGCTGGCAGCGCCCCGCGATAACGCTGCGCCGATGCGACCGGCAGCTGTCCTTCAGGAGGCAGGGCGGGGTGCCAGGCCGCAGCCAGTGGTGAGGCTCGACCACATGACCGAGGCGGCGGTGATCCCCGATCGGACTGGTGCGCGCAAGGCCGCCATCAAGGCACTGCCGGTGGCAACGGCCATGGTATCGCCCAATCCAGTCGTGGACCTGATGAAGGCCGACGGATTCCGCCCGTTTGGCACGAGTTCTGGCCCGGCACTGCGCAAGTCCATCGGCGAGGGGCGTGTAGCCCTGATCTTCGGCGAGCCGGGGACAGCCATCACCCGATCCCCGACCTTTCGGGTCGAGGTCGAGGAGGGGGCATCTCGCACCGTGGTCGCAGCGGCCGCGGTGACTTACGAGGATGTTCTCGACGCGATCGCGCTGCCGGCTCAGTCGATCAAGCCCTAACAGCTCGATCAGCGGCTGGGGTTTTGAACCGTGCCAGGTGGGTAGACCGTGACACCAGGCGCGACCACCGATGGTCCTCCTGGAAGGCTGCGGAGCGGAATGGAGCCGCCCGGCAAAGGCGCAGTGGTCTGTGATGGCACGCGAGCAGTCGGGTTCAGCGGGCGAGGTGCGGTCATGGGGGCTGGAAGCGACGCAGGCGGAGGCGCCGCCTGCCGAGGCCGCTCGTACTGCCGTGGGTCGAGCTGCTGCGGCCTCTGGCCGTAATAGGGGCCCTCTGGCACTGGCAGCAGCAATTGTTCCTGCGGATAAAGTCCGGGCCTCTGATCTTCAGGCTCGGCTTCCGGTTCAGAGAAGCGCCTGACGGCCCTCTCCGCTTCGCGTCGCCTGCGAGCCTGATCCTCTGCGCTGTCTCGCCGCGATCGTCCGCCCTCGACCTCGTCGCTCCACCAATCGCGCACCCGCTGCGCGAGGTCGTCTTGCCAGGGCCCCTTGACCAGAAACTCAGGGCGACCGCTCTCGGTGCTCATCACCGGATAAGGTGGCTGGCCGTCCACGAGGACGAAGGCTCGCATGCGGTTGTACTCGCTCATGAACCGGTACGGTCCGATGTCGATGCAGCGGTAGTAGCCGCCAGTCGGCGCTGGAACGCCAGTCAAGGAGCATGTCATGCCGTAGCCGCGATCAAGCGCCTTCACTACGGTCTCGACGGCCTCAAGCTCTGGCTGGCGAGTTTGAGCAGACAGCGCGAGTGACGCGCCCAAGAAGATGCCGACAGTCTCGAACAACGGAATGCGCATGGATAACCCTCTCCCATTTTGGAGGATCGCGATCTCCGTCCTGTTGAGCAACCCCTTTCGGTTGACGATTGCGAAACTTGAGGGGATCATCCCCATGGATTTGAGGATTTATCCATGTCAGACGCCAGCGACGCGATTTCGGATACCGAGGCGCCACCGGTACCGCGCCCGCATCGGGAACGGTCCGACATCAAGCCGTTCGTGCCTGACGCGGATCGGGCGGCAATCTACCGGGCGATGGCTTCCCAGATCGAGATCGGGGGAAGCGTCTTCGCTGCCGCGGTTCGGATCCGGGAAGCCCTCGTGGCGCTGGGCAGTCTCCCTTCGGCTTCTGATCGCCGCCAGCGTGAATTCCGCCTGATCTTCGTCGACCGGATCGTCGAAGCTCTTGCCGACGACCAGGCGACCTTCGCCACCGAACTCAAGGTGGTCGCGGATCTCTGCCCGGCCGAGTTCCTCGGCGCCTTCGTCAGGATCGCAGACCTGAAGGAGGCAAGGGAACCGGGGCGGTTTTTCGCTCGAATGGCCGAGTGTGTGAACCGCGCGGGCGTTTGAGATCATGACGGGGGCAATCCGGCTTTATCGTTCCCCAGTCGCCCTGTTGGAGCAACTGGCAGGCCAGGATTTGGCAGCTGTCGGAATCATCGAGCGCGAGGACTGTTCGCTCATTGCGGCGCTGACCCCGTTCGGTCCATCTGTCCGCGAGTACCGCTCCTGTAGCGCGATCGCGGCAGCGGCCCAGTCGCTTGATGCCGGAGCTCCCTTCGTCGGCCTCTCCATGCTCGAATGGCCCGACGAGAGCGATACTGGTGAATGGTCAGCGCCGGTTGTTCGTATGCTCGATCGCCCCAGGGACGGCACCGACCTTCTGAGAGTTCTCCAGAAGTTCAGGTGCCAGAGCCGGTCGGACGTGATCAGTCGTAATCTCGGCGGATCCGCGACTGGGCGCGTGTTTGCTCGTGCGCCGGTCGAGTCGAGGCCATTCTCCCTGGGGGACATCCTTTTGCCCGTCACGACCAGACTGCAGAAGGGCGGTCATGTCGTTCGCTGGATATCGGAGGGGCGTGAGGCCGGCGTCCATATCGTCATCGACAGGCCATTGACCGACGGCGAGAAGGCTATGCTGAACAGAACCCGCGGCGTCGTGCGGGATTTCGTGCACTTTGATCGCGACCCTTCCCAGTCCGATCAGCGCTTCCAGATGCTCACGATCGAAGTGGGCTCCGAGTTCATGAGCGCCTTTCCTGACGGGCGACTGGTCAAGGCCGATATGATGCCTGCCGATCTGATGGTGGCCTGATCCGCCTACGCGCCCTGCTGGCGTCGGTAAGGCCTGGACAGGAAATCGAGTTCGTCGCCACCGCGGCACGGCGCAATGGCCGGATCGTCCGGGTGGACGCCGTTGGCTATCGCCATGCTACGATAGCCCGCATACAGCTCCAGCCCACCTGAATGGACCTCGTCGGGGTCAAACCGATCCGCTGCGATCGCGAGGCGGACCGACAGGTTGTGGTCGGCACCACGAAGCAGGAAGCCGGCACAGGTCGTCGGCTTTCGCGCTCCGCTGACATGACAGGCAAATGTGCTGTCGGCCATGTCATAGGCTGTTTTCGCGGAGTAACGGAACGCCTCGGCGGGAAACGCCCCGGCCGGAATATCAGATCGCCAGGGGCATTCCCTGCACGGCGTCCGACGGAATGATGTCCGATCACTGACCTCCGTGGTCAGCGAAAGCACCTGATGGTTCGCGTCAGCCTGATGGACCGCCTTGATCGTCGTCTTCCTGCGCGGCAACGCTCTCTCTCCAAGATCACAGGTCCGCCAGCCGGTCAGGCGCCGTCCCCATTCCAAAGCATCATCACCAGCAGCACCCAAGAGGCAATGCCCGCGAGGGTTGAAAACTCTCGAAGACGTGGATGAACAGGCTGATCGGCGCAAGCATCCGATGACCTATCGGCATTGTCGCTGATTGGTCACGGTCGAAAAGACAGGATCCAAACAGCTCCATCCGGGTTGATCGAAATTGAAATCGCCTGTTAAGATTTCATCAACCATTCCTTCAAGGAGCAACGATGGACCTCGCCCCGGCACTGGAACACACGCAATTCAGTCCTTCCGCCCTGGAGGCTGCGCGCTTTCCTTCGCTTGCGACGACAAAGACTGCGATCGAATCGGTCTTCGCGGCGGGTGCACTGCGAATCCACAAACGGAGCGCCGGCTTCGATGATCGTGACGTGGCTGCCGCCATCGATATCGTCGAGCGCGCAGAAGGCTGGGTGGACGATGGCTCGCTCAAGTATCTCGTGCTGGACTTCGATCACGCCTCGCGGCCAGTTCACGGCCCCCAACCGCGGCCAGCTCCGATCAAGGGAGCCAACTTCGCCGTTCTGCTCCACGCCTACGCCAACCTGGTCGTGCGGGTGCCGGTGATTTCCGTGGCTGTTGCGCGTACCCGGATCGCGGGTTCGGATCTGGAGATGGCGCTATCGAGCAATGTGATCTTCGCCGAGGAGGATGCGAGCTTCGTTCTGCCACGGCGCGGCCATGGCGACGGGAACGTCTTCTCGTTCCTCGACAGCAAGCTCGGCCCCAAGTTCGGCCCCGGCGCGTTCGATGGCGGAGTGACGTTGACGGCTCACCAGATGCGCGAGCTCCGGCTGGTCCGAGACGTGTTCCCGCCTGGCGAGGTGGCGCCAGGCGTCGACAAATGGATGGCGCAGACTGTGCGGCGCCACAACGCTGCGTATCTCGTCTATCGTGCCCAGCGCGTCGTCGCCCCGGTGCGGTGGAGCGAAGTCACGGAGATCGCGGGCACCTGACATGGCAGGCGCGCGCCTCCTTCAGGCGGCGCGCAGGCTGGTTCGGGCCGGCTCTGGGAACGCCTTTGCCATGAGGGGCTGAACGTCCGCCACCGGCAGAGGGCGGCTGAACAGATATCCCTGGACTTCTGCGACGCCCAGCTGCCTGAGGACGTCGAGCTGAACGGTCGTCTCGACACCCTCGGCCACCACGCTTTTGCCGAGGTCGCGAGCAAGGCCGGTGATGGCCTTGACGATGGACAGCGCCTGGGGGTTCTGGCCGAGCTCGTCGATGAAGCTCTTGTCGATCTTGAGCTTGTGAAACGGGATCCGGTTGATGCGAGCCAGTGACGAGTAGCCCGTACCGAAGTCGTCGATGGCCAGCCTCACGCCGATGGCGCACAGGTTCTCGATAGCTTCGCGCGTCGCTGCGGTGTCGCTCATCATCAGCGACTCGGTGATCTCGACCTCCAGCCGCTCGGGAGACAGGCCGGACTTGCGTAGGGCACCCACGACTTCCTCGATGACGGTTCCCCGGCGAAACTGAATTGGCGACAGGTTGACCGCGACGCGAACATCGCCCGGCCAAGTGGCTGCGTCCATGCAGGCGCGATTGATCACCCAGGTACCGAGTTCCACGATCATGCCGGTCTCTTCCGCAACGGGGATAAAGACCGCCGGCGAGATCATTCCCTTCGTCGGGTGACGCCACCGCAGCAGGGCCTCGCATGAGGCGATCTTGCGCGTCGTGCCGTCGACGATGGGCTGATAGTGGAGCTCGAAGGCGTTGTTGGCCAGAGCCTCGCGCAGATCCATCTCGATCTCCCTGCGCTTCTGAGCCTCGCTGTCCATGCGGGCTTCGAAGCGCATGAACTGGCCCCGGCCGTTGGCCTTGGAATGATAGAGCGCCATATCGGCGTTCTTGATCAGGTCGTCTGCGTTGACGCCGTCTTCAGGCGAAGTGGCGAGACCCACACTCGCGCCAATGACGAGGTGATGACCGTCGATGTCGTAGGGGTCGCTGACGGCCGCAATCAGACGGCGAGCCAGCAGCTCGGGCTGCCCGTTGGGAGAAGACTGCAGCACGACAAACTCGTCACCTCCGAAACGGGCCACGATATCCTCGCCGCGCGTGACGTCCTCGAGGCGCCTGGAGACCTCGATCAGGAGCTTGTCGCCCATCGGGTGTCCGAGGGAGTCGTTGACCTCCTTGAAGTTGTCGAGATCGATGTAGATCACGGACAGCTTCGTCGCATTCCGACGAGACCGTGCCAGGATCTCCTGCATCTTCTCGCGGAACTGGAAACGGTTGGGCAGTCCGGTCAGCATGTCGAAATGCGCCATATGCTGGACTTCGCGCTCGGCAGCGCGGCGCTGGGTGATGTCGTCGATCACGACGACGGCGCCACCCTCGTGCCGGCGGCTGACCTTGAGCTCGAACACCTGCCCACCAGCGGCCGCAAGCTCGATAGGCACGGTGCGCGAGCCATCGATGGCTTCGCTGAGGTCGAAGCCGAACGACCGAAGCGCCTTGCCGGTCAGACCGACTTCCGCACCGACCTGGGATACGAAACGGGCAAGGCTGTCGCCCGTCCGGAGATCGGCGTTCGGGAAGAAGTTGAACAGGCAGGTGTTGATCACCGACAGGTTGCCGTGGGCATCGACCATGCACAGGCCGCCGCTCATCGTATTGAGAGCGTCGTCGAAGCGCGTGCGCTCGGCCTTGTAGGCGATGGCGAGCCGATGATTGATGGCCGTCTGCACCAGCGCCTCGCGCAGCGAGCGGTAAAGCGTGCGCGTCGTCGAGGAGATTGAGCCGAAGAACAGCAGGATCATGACGGATATACCGTACATGTAGCCGTCGCCGGTCCCCAGGAGGGCCACAGCAAGCGGTCCGCAGCAAAGCAGGACCTGACCTGAAACGATGAGCGGACGCGCCGAGTTGCGCCCGGCGATTGCGCCAGCGCAGCCGACGACAACGATCGCCCCGTAAAACAGCGTCGTGAGATCCGCGCCTTCATAGACGCCGAGCGCAGCGATCATGCCCAGCGAGATCATGAACGACCACGCGCCCAGGGCGTAGAGCGCCTCCCACTTGGCGGTTTCCTTCAGCTTCGGCGCCTTGACGGGACGGGACCTGTAAAGAAACAGGATTGCCGTCCTGAAGGCGCACGACGCCATGATCGCGATCGTGGACCACAGGAAGATTGCCATGCCGGTGCGCATCCATGAGATCGCACCGACGATGATGCCGCAGACCATGCCGGCCACGAATGAGGCATAGGTCGCATAAAGCGAATCGACGAGCTGCGTGTAGACCGCAAGGGGAAGTTTCTCCTTGCGGGCGGCATTCACGAACAGACGTTTCAACAACTCGAACATGGACGACCCTCACTGATACGAGGTCGACCCTTCCACGAATTCCTTGTCAATCAATGAAGGACTAATGCAGCAATTCATTGATCCGCGTTTTCACGCGGCCTGGATCCTGCGCTTCTGATGGCCGACGATCTTCTGCATATGCCGAACGTCTGCATCCAGGGCGCCAAAGCAGCCGCCAGCCCAGATATCGACAACCCGGCGCAATTCCTCGTAGCTGACCTGCCAGCGAGCCTGGCGGTTGTCGCGATCGGCCAGAAGCCTTCGATAGGTCGCGTCGGCGTCGTTGCTGAGGATGGCGTCCAATGTCTCGGACCCCTTGCCGTCTTCGGCGAGGAAATCGACCACGCCGAGCTGCTCCATTTCCTCGCCGCTGTAGGGCTTGCCGCGGAAAATGATCTCCTCCGCGAGGGCGCCGCCCAGACGACGCGTCAGGAATGTCGTGGCGCCCATGCCGGGGAACAGGTTGAACGTCACCTCGGGCAGGCCAAGCCTGACGTTGCGCTCGGAAAGCACGAAGTTATGGGCGATGGCAGCCTCGAACCCACCGCCCAGCGCGTCGCCTTCGACCAGCGCGATCGTCACCACAGGATGGCCGAAGCCGGCCCAGATGTCGTGAATGATCCGGATGGCATGCCGAGCATAGGCGTAAAGCTCACGCCGGTTCTGCGTCATGATCGCCTCGGAGAAATACCCCAGATCGCCGCCCATGTTGAACATGCCGGGGATGGCCGATCCGACGACGACGTAGCGCAGATCATCTCCCCGTCCCGCTTCATAGAGCGCCCGAACGGAATCGCCGAGATTGAGGAGGTCGTTCATGACACCAGGCGTGAAACTCGGCACGCCGTCGGCGTCGAGATAGACGTAGAGCGCCTTGGCGGATGCGAGGTAGCGCGACCTGAGGACCTTGAATTCCCATGCCGGAAAAGCGGCAGGATCGTTGGGGGTATAGTCGACACGGAATTCCATGAATCGTCCTCAAGGCCACCCTTAAGGAGTAACATGCCGATCCTTTCCCGCAACCTGCTTCTCAGGCGGTTATGATCCGGGACTTCTGTGGGATCGGGTCGATCGAGGAGCCATGGCGGACATGCGAGTTCCACCAGAAGATGCGTCCGCCTGAGCGAACCTTGAAGTGCCCGGCAACCAAGCTGGCAGCACTGGGACGAATGCCAGAGGCAGACTGGGCGTCTGCAGCCCGCTGGCGAGCGGGCGAGAGCTTCATCCTGATCTCGAAGCGTTCCCTGATCGGTGGCCGGCCCTTCTTGGCGCGGGCCTTGTTGAGCTTCGCGGGTGCCGGGACATGCTCGACCTGAACGGCATTCTTGCAGTTGAGCAGGATCAGGGCTGGCAGGATCGCGAGCATGAAGAGCCGATAGGCCTCGTCTGCCTGCCGCTGCCAGATCTCCTCGACCTTGTCGGCCGAGGCCATGGTGGCGAAGCTCTTGGCAACGCGGCGCATGTCAGGATGGGGGACCCAGTCGTACCGCGACTGCAGCTCGATGGCAGCTGCGTACTCATGTGGATCGGTTGAGACGAGCTTGAACTGGTCCCTCGCCTTGCCTCGGCGACCCTCGGCGTCGGCACTGGTCAGAGGCGGAATGCCGGCCGGTGGAAGATCCGCGGCCGATAGACGGTAGAAGCCCTGGATCGGAGCCAGATCGACGACGATGTCGCCGTCGGGCTTCGCCTGGGCCGCGACATAGTCCATCTTCAGGGAGTTGCCTTCCATGGTCAGAAGGTAGCCCGAACGGACGAGCCGAGTGATGCCGTGAGGGTGCTGGATGTTGGGTGAGCCAGCGGCCGCCGAAGCGCGGCGCAGTTCGTCGTTGGCGAATTCGATGAAGATGGTCTCGAATGGAAGCCGGACCCATGGAAGGGCGGCGAGGATCGAGGACGGCTTCGAAAACGCCACAGACGCCGCCATCGCCACGGCAGATTCGTCTAGCAAGTAGTGCTGGGCTTTCTCGATGCGCTCCTGAACCGGCTTCAGTGCGTCGGCGTGCCGATACCCGTCCGGATAGACGAGGTCGATGATCTGCTCTCTCATCTGCTCGATGAGCATGACGTGACCCTCTGCTGGATGAGCTGTCATAGAGAGTGCGACCAGGTGGATCAATGCGGCCGAGAAATCGGCGGGCGCCCGAGTTCGGTGTCACCGGCGCCAACTCATCGCTGGGCGCGGATGAGCCTGCGATTCAGATTGCAGCAATCCTTCGACTCGCGGACACTTGGTATGTCGAAGAAGCGATTCCTCGACTGCCCTTCCTGGGCGTTTCCTCCCTAGACTTGGCTGGCCGGTTCTCCGCGCCAGCCATTTTTCTCGCAGTTGCGGCTCAACATACGGCCGTTTGTCGCAGTCTGGCCTACCCAGCGTCCTTTCCTGCAAGACGCTCGCATCTGAACAATCCCGGAAACATATCGTTCACGCGAGCCATGGATAGTGCCGTCATTCCTTGAATGATTGGCGGACCTGGTGATCAATCTGTTTTCCGGCACCGGCCGGGCGAGCGCCTCGGGATTCCGGGCTGAACTGGTCGCGACGCTCTTTGCGTCTGTCACGTCGCTGATCGCCGGCGTGATAGGGGCTGTCTTTCTGTGCGCCTTGATCACCTATCGCATGGGAGACCCTCTGGTTTCCACCGTCAGCCTGGCCATTGGTCTCGTTGGTGTCGCGCGGATCTTGCTGTCTGGGGCCTATTTGAGCCGGCGGTTCGGCAGTGCGGGGGCGTCTTCTCCCTCATTTTGGGAGATCGGCTACGCGGCCGGTGCCTGGGCGTTTTCGAGTCTCGTTGGCCTGCTCGGGGCCGTGATCGTGACGCGGTCCTCAGATGTCGCGATGCAGGCGGTGTTTGTCACGTTTGCGCTCTGCTACGCGGCGGCCGCGGCAAGCCGTAATGCGGCCCGGCCATTGATCGCCTACGGGCAGGTCTTCGCCATGGTGCCGATCGCCTGCGCCTTGATGATTGATCAGCAGCTGTTCTTCCGCATCCTGTCGGTTCTCATACTGCTCTATCTGGTCGCCATGGTCTCGGTGGTGAACAGCCTGCATGGCTTTCTGGTTCAAAGTCATACCAACGCCCGCGACAAGATCGATCTTGCCGAGAAACTCGATGCAGCGCTGGATCACATGGACAGGGGCTTGGTCATCCTCGATCACGCTGGCGCAGCCCGTTTCTGGAACCAGCGCTTCGCGGCAATCTTCAACCTCCCGCAGGCGGCCGGAGACGCGTCGGTCACAGCACGGAAGGTGAGGCTATGGATCCTGAGGTCTGGCCTGCTCAGGGCTGCCAACGCCGAAGCTCTGGTGCAGATGATCGCAACTGGCGACGTCGAGGGCCCTTTCGATTTGCCTCTGCGCGATGGTCGCATCATCGAGATATCGATGCGACATCTCAGTCAGGGTCTGATCTGTCTCGTCGAGGATGTGACGGCAGCTCGCCATGAGGTCGCGCGGATCAATCGCTTGGCGCGCACCGACGCTCTGACCGGTCTCTCCAATCGGATGAACTTCGAGGAGGCCGGGACAATTCGACTTCGCCGGGATTTGGCCGTCGGGCACGGTGCCTTGATGTGCTGCCTGGATCTCGACGGCTTCAAGCGTATCAACGACACATATGGCCACCCTGTGGGAGACCGCTTGCTCCAGCTTGTCGCCGACCGGCTCAAGGGAGCATCGGGTCATGACGCTCTCGTTGCCAGGCTGGGTGGGGACGAGTTCGTCGTCCTCACCCGAGGCCAGCCTTTCCAATCGGTGGCTGAACGCATCATTGCAGCTTTCGCGTATCCCTTCGTCGCCGACGGGATCGAGCTCAGCGTCGGCACGAGCATCGGCATGGCTCAGGCGCCGTCCGATGGGAAAACGATCGCCGAGCTGATGTCGAATGCCGATCTCGCGCTTTACGAGGCCAAGAGCGCTGGCCGTAATTGCTGGCGCGTTTTTCAGCCTGCCCAGCGCGTCAGGCAGGATAGAATGGCGCAATACGAAAAGAAGCTGCGCGCGGCGGTCGAAGAAGCCAAGATCGATATCGATTGCCAGATGGTGCTGGCATCTGATGATGGGCGCATCACAGCGTTTGATTTCACCCCCAAATGGCATGACCCCGATCTCGGGGAGATTGGGCACTGCGACCTGAGCGCGGCCTGCGACTCTCTCGGCCTTTCGGGAGCACTCGACGAGCAAATCATCGCCAAGGCCTGCAACGCGTCCGGGCGATCACAGCGCAACACCCTTCTCGTCACCAGCCTTTCGAGACAGTCTCTGGAGACGGCAGGGCTCAGTTTCCGACTGCTGTCCATCCTGCAGCACAGCGGGGTGCGGGCAGGCAGGCTTGTGCTGGCTATCGACGAGACGGTGCTCTCGACCGCCGATGAGACCGCTCTTCGGAACCTGGCTGACCTCAGAGCCTGTGGAATGAGGCTGGCGCTGGACGGCTTCGGGGCCGGCGTCGGAGGTCTGGAAGCCATCAAGCAGTTTCAGCCGGACTTCATCAGGGTCAGCGCGAAAGCGGCGTGTCCCGGCGTCGATGAGCGCAAGACTGCGGTGATGGTCGCTGGCTTGGCAGCCATGGCAGCCGTCCTGGGCGTGCCCATGATCGTCGAAGACGTCGATGCGAATGAGCTTTGGGACAACCTGCCGCGCCAGGCGTCCTTCTGGGCTCAGGGAGAAGCGCTGTCGCCGCGGGTGCCGGCGACAGCCGATCACGCGTTCTTGCGCAAGTCCGAGGCACGGATTGCCAGCTGAAGGTCCGTCGCACGCGCGTTCTCGGCGTCGTTGGCAAAGCCCCTGACGACGCCGATCCAACCGATCGCGATGACGCAGGCTCGGGTCGCAGGAATCAGGTCCCCTACGCCTTTGGAGATCAGTTTTTCAACCTCCGCAAAAGCCTTCACCAGGGCGGTCCGATCCCGGCGCGGCATATCGGCGATGATGTTTCGAAGCTCTGCAGCCGCGGGCTCAAGCCGCGTCGGAAGCACAATTGAATCGTCGCCGAGGCTGTAAGCGATCAGCCGAGCAGGCTCGGTGAAATCGCCTGACAGAGCTGCATCGGCAGCTCCGTTGAGGATCATTTCACCGACAAGCCTGGCATCGGCTGATGCCTGATCAAACGCATCACACGCACATTGCGCCCCGATCGAGCGAGTGTGAGCCATGAAACGCGAAAAGCTTCCTGCGGGATTGGACACGTACTGCGCCATCTTTGAGACGACGACCTCACTGTCCTCGCCACCTGTCGTCCAGCTTTTGATGAATTCGTGAAGGCGCTCAGCCGTGCGCGTCAGAACGAAGCCGTGGATGTGTCGCTTGTCGTCAGCCATGTGGTGGAAGGCGTACAGATATGCCGGCAATTCATCGGTTGCCGCGAGGACCTGCCGCCGCAACAGAGCATTGGTTCCGAAATCGCGTTTTTCGAAAGCACCGTCGAGGTCGATCTCGCGCAACTCGCCCCGCCGGTAGATCCGGCCGGCTCTGTAGACCTCACTCGCGGCAGCGACATAGATGCTCGTCTGCGCGCTCACGATACGCGGTCCAATGCCTGGTTTGACGATCTGGCTGTCGAAAGCCTCGTGACCTGTCGAGATCCTGGCCGTATCGGCGTGAAAGGCGGACCGTTTCATATCCTGGCCTCTAGTCCATGATCGATGAGGGAGCGCACCCGGACTTGCAGGCTCACGAGAGCCCCGTTCTGTCTCCTGCTTCGGCTCACCGGCAACGAGCCGGCTCTCGGCGAAATTCATCAATAGCTCCAGATCCGGACGGATACCCGAAAAAACGGGCGCTCCGCAGCTGGATCAACTCCAACAGAACGACAACGAAACCCCACAAAATGGAAAGGGTTCCTAAACTTTGGCCGCGCCTAAGGTCTGATGGTAAACACCAGAAGGTCGACTGCCACAGTCCATATCAATTGGCTCCGATTGATTTTGCATTCCAGCACCCCCTGAAGGAGGCCTTGATGACCTCGAAGCGGCCAGGCAGGTGCGCGCTTCTATAGATACGAGGCCACAGGTTCAATGGATGCAGAAGTCCGGGATGCCCATAATGGGCACACTCAGATCAGGTCAGGCGCGCGATGTCTGCAAACGCTCGGTCCACGATAGCCTCCACTTGAGTCATCAGCCTGCGACCCGCGGGATGAGTGTCAGCAAAATCGGTCAATATCAAAAGCTGACGCGAGCCATCCGATGTAGTCTGTATGATACCATCGCGTTTAAGCTTGATGATGGTTCGCTGCAAACTTGATCGAGGGACACCCGTGAAACGGGAGAGCGAAGAAATATCGAATGGATTATTGTCTGAACTTCCCCATCCGATGACCATCACGAGCATAAACTCTTCCTGATCAAGTCCCTTGCGGCGGAGCAAGCGGTTTGCCTCAGCCGCCATCAGCGCGATTCGGTGCCATTTCAGGTTTGCGCTGAATCGGTCCTTACGAGAGCGAGGCTTCAAATCGGCTGTTTCGTCCATACCGGCTCTCGATGCAACACACGCGCTTCATTATCGGACGATTAGAGCCCTCAATGAAACTTGGCATTAAGGCATTTCGCTATCAAGTAGCGCGGTAAATTCTGGTTAGGGAATGTGGTTAGCCCGCAGTCAGCTACGGAATGGATTGGCAGTCGTTAGGTCGGTTGCGATAGAGCCGCAAAATCGGCAGCTGACCACGTCCGCATGGATTTCGGAAGGAATGGCGACCAGGCAGCGACTGCTGCGGCAAAGGCGCCGGGCCGCCAGAACTCATACCCTGCGGTCTGGGCAATGGTGCCGACGTTTTTTGTTGGAAGGAGCTGCGAATGGTCGATAGCGATCATGCCGCGGTCGATGGCAGAGAGATATGCATTGATTACGGTTAGGGCGCATGCGGGCGGGTCTGCATTACGGTATCCACGATGCTGCTTGATCGTGAACCGTGGCGCACTGCCAGATGCGGCATGCTCGACCGCGATCTCGACGGTCGAGACGCGCTCTATCAGACCCGAAGAGCCTAGCCGACGCAGCGATATGATTCTGCTGTGGTTGGCCTTGCAGTGCTGACTGTACCCCCCGACGCAATGGGAAAGGCCATCAAGCCCATCAGCATCAGCTCCACGGCGCCCTTCATCCTTGAGCTCGCGGGCGCAGGTCAGGACCTTTAGGTCATAACCATCGCAACGCCAGTCGGGCAGCCCAGCCACCCAGCGGGTCATCGGAAGAAAGCCAGGGGTGATCGAAGACAGCTGGTCTGCAATGCCATGCTGCCGATGATGCCACTCGCGAGAATCCTCAAGAATGCGAGCGAAGCTTTTGCCTGAAAGCAAGATGATGCCGGCCGCGCGCGAGGTCTGAGCGGATCTGTCCATCAGGCCCCGAGGGGTGGCATATTCCCACTTCGAGGGGTCAAGATCGGTCAATGCATAGGCCGGGCCGAGAATCTCGCGACCGAAAGCATCGCGGTAGTCGCCGATGTCATTGGTTGCAGCCCGGAGAGCGTCAGCGTCTTCCACGGCGGCGGCTTTGAGTAGTCTCGAACGAAAGACGCTCCATCGACCGCCCGATGGAAAGAGCCTCGTCAGGGAGGGGCCGGGGTAAGCCATACGGCGGAATGACGCGACGGGATCAGAAGCCGATACCATAGCCTCCCACCCGGTCTGGGTCGGGCCGGTCCCCACTATTTGGCGGAGCGTCCCCATAGAATCAGAAACCGATAGCAGGGCCTCCCATTCGGCTGCAGAGCATGGCACCCAATCCGAAGGTAGCTTCGTGAGAGTTGCCGCGGCGCGCAACTCGACCGACGTGGATGGAGTCCGAAAGAACGGATTGAGGTCGAGCAAACGATTGGCACCGCGAGATGCGCCACCTGCCGCGGCGATGGCATCGGCATGTTTTGCGATCGAACGGGACAGTGACCTGTACGCGGCCATGTGGCCAGGCATCGATGCAGTCAGGGCGGCCTGGAGAGAACGGGTGGGATCATCTCCGAATGCAGACCGATCGTCCTTCCATAAGCTCATGAAGATAGCCGAGAACCCCGGAAAGGCTGCAAGTGCCTTGCGAAAGGGCGCTCCAGGCATGAACGAGCCATCCATACCCTCCCATTCGCGCTCGCCGATCCAGAAGAGTGTCTGTTCGTGGGCGGCTGCGAAAGCCAACGCCTCTGCGTCGAGCGTTGCACTCATTGCCTCGATCTGATGGGCGAGATGGCCGTGCACGAGGCGATGAGCGGTCGTCAGATCGACGCCGGTTCGGCGCCTGACGTACTGCGCCATGCTGATCGCACAGTCGCCTGGTCTGCCTGACAGATGCTTGACGATACCCAGCCTCAACAGCTGATGGACCAGTCCGGGGCATTCCGTGCTCCGGACTGGGTCAACGTCGCTGGCCATCGCTTCAGCGACCAGCGATCGGGCCTGAGCGGTGATGTCGCCATCGTCGTCGAACTTGTGCTCGATCAGGGCCGCTCGCCCGTCACGCCGGCGCAGGAATCCCAGCATCTGCATCGTTCCGTCTCTGGCCAACTCGCTGACAGGGTGCGCCTGCCAGATTCCCACGACACCGCGCTCATCTTCGACGAGCTCGACGATGCAATCGGCCAGGGCCTCATCGATTGTCAGTGGAAGTGTCGGGCCCTGAACATCGCGGGCGAGTGAAGAATGCATGGGAATGCTCTGATGATGTGCCGCCCGAACCGTGGAACGGCACGATCCCAGCCGCAACAGGACTCAGTCCTCAATCCACCGATCGCTGCACGCAGATCGATAAGAACAATCCAACGGTCCTTGAAAAATGCCTCGTTATCGCGTAACAGAACAATGCTGCTTTCGGGCGGCTATGGCGATAAATCGTCATCGGAATAGACCTTGCGGACCCGGGGGCGGTACCCGGCGCCTCCACCATGGACACATGCGCAAGCGCTGCGGGCCATCCCGGTAAATGCGCGCGCAGCGATAGCAGGCGAGGGCCGTAAACCCGGATCGCATGTGTCTTTGATGGGGGCGAAACAGGCTCGACGTGGGGTGGTAAAAGGTGGTCTTTCGCTCGGTATGATTCCGCCGTCATCGGGTCTTGCGTAGGTGTCAACGACAACAACGCTGGGTACGCTCTCGCCGCGTGAGCGGTGCGGGTATCCCGTCTAGTCCTGTAGGGTAGCACCTTCAGGCGGGGTTCGGAGGCACCTGGCAACAGAAGCCTCCACTTCCTCTTTCGGTAGCTGGAAAACCGGACGGCGGATCAGAACGCGGGCGCTGGCGACGGCACTGGCTGTGGATGGCGCCACATCAGCAGCAGATTGGTCTCCTGGCAGATCAGATCGTCATCGGGCCAGACAAAGCCGAACTTCTTGAAGAAGCGCGCTGATTGCGGGCTTTCAGGCGGGATGAGAATCGTCAGGTTATGGGCATCCGCCAGAGCGAGGATGTGAGCCATCGCGGCTGTACCGGTCCCCTGCCCTGTCGGAAGTCAGTCTTCGAGCGCCAGATAGGGTATCTCGATCGCCTGGTCCTTCAGCCTCAAATCGAGACTGAGTCCCAGCGCCTGGCAGGCGGCCAGGGCGCGATCACAATCCTGGTCTAAGGCTGTCGGGACTTTAGGTGCACGGCGCCTCACGGCCAGTCCTACGGAGCCGGCGCCATTGCCGCGGAGCGCGCTGCAGTGATCTCGCGAACCTTGTCATCGCGCCACTGATTGAGGTCTCGAACCACGCCGAGTGCGGCTTCGACGCCGGCGTTGTCGAGCTTCGCGGCGATGGAGGTCACGGTCTGTGTCATCCCGAAGAGGCGCAGGGCAAAGCCAGCTTCGCTGGCATTCACCCGGCAGCCGAGCCCGTAGACGCACTCCTCGTCTGTCTCATCCGAGAACTGGGCCTGGGCCGAATTGTGGTAGCCGTCGAACTGGCCCTGCAGCCGCTGGTCATAGCCGGGCAGGCACGATGCGCTCGCGATCGCGCCGAGCACCTTCTCGATCTGGGCGAGATTGTCAGCATACATCACGTATTCGGGGCGCGGACCATCCTTGGGAGCGGGGTCGAGATCGGGGTTGGAAAACGCCTTGAGCCAGTAGCTCTCCATGAGCCCATCCTTGCTGGCATCGTCCGGGTGGAGCTCGGCCTCAACGAACAGGCCGTAGATGCGTTGCGGCGCGGCACCATTGGTATCGAAGCCGAGCAGGGACACTCCGTCTGAGAATACGACAGGCTTCGAGGTTTCGAAGTGTTGGTCGGCCATGAGAACGCTCCAGGGTGGTGACGGCCGTTAAGCTACCATCCCTCGACGCAAGGCATGAGCATCACCCTCAATGGCGAGACCGGATTTCAGAGGCTGGGAATATCCGAGAGCGATCGCTCTGCGCCGCTCAATTCGATCCGGCTGAGAGCCGCTTCCGCAGACCGGATCATGTAGGTACTGCAAACCCCATCCTCTCCGTCTGGACCAGGGTTGCAGGCGCTCATCCCATTGCGCATCGCAGTCGCCAGCGGGGTAACGTCGACTGCCTGGTTCAGCTCCAATTGCCTCTCGGCTGCTGCCATTGCTTCGCGAAGGTCGCGGTAGGCAATGAAGAACTCAACATCCTGGGTGGCAATCGCCTTTTTCATGTCGTCGAGGATGTTCCTGGCTGATGCCAGCAGAGCCACCTCGTCACAGGGCTTCTTCAGGGCGTCTGGGATGAGGATCTCGACGATGGGCCCTGTGATCGTCTCGATACCGCGCAGATCGTGCGCGCAGGCCTGCTTGATGATGCCCAGTTGATCGAGGCGAAAGCTCAGGCGCTCGGCTTGCTGTTGGAATGGCTTCGCGACGTTGATCCACGCATAGCCGCCGGAGGTCGTGAGATAAAGGTAGGGCTCTTTTGAGCGCTCCCAGAGTGTCCCGCCAATCAGGACGATCTCCGCGGCGAGATCCCTGATTTTGGCTTCGATGGACTCGCGGCCGCTGACATGAACTTCCTGGATGTCGACATCGTCTTCGATCCTGGCCGTTGTCGCTCCGGTCTTGGGGCAGTCATGTGAGCTGAGTGGGTTGCCGTACTGATCGAACTCCCGGTTCACTCCCAGGAGCCAGCCGAAGTCGGCAGGAATTTTCGTGTCGTCATCGGTGGAAATCATCTTCTGGGCCCAGAGATGGCCCTCGAACCAGCGCATCTCGACGGGGTCTCCTTCGCCATAATTGTGGTCCTGGTAGCGCAATGCGATCGGAGCCTGCGCGTCCGTGAGCTCGGCAATCTCGACCGGGACCGTGGCGACATAGACATGCCGTGAGGTGTTGCGCTTCCGCTTGTGGCGGACGACGGCCTCATAGCTGAACGGAACGTCGATGATCTTCATAGGTGGCCTCCGAGGCTCCAAGGAGCCGCCGGACAACGCAACCCACAAGCGCTTCAAGAATCGCCTTTGCAATTCATCATTGACGTATTCGCCCAAGGGACTATTCTAATCGGGTAAGCCGCTGATCTGGATCCCGCACCGGGGTCGCAGGCAAGCCGCTCCAATCCATCCGGGGACCGGGTGGGATGAGGATGGAACGACATGACCCCCAGTCTCGAACTGGTGCTGGCGCAGCTCAACCCGTGCGTCGGCGACCTCCAAGCCAACACCGACAGAGCCATCGGGCTGATCCGCGATCATCGCGACGCAGACCTCGTCGTCTTCACCGAATGCTTCCTGTCCGGCTACCCCGTCGAGGATCTCGTGCTCCGGCCTGGGTTCGTCGCAGCGGTCGAACGGCAGGTGGCCAGACTGACGGAGGCGGTCCTAGAAATCGGTGGCCCGGCTGTCATCGTCGGCGCGCCCGAAGAAGGGCCTGATCTTCCCTACAACGCCGCCTATTTCATCAATCCGGATGGATCCAAGAAGGTCGCTCGCAAGATCGACCTTCCGAATTCCACGGTGTTCGACGAGGTCCGGCATTTCGCCCCAGGCTCGCTCAGGGCGCCGGTGCTCTACCGCGGCGTTCGCATCGGCATCGGCATCTGCGAGGAGATGTGGCACCCACAGGTCTCGCAGCATCTCGCCGGCGAGCTGGCCGACCTGCTGATCTTCATCAACGGCAGCCCCTACACCAGGGGCAAGCACAAGGGCCCTCGGCTCGCCCATGCCCGTGCCCGCGTTCGCGAGACGGGGCTCCCGCTGGTCTATCTGAACCAGGTCGGCGGACAGGACGAGCTCGTTTTCGACGGTGCCTCGTTCGTCCTCGACGAGAACGGGACGCTGTGTCGCGAGATGCCGGCCTTTTCGGAGGATGTGCTCAAGCTCACCTTCCCCTTCAGTTCGCAGCGGCCCTTCCAGAGCTATCCCGGCGACGTCGAAGCCGACTATGTCGCCTGCGTGATCGGGCTGCGTGACTATGTCGAGAAGAATGGGTTCAAGACCGTCGTGCTCGGCATGTCGGGCGGCATCGACTCCGCGTTGGCGGGCGCTATGGCCGTCGACGCGCTCGGCGCGCAGCGTGTGCATGCCATCACGCTGCCGTCGAAGGTGACATCGCAGGAGAGCCTCGACGATGCGGTGCAGGTCTGCAAGCAGATCGGCATCCCCGTCCAGACCATCGGCATCGGTTCGGCCGTCAGGGCCGTTCAGGACATGCTGTTCGGGACCGGTGACAGGGTGCCGGGGCTGACCGACGAGAACATCCAGGCGCGCGTTCGCATGATCGCTCTCATGGGGTGGACGAACGAGTATGGCGACATGGTCGTCACCACCGGCAACAAGAGCGAGAACTCGGTCGGCTACGCGACACTCTATGGCGACATGGCCGGCGGCTTCAATCCGCTCAAGGACCTGTACAAGACCGAGGTCTGGGAACTCGCGCGTTTCCGCAATGGCTACCGTCCGCTCGGCATGTACGGGGCACGGTCGCCGATCCCTGAAAACGTGATCGCCAAGCCGCCCAGCGCCGAGCTCGCCGATGGCCAAACGGACGAGGCAACGCTCGGTCCCTACGCCGTGCTCGATGCGCTGCTCCGGGGGATCGTCGACGAAGATCTCGATGTCGCAGCCGCCCTGCGCCGAGCCACGCGCGAGCTCGGTGACAAGGCAAGCGACCCTCTCGTCATCCCGTTCCTGACTCTGGCTCACGCGACGCGCATCGCCTCGCTCGTGCGGCGAGCCGAATACAAGCGCCGGCAGGCAGCGCCCGGCGTCAAGATCGGGCCCAGGGCTTTCGGGCGGGACCGCCGCTACCCGATCGTCAACCGCTTCGCGCTTTGACGCTGATCAGGAACTCAGACATGACCCACATCGACATCGCCACACGCGTCCATAATCACAACTTCAAGCTGGACCCGATCTGGCGTTCCATGCTCGACCAGGATTTCTACAAGATCCTCATGGGCCAGCTCATCTGGAAGCTGCACCGGAACGTCGACGTGACGTTCGCGATGAAGAACCGGACCAAGGCGGTCAAGCTCGGGCGCGAGATCGACGAGCGGGCGCTGCGCGACCAGCTCGATCACGCCAGGACGGTGCGGCTGTCCAAGGCAGAACGCATCTGGCTCGCCGGCAACACCTTCTATGGCAAGACGCGGATCTTCGATCCCGGCTATCTCGACTGGCTGGCGGCATTCCAGCTGCCGGCATACGAACTCTCGCGCACCGCAGGCGACAGCTACGAGCTGACGTTCAGCGGCCCCTGGATCGAGACGACGTTCTGGGAGATCCCGGCGCTCGCGATCGTCAACGAGATGCGCACGCGGGCCGCTCTGGCCGACCATGGGCGCTTCGACATCGACATCACCTACGCGCGGGCCGAGGCCAAGCTCTGGGAGAAGGTCGAGCGCCTGCAGGCGCTGGGGCGTGAGGGTACGCTGAAGATCTCCGACTTCGGCACCCGGCGTCGGCACTCGTTCCTGTGGCAGCGCTGGGCCGTGCAGGCCATGCAGGCAGGACTCGGCGAGAACTTCACCGGGACCTCCAACGCCCTGCTCGCGATGGAGACCGGCCTCGAGGCGATTGGGACCAATGCCCACGAGCTGCCGATGACCTATGCCGCCCTCACGAACCAGAGTGAGAAGTCGCTGAAGGCGGCGCAGTACCGCGTTCTCGACGATTGGCAGTCGCTCTACGACTCCAACCTGCTCGTCTTCCTGCCCGACACCTTCGGCACGACCCAGTTCCTTCGCGACGCCCCAGGCTGGGTCGCGGAGTGGAAGGGTTTCCGCCCCGATTCCAAGGAGCCCATCGCCGCCGGCGAGGAGGCGATCGCCTGGTGGCTCCGACATGGCGAGGACCCGACCCAGAAGCTCGCGATCTTCTCGGACGGCATGGACGTCGACACGATCGAGCGCTCCGTTCGCCACTTCCGCGACAAGGTCAACGTTGCCATCGGCTGGGGCACGAACCTCACCAACGACTTCCGCGGCTGCAGTCCGCTGGCTGGAAGCCGGCTCGACCCGATCTCGCTCGTCTGCAAGGTGCGCGACGCCAAGCGGAGGGACGAGCCCGGCAAGGCTCAGGGCGCGGTCAAGATCTCGGACAACCCGGAGAAGGCGACCGGTGCCCCCGATGACGTGAAACACTACCTGGCAGTCTTTGGCCATGCTGGCCAGGAAGCCCGGGCAGTCACGGTCTGAGGCCTTCCTTGCACCCCCGCATTTGATTGAAGAGGCAAAGCAAACCATGGCACGCCAGGAAACCTTCCAACGCCATCCCCTCACCCAGACCGGCCGTGTCGGGATCGCGCCTGTCGACATCCAGACCCTTCACGAGGGTCACGTTGTCCTTCTCTCGCACATGGCGTCGGCCTGCGAGGTCGGGATCGTCGCCATCGGCTCGGTCGGCAAGCATGGTGTCGACGGGCATCCCTTCACGTTCGAGCAGCGCAAAGAGATGGTCCAGGCCGTTTTCGGCGACCGGTTCAAATTCCTGCCGCTCAACGACATCGACGCCTCGGCCGACAATGGCGAATGGGTCGCCTACGTGCTGAAGAAGGCCGCCGGGCAGGGCCTGCCGGAACCGACAGACTGCTTCGTCGGCAGCCAGGTCGACGGCAAGCGCTGGTACGCTCCTCACTTCGGCAGCTTCGACCAAGATGGTGAGCTGCGCGGCCTCTCGATGACCTATCGCGGTTCTTGGGAAGGTGGTGTGGACCGCTGTCTCCACGTGATCGACCGCGAGCGCCTCCAGCTTCCGTCGGGCCGCGAGATCAGGGCTCAGATCGAAGCCCGCGATCCCGAGTGGCGAGACCACGTTCCGCCTCTCCTCCACGACTATGTGGAATGGACCTATCCCCCTCACCTGCGGGTGGCGCTCCGGGGCCCCATGCCGCCTTCTTCCAATGACTACCCAGTGGGGACGCGGTTCATCCGAGCCGGCACGAAGGACGTGCTTGAGCTCAAGGACGACGGTCACTGGCGTCCGCAGCAGACCCAGGACGAGAAGGCCGAATATGCCCGCGCCCGGCGCGGCAACTGACGAGGAGACGATCATGACCGCCATCACAGCATCCCCCCTGCTCACCGCCTTCGAAGCCACCTCGCCCCTTCTGGCCCAGGAGGTCGATATCTCAACGGGCAGGACCGGCCTGATCATCGTCGACGAAGTTCATGGCTTCTGCACCGTCGGGCGCGGACCTCTCGCTCCGGCGGTCCCCAATGCGCAGGTTGCGACCATGATCGACGAGACGGCCGCCCTCGCCCGCCGGATCGGGCCCAAGCTCGTCTTCAGGGACAGCCACGAGCCGGGGCAGGATGAGAAGCCCTACCCGCCTCACTGTGTCGTCGGGACCGGCGACGACATGCTCGTCGACGAGCTGGCCTGGCTGGAGAACGACCCCGATACGACCGTGATGCGGAAAGACTGCATCGACGGCGTCATTGCCGGCTTCCGTCCGGACGGCAGCAATGCGGTGTTCGACTGGATCCGCCGGCACAACCTGGTTCGGGTCGTCTTCGTCGGGATCTGCACCGACATCTGCGTCCTCAACCCCGTATGCAGCCTGCTCTCGGCACGCAACCGCGGCCTTCTCGGCGCGCTCGATCAGATCGTCGTCTACGAGCCGGGCTGCGCGACCTATGACCTGCCGCTGGAGGTCGCGCTGGAGCTGGGCCTGCCGGCCTCGGCGGCCCATCCGCAGGACCTGTTCCACCGCATGGGCCTGGCGATCATGCAAAACCAGGGCGCGATCGTCGCCTCTGTGCTCCTGTGACCGCCGGCATCGCAGCCGTCGGCTTGCCGCTGGCGTTTTGGGACAAGGCCGATCTGAGCTGGCTCGATCATCTCCTTTCGACGTTCGACCGCACATTGCTGCTGCTGCCGGGATCCGATCGGCCTCGGTCCAGCCACCAGCACCCGCTGACGATTCACGAGCGCCAGGACTTCCTGGCCTCCGTCTACGGTCCCGCCCTCAGCGAAGGGCGGTTGGTCTGCGCGCCGATGGTCGACGAGCCCTATCGGCCGGGGCTGCGGCTGGCAGCCTGCAGAGAAGCCGTGGACCAGGCTTTCGGCCACGGCTCTGAACCGGTCTTCGTCGCCAGGACGGAGGCGCAAGGCGACGAGCTGGCGCGCTTTCTTCCTGGAGTGGCGCCGGCGATCAGGGAGTTTGGAGGCGCTCGGCCGGCGGCCTCTCTCTTCGGGAAGCTGGAGCTGCCGGAAAAGGCCTCGCTGTGGTTTTCTCGCTGGCGCAGGACCACGGCCGCCGAACGCATGGCTGCGGAACACAAGGACTGCGTCGCATTCCAGAGAACGTGGCGGGGCTCGCCTTTCCCACCGACGTTCAATGCCGGCGACGCAATCGTCATCTGCGGCGACGAGATCCTGCTGATCGAGCGGGACAATTGGCCCTTCAAAGGGCTGCTGGCTCTGCCGGGAGGCTTCCTCGAACGGTGGGAGACGCTCTTCGACGCTGCGCTTCGCGAAGCGGCGGAAGAGGTCAGGGTGAAGCGGGAGGATCTGGAAAAGCTCCTGCGTGGCTCGCGCACGCTGGACTATCCCTGGCGTGATCCGCGCGGTCGCTTCATCTCGCAGGCCTACCTGTTCATCCTGAAAGAGAAGCCTGTGGGTCTGAAGGCAGGTTCAGATGCCAAAGGCTTCCGTTGGGAAAAGTGGGCCGAGCTGTCGCCGCAGGATCTCGCATTCGACCACTGGCACGCGATCAGGGAATTGCTGGAGGCGGTTGCCCTTCAGACCGGCTGAACGCCGGCCTGAAGGGCAAGGTGGTGCAGCACATCGTCGAGCGACATGCCGAGTGCCTCCTGAAGCTGCTTGAGAAGCGCCTCCGTGCTCGCCTTGATCTCAACCGTCACCGTGATCTCGGTCGCGCCCGCGGCGGGCAGTTCGAGGTCAGACATCGAGATCAGAAGCTCCGCAACGATCACGCCATCTGCAGTCAGCTGGTGACAGGCGCCGCCATCGGAGCCCTTGGTGATGCTCACGAAGGCGAGAAGCGGGATCTCGTCGGCGACGCCTTCGCCGTACTTGTCCTTGCCGTGCTTGAGCGGGATTTTCTTGAGCTTCTTGAACAGGCGCTTGCCGAAGGCGCGCAGCGCGCCCTTGACGAGTTCTTCAGCCTTGCCATGGCTGTGACCTGTGGCCTTGGCCAGCCGCCCACCGGAATCGAAGACAGAAAGAGGCCCCTCGTTGGCCTTTGCCGCGGCCAGATAGATCGAGATGAGCTGCACCTGGTTCTCATTCAGCGGCCGATACGTCAGCGCCTCGTAGATCTGCTTCTGCAGCGGGTTCAGTGCCTGATGGCTCGGCGCCGGCGGCGTGGGCGTTAGCTGGGCAGCAGCCGCGGAAGGCTTGGGCTGCGGCAGGTGAAGGCCGGGAAGAAGCCCCTTCGCCGCCAGAACGGCGATGGCTTCGGGTGGCAGCGTTACGCCGTAGACAAGGGTGGGCTGGGCAGTCACAGGAGCATCCTTTCTTAAGTGGCAGAGCGACACTTAAGAAAGCCAGAGCGTCATATCAAGAGGTCAGAGTAACACTCTGAATGGCTCAGGCTGGTCCGGGTTTCGGGCTTGGCGCGACATCGTGCTCGGAAAAGAAGACGCGGCCAGGATCGAATGTTCGAGCCGCTTCCACCGCGGAGGTGTGGAGGTCAGGGTTATTCGGGTACCTCTCTCGGTAGACCTCGGGATCGATCCCGGTCGTGCCCTGTCGGCGCAACTCTCCGACGTCGCCTTGGTTGACAGGCGTGCCATGGAAGCGCCAGCCGCATTCATAGTCCCAGAACGACTTGGTCACGCGACACGTCATGCCGGCATGCCTGATGATCGTTGTGCCGCCAGAGGAATTGGTCACGCACAGCGTCCCGGTCACCAAAGCCTCGTCGCCGACTTCGAGGGGGCTGGGGTAGCTGGGGACGTCCGGGTTCATGGCTGCTGGCTCCTTGTCCTGAAAGCTTACAGGTCGATACCGACATCCACAAACGGAAGGATCGAAGGCATGGCCTGAATGGTCAATCCAATCGCTATCCACGTCAGATCACACTCATCTGGTTGACCCAGCGCGCGCGAAAGACAAGATCCGTAGAGGCCGCCAAGCTCGGTGAGCCGATTTCAGCGAAAGACTGTATTATGGCTATCACGCTGGCTCAGGCCACCAACCACCTCATCGAAGTCAGCAACAAGACTGTCGTGGCGCTGACGGCGTCGCGCGTGGTCTATTTCGCTCACATGCTGCACATGGGTGAAACCGAAGGCGGCCTCCTGGTTTCCGACCGGTTCTTCGCCATGCCGACCGGCCCTGGCACGCCCGAGATGCAGCTCCAGCTCAGCAAGCGCGGACAGGCCCCTCTGCGTTACCCATTCGCCGCCGCTCCGTTCAAGATCGGGCGCGAAGGCGATGCGATCGCAAAGGCCTGGTCGATCATGAAGGACATGTCGCCCGAGCGCATCATTCACGAGGTCCAGCGAGAAAAGACCGCCTTTGCTCGAACCTATGAGCGCAACCGGGTTGCCGCGATGAGCGACCGGTCCATCATGGAGGAGTTCCTCTTCCTGCACGATGACAGTTGACCGATCAGGCGGCGTTTGACGTTTCCAGCCGGGACTTGGCCTCTCGAACCAAAGAGTTGATGTGGAGGCCGCTCAGAAGCGCCTCGATGCCTGACGATGCGTGTTCTGAGCTGCTGGTGCCTGCAGCGAGCCGGTCCATGAGCCAGACGATGACTGCCTCGTGGCAAAAGCTTTCGAACGCATCTTCGTCATCGAAGCCAGATAGATCGGACGGGATTGCTATCCCAGACTGCCGTGCGCGCAGATGTAGCCCACGACGCCATTTGCGCGTTCGTGGTTCATCATCGGCTTTCGGCAGAATGAAGCCACTTGCGATGGAGCTGACCTCCATGTCGCTGATCGGCCGCCGCCACTGTCCGAGCGGCTCTACGCTCTGGAACTTCACGGCGAAAGCCCCGCAGCGAATGCACTTGGCGCCGCCGTTGAGGTATCCGCGTCGCCCCCAGCGGTGATCGCAGGCGCTCTCCTTTTCGAATCGGGCGTACGCGTCGAGCTCGGCGGCCTCGATGGTCGCACCCTCCCCCCGGATAAAACCGCCTGGAGCTGGGAAGGCCTCGAAGAAAGCGGTGCGGTAGGGCGCCTTGCCAAGGACGATGCCGTGGCCACCCCATTGCACAGCGCAGTCAGCCGGCCAGGCCTGAAGCGGGCGCCACGCATCTTGGGCGTGATGTCGAGCGATGATCGGCATCAGGCGGTCCCCTGTTTGTGGAGAAAGCGAATGTCGGTGATCCCGATCAGCTCCAGAGCACGGCTGTATTTCCTGCCGGGGTCGGTCTCGGATTCGAAAACCAGATCTGGGTCGGCTGGGCAAAAGAGCCAGTCGCCGGAGCGAATTTCAGTCTCGATCGCGCCGGGTCCCCAGCCGGCATAACCGAGCGCCATGACGGCGCGCTGGGGACCAGCTGAGCGCGCCATGGCGTGAAGGATGTCCATGCTGCCGGTGTAGGCGACGTTGCTGTCGATTGCCTGCGTTTGTCCCTCGCTGTCGAAGTCGCGGGTGTGCAGAACAAAGCCCCGAGTGGTCTCGACGAAGCCGGCGTCGAGCACCTGGATGGCAGCGGTCTGCGCAGGCAGTCCGATCACGTCATCTTCTGTGACGATCTGGAGCTGCTGCAGCAGCTGCGGAAACGTGATTTCGGGCCTGGGCTTGTTCAGGACAAAGCCCATCGCGCCGTCGGGCGAGTGCTGGCAGACGTAGATCACGCCACGGGGTGCGACGCCGTCCTTGCCGGGCGCGGCGACAAGGAAACCGCCCTCAAGGCTTGTGTGGACAGGTGTGGCAGAACGGATCGTCATGATTCATGATTGTCAGCAGATTCGTGGCCGAGCAAGGAAGGATCGGATGATTGCTCCTTAATCCACGATGATCGAAGCTATGCACCGAATCCCAGGGATGGACATGACCAATCAGAGCAACCACCGCGACCTCCGACCGGCTCGTGGCAGTTTCACGCAATTCCTCGTGGGAGCCTGCGCATCCGGTGCAGCGGCCTACATGCTCACCAGCAGGATTTCCGTGTCTTCGGGATGGGGGAGGTTCTGGGGCTACAACACGTTCGGGCTGGCCTTGCTGCCGCTTCTGCTCGGCATCGGGCTGCTGTTTTTCGGCGGTCGAGCAGCGCTGGCCTGGACACTGATCGCAGTCGGGAGCGCCATCGTCGCCGGCGGCGTCCTCATGAACCTCGCCATCTATTTCCGTCCGACGTCGCTCTTCGACACGCTGGTGATGTTCGGGATGCTGGCGGCCGGGATCGGGCTGATGGCGCGCTCTCTCCAGCCGCGCGGCTGAACTTTCCGGCTTTCACCATATCGAGCGATCATCGCACCATGCTCAAGCGCCTCCCCAAACCCGCCTTCGTCAGAGTTCCGAAAAACACCGTCGGCCGCGACTTCGTCGTGGGCGACATCCATGGGTCGTTCGATCTCGTTCTCAGGGCCATGGATCGCGTCCGGTTCGACCAGGCGGTTGATCGGATCTTCTCGGTCGGCGACCTGATCGATCGCGGGCCCGGATCGCATCGAACGGCGCGCTTCCTGTCCCATGATTGGGTTCATGCCGTGCTCGGCAATCACGAGGCGATGCTCCTCGAGGCTTACGAGGATGGGCAAGCGCACCCCGCCGTACTTGAGTTTCTTCATAGTCGGAATGGATTTGCCTGGTGGAGGGACACACCCGACGAGGTGAAGGCCGATATCCTGGCCGCGGTGCGCCGCCTTCCCATGGCCATTGAGGTCGAGACGGCGCGCGGGCCGGTTGGACTGGTCCATGCCGATGTCCCGAAGGGCATGACCTGGCAGGCGTTTACGGCGGCCTTGGATGCAGGCGATCGCGCTGTCGGCGAGGTTGCGGTCTGGGGTCGAGACAGGATCCATCGACATGACGAGAGCGGCGTCCCCGGAATCGGGCGGCTCTTCGTCGGCCACACCCCGCTGAAGCGAATGGCCAAGATCGGCAATGTCTACGCGATCGACACCGCTGCCGTTTACGGTGTCCTCGAAGCCGACGAGGGTGCGCTCACGTTCCTGGATGTATTGACCGGCACCAACGCGATCCGCAGTGTCGCCAGCATGCAGCGGCCGGAAGACCTCGTCTTCGCAATCGCGCCTGATGCAATCCCCGATGAGCCGTTCTCAGCTCTGATGGCGCCTTGAAGGAGCTTCCTTGGACAAGCTGAACATCGGCGACATTCACGGGCACGCCGACGCTTTGAAGCGGTTGCTGGCGAAAGCCGGCTTCGTCTGCACTCGCGGCGTCTGGCGCAGCAGCGACTGCCACGCGAACTTCGTCGGCGATTTGATCGATCGAGGAGGCGAGCAGCTCGAAGTCATCGATATCGTCCGCCGCATGGTTGACGACGGGTCGGGCTCGATCGTGATGGGCAACCACGAGTTCAACGCGATCGGCTGGGGAACGGAAAATCCGGAGAGGCCTGGCCGTCATTACCGGATCCGCGGCTCGAAGAACCGGCATCAGCATCAGGCCTTTCTCGACGCGGTCGGCGAGGACAGCGACCTTCATCGGGAAGTCGTCGCGTGGTTCAAGACCCTGCCGCTCTGGATCGATGACGGGGATTGCAGGCTCGTCCACGCTTGCTGGCATCCCCGTCACATGGCCGCGCTCGCTCCATGGGTCGACAGCGGCAATGTCCTGACGCCGGAAGGGATCCACGCCGTCCATCAGAGGGGTAGCGCCGCCTATGAGGCGGTCGAAGTCATCCTGAAGGGCCCTGAGGTTGCACTCCCTGCTGGCGTGACTTTCTTCGACAAGGACGGGCATGAACGACGCAATACCCGCATCCGCTGGTGGGATGGCCAAGCCGATACCTATCGCAAGGCGGCTCTGGTCGACGAGACGACGGCATCCCAAATGCCCGACGAGCCCCTGCCCGAAACCGCTTTGGTGCCGTACGACGACGAGAAACCGGTCTTCTTCGGGCACTATTGGATGAACGGCCTGCCCGAGCTGACATCGCCCACGAAGGCATGTCTCGACTTCTCGGTCGCGCGGTCGGGCTACCTGACGGCCTATCGAATGTCGCCCGGGGAGCGGGAACTCGATCCTTCCAGGCTGATCTGGGTTTCAGCTGAGCATGATTGCGAGCCGGAAATCGCTGTCATGGCTCGATAGGGCGAAATCGTTCTCGCATCCGCCGCGCCTTTGCGAGTGCGCAACTGAGACCGTGTTCGCTTTAAGTGGGATTCCGAGACCTTCAGTGGAATCCTGGGACTCGTGCCTTCGCTATGCTCAAGCCGGTTTTGGGGATGCTTCGGATGGCCCGCGAAGCCGGCGCCATCCGAAGATTCGAGCTATGGCTGACGCGGTCAGGCTGGCACGGGAGCCGAGGGAATGCCGGCTGCGTCGCGCACGAGCCGCTCGCCGTCTGTAATCCCGTTGCCGGCGAGGATGAACGCGACCTGTGCTTCCAGACCATCGTTGTTGATCGACGAACCATACCCCTCGGCGTTCGTGATAGCTGCTTCGGCGCCATCGCCGACCTGGTTGGCGGCCTGCGACCCAAGCGCGGCCGCGCCATCCAGGACAAGCTCATCAAGGCAGCCGTCGTCTGATCCAAATGCACGGATCTCGGCGACGAGCGCGTCGATTGCGCCCTTGTTGATGGCTGCGAAGAGCTCGGTCGAGCTGCGATCGGTTTCGATGAAGTCCATAGCCCTGCTCCTGTCGTGAGTTCCGAGCTTCCGTCGACATCACGCATGGGACAACGCTGGTGGCTTGCGAGGGCACCGCTCACTGTCGGTCGAACAGGAGATTACCCATGCCGAAGTTCAGCTTTCAGATCACCAAGGACATCACGGCCACCGCCCAGGTCGAGGTGGAAGCCGATACGATCGAGGCCGCCCAGGAGATCGCCCTGAAGCCGTCATGGTTCAACGACCCGGCCAACGCCACGTTCGAGATCGACGACGAGAACCTGGCCCGCAGCGCCTATCTGCCCGATCCGGACGAGTACGAGGAAATCGCGCCGACGCCCTCGCCCTGAGGCGCCGCAGTCGTCACGCGGCCACGACGAGGCTAGCGTTCGCGCTGGCGGTTGCCTTGCCGACAATGGCCCGCATCTCGTCGCCGCTCAGGGTGTCGACCTCCTCGAAGCGTGCGATGAGAGCGTCGAGTGCGGCCTGGTTATCGCGCAGTAGCGACAGGGCTCGCACGTAGCGCTCCTGCAGAAGCTGCTCAACCTCCTCGTCAACCCTCTGCTTGGTGTGCTCGGAGATGGTCCGAGCCGAGAACGGACTTGCCGTATCGATTCGGCTTGCCATGGTCGAGCCCATCCCGAAACGAGCAACCATGTCACGGGCGATGCGCGTCGCCTCCTGGCTGTCGGCCGCGGCGCCGCTTGTGATCGCGTCGGGACCGAATTTCAGTTCCTCGGCGGCTCGCCCGGCCATGATCACCACCAGTTCTGCCATCAGCTTGGATTTGCGCAGCAGGATCCGGTCCTTGATCGGTAGAGCCGCGACGTAGCCGAGGGCGCGACCACGCGCGGCGACAGTCCCCTTGTGGATGGGGTCGCATTCCGGCTGCAGGATGTTGGCCAACGCATGCCCGGCCTCATGGGCGATGATCGTGGCCATTTCATCCGCATCGATCATGAGGCCGCTCCGATGGTCCCCGCCCAGGAGCTTGGCGTCGCGTGCTTCCTCGAAGTCCGCCATCCGGACCTGGAAGTCGGAGCGCTTACCGGCCCGCAGAGCCGCTTCGTTCACCAGGGTGGCAAGATCGGCGCCCGAAAAGCCGGGCGTGCCGCGTGCAAGAATGGCGAAGTCCACGTCGGGCGCGATCTCGACGTCCCTTGCCGACACGGTGAGGATCGCTTCCCTGGCACGCTGGTCGGGCGCCGGGACCGTGATGTGCATATCGAAGCGACCTGAGCGAACCAGGGCTGGATCGAGCACATCGATGCGGTTCGTGGCGCCGATCACGATGATGCCGGCGCTCGTTGTCAGGCCGTCGAGCTGCGTGAGGAGTTCGTTCAGCGTGTTGGCGGAGTCGTTTTCGACCGACCCGGAAGTGTCAGATCGCCGTTTACCGACCGAGTCGATTTCATCGATGAACAGGATGCAGGGTGCCGCCTTGCGAAGCTGCTTGAAGATCGCTCGCACTCGCGCTGCGCCGATACCAGCGAACATCTCCTGGAAGGACGAACCCGAGACAGCCATGAAGGGAACTCCCGCCTCGCCGGCGACGGCGCGCGCCAGAAGCGTCTTGCCGTTGCCGGGATCACCAGCCAGCAGGACACCCCTGCGTGGCTTTGCGCCGACAGCCTCGAACTGCTGAGGATCTTTGAGATAGGCCACGACATCCATCAGCGCCTGCTTCCCCTCATCGGCGCCTGCGACATGTGTGAACAACGTCCGCTCGATTTGCGGCCGGGCCTTCTCGAATGAGCCCATGCGGAACTTGTTGCGTCCCATGCGGACGACAAAAATCACGACACCCATCAGCAGGATCATGCCGAGCAGCTGTGCGATCAGCCCGAAAATCGCCAGCGTGAACCCGGCCGCATTGGGAGGTGACGCTGGGAACTCGATATCGACGCCATTCTTGGCCAGGTCGATGGCCCATATCTGGTTGAGCGGGACACGGATGGTCGCCACCCGCCCGTCCCTGGTCGTGACCACAGCCTGCTGGTCCTCCCGGACGACGATGGACTTGATCTGGCCCTCCTGCCCGAGGCGAAGCGTCTCGGAAAACGAGAGAGGAGACGCCACCGTCTCGGCAAGAGCCGGCTGCGACGCCAGAGCAACACAGACGAGGAGGATATTGAGAAAACGGCGCATTGATCCTCGGTGGGACTGATACAGTTCGAGGAACAAAATCGCATGGAGGTGGGGCGAGTTAAAGGATCGTAATCGCTATCCACCGAATTTGATCGGCATGATGGTGAACGTGCCGGCGCCTCGTCCTTGTCGATTTCAAGATCGGATAGCACGCTTGGCTGATGATCCGGACTCACGAATCCGACGCGATTGCCCAGCGACTGGGCCTGGAGATCATGTGTGATCTCGGTTCGGGAGATGATGGCTCAGCCTACCTGCTGGAAGACGGTCGGGTTCTGAAACTCACCGGCTCGATGACGGAAGCCGCCATATCCTACGCCTTCTCGCTCCGGGCAAAGCTTCATCCGGCTTTTCCAGCCATTCACGAAGTGCATTGGTTCAAGAGCTCGGTCGAGATCCAAGGGACACAGCGTGAATTCGTCCGTTACGCGATCCTGAGGGAAGAGATCGCAGAGGTACTGGAAGATCCCAGCCGAGGCGAAATCGAGCTCTGGCGACGCGCGTCTTCGATGTTCGGGCAGGGTTGGCAGAACAACCAATTCCCGCTGATCGATCAGGCGATCGCAATGTGGCCAGGACGCGGGCTGCTCGGACTCTACTCCGGGCTCTTGTGGGCCAGGGTCCACCTGGGGTTCGACATCGGCGATGTGCGTGGCAGCAATATCGGGCGCCGTGCCGACGGCTCTCTGGTTTTGCGCGATTTCGGGCGTGCTGTATTGCCGGAAGCCGTGCTGGCCTGCGCACGGACACTTGAGTTCCCTGAAGTCCCCGACGAGCCCGGCATGCTGCCACGTATGGGATGATCCACCGTTATCTTGGTTGGGTGCCGGCTCTGTAGGCGCACCCTCGTTGTTCCTTTCCTGGCGATCGAGCAAAACCGTCTGATGACATCGCATCGGATCATTGCTTCAATCCTTTTCGTGCTCGCCGCGGCACCGGCGCAGGCGACGGAATGCCCAACGCTTTTTCTTGGCGGGCGCCCACCGGAAGTCGCTCAGGAAAGCCTCGCGGCAAAGACGAGACCGCTCTGCTTCAAAGCCTTCTCCGTACTGCACTCGGGCGTCACCCGGACAGCCCTGTGGTCGGCCGAGCGCCTGACGCGCGATAGCGTCGGCGATGCGCGGTCTATGGAGCGGGTCAACACTTTCAAAGCAGAGATGAGGCTGCCGGCCACCGAGCGCGCCGAGTTGTCCGACTACAGCCGATCAGGCTTTGATCGGGGGCACCTGGCGCCGTCTGGCGATATGCCCGATCCCGAAGCTCAGGACGAGAGCTTCTCGTTGGCGAACATGATCCCGCAGGATCCAGACAACAATCGCAACCTCTGGGCAGCCATCGAAACCGCCGTGCGCGATCTCGCGATCCGCTCGGGTGAGGTCTACGTTGTCACTGGCCCGATCTTCAGCGGAACCGATTTGAAGGCGTTGCGAGGCAGGGTGCTCGTGCCCACCCATCTGTTCAAGGCGGTCTATGACGGTCGCACGCGCCGCGCCGGCGCCTATATCGCGGAGAATGTACCGGGATTTGGCTGGAAGGCGGTTACGCTGCTCGAACTTCAGGGATACACAGGCATCGACGTCTTTCCGGCTTTGCCCGCGCAAGCCAAGGCAAGCCTGATGGATCTGCCTGTGCCGCGGCCGCGCGCCGCGAAATCGACGCCGTCGAATGAGTCAGCCGGGTCGGTGGCGTGGGATCTGGCGAAGCGCGCGATGAAGGTCTGGCAATGAAGCCGTTTTCGGACGATGGGACATCGATCACCATCGGTGACATGACGATCGAGAATGGCGAGTCGGAGGTCGCATTCTTCGGGCAGCTCAAGATCACTGCCGACAAGGCGGGCCTCGACCGCGCAGCAAAACTCCTTGAGATCGTCACATCGGTCCATGCAGCCTTGGCGAGCAGAGCTGACCTCCCAGACATCATCGAGACTGTCGACGCTGATGCCGTCACGACGGTCAAGAACCCGTTCGAAGCCCCATAAGGGCAAAGGCTCGAACCGCACCCTCTCGGTTTCATCACGGCATGGCATCATCCCTGGATCGAATGATCGCAAGGGACGACAAGGATGCGGCCGGCCAGGATTTCCATGCACGAGCCCCAGTGGTTCGTGTTTCATCAGCGCAGCCACCGCAGCGATGGCAGCGTCGTCAACATCGGGCATCTGTCGCGAATCGCAGAGGCCGAGGTCGATCTGCGAAAAGCCCTCGTTCCCGACTGCATCGGCTACATCGGCGCAGGCCATGACCTCGAGGAGGCCCTGCGCCGCGCTGTCGCCATCGACCAGCATGGCGGCTGGGAGTTCGTCGATCGGGTCAGCCTCGCCGAACTGGACTATCTCGAAATCGGCGCTGGCGAAGATCGCCGCGGTGAGGCTCGAAGCCTGCTTCCAGAAGCCTTCGTGTCGAGCTCGATGGTCGGGATCCGAACGTCAGACATGGCCAGCCTCGACACGCTTGGCCGGGCGGGGATCTCCTTCACGGCCGCTGCCTCAACCCTGACTGGGAACGATATGTGGCCCGAGGATCCGATGGATGAGGACGTGGGAGGCCCAACGCCGTGACCAGGGAACAGCTGGATGCGATCGCATACGCCGATCTGCCTGAAGACATGCAGGTGCTGATCGGGGATTTTCTGGAGCTCGAAGAGGACGACCATCCGGCGGCGTTCTTGGTGACCTTGGTGGATGTCGACACCCTTCCCTACGTCGCCCTCGATGAGCGGGATCGGGGTGAAGCTCACGCCAGGGACATGGATCTGAGCGAGACCCCGCCCATCCTGATTGCCGATGGCCAGTTTCTCGACGGCAAGCATCGCCTGTTTCAGGCCAGAGAGACCGGCGTCGAGCGCCTGCCTGCCATCGACCTCTCAGGGATGGTTTCCGCTCACATGCTTCGATGCAACGGCATGGGCGAGATCGCTGTCACAACGACACCCCGCCCCTGACGTTCACTGTCACGGACGGGGCTGATTGGCAGCCGGCGAGAAGAAGCGGCCGACGATCTCGTCGACCACGCTCGGGTCGAAGCCGGCCGCTCGAAGCGTGCGCTCGTCGAAGCTCGGAGAGCCGTGGGTCCAGGGAATTTCGAGCTCCACGCGATCGTCGGGCGCGCCAGTCAGATTGACGATGACGCGTCCGAGCACACGAAGACCTCTTGAGCGCTCGGTGAAAGCGTCGAAATGACCCCAGAAGCTGACCCCTTCAGCTTCGAGCGCCTTGGCGGCATCGAGCACCCCATGAATGGGCTCGTCATCATCGAAGTCGATCGAGAGGGCGGTGCCGGCCGTCACCTCCGAGAGCAGCTCGGCCAACGAATGCTCATGGATACCCGGCAGATCGTCGCTGGTGGCGCCGGCCTCTTCAAGCGCCGGGCCGAGCCGAGTCATATCTGCAGGCGTCGAGAACAGGATGCTGGCATTGGCCATAGGGCTCTCCTCATGAGGCACCCTGAAATGATGCAGCGGGCTTATGCGATGGGCAAATCCCTGTCTCGGCTGCCGGGTGCGCTCTTCCAGTCGCATGTTCAGAAGGCGGGGTCGGGTGATCCCTGCTCATGTTCTGCGGGTCGTTGCAGGGGCGCGCTCATCAACCAGTCGATCAGGTGTTCCAACCTGGCCGCGGTATCGATGGCCCGCCCATGCAGGACATGGTTGAAATGACGATCGTCGATATGGACGACTCCATCCTTGTCTCCTCTGTCGGTTGTGAGATTGGACAGGATCGTTCTTGCGCGGGACTTCCTCGCGAGATCACCGATCTGGATTACCTGGCCGCTGGTACCGGATACGAGAAGCACGTCCTCGGGGCCGAGTGAGCTCAGCATCTTAAACATTTTCGGGTATTCCGGGGCAGGCTCGTAAAAGAAGACGACATTGGGCTTCACGCCTCGCCTGGAATTGCAGGCGCAACGGCCACCCTCGGGCCAGGCCTCATAGCCGACGTCCCAGACGCGGCCGCAGGCGACACATCGCATTTGCGTCAGCCGCCCATGCAAATGGATGACGTCTTCGCATCCAGCCCGCTCGTAAAGGTCATCGACGTTCTGCGTCATGATGACCGCCCCATGGCGTTTCTGCAGCCTTGCTGCGAGCTGGTGGGCGGCGTTAGGCGATGCGCTCGCCAGCTGCGCGCGTCGCGCATCGTAGAAGCGATGGACGCTGGCGGATCGATCCCGCCATGTGAGGTAGTTTGCGATCTCGTCGACCTTGTGGTTCTCCCACAGGCCGCCGGCATCGCGGAACGTCTGGAGACCACTGTCGGCGCTGACGCCTGCTCCACTGAACAGAACAAGCCTGCGATCACGCTTCACGAGGTAGCTCCATGACCCAGGCGGCAACCCGCAGCTTGCTCATTTGCGAATGCTCGACTGCGTGCTGGAAACCGGCAGCTGGGTCGTGACCCAGGTCCAGCCGCCTTGTCCCTGTCCGGCCGACCGCGACGTCTCGGCGCTGAAGCCAACCTCTTCCAGCATGCGCGTCAGCCGCAGCCTCAGCGCTTTGCGATCATCCCTCCAATGGAGGTCGCCTGCCAGCGCGTCGGCGATCCGGTCGTAATTGACGCCATAGAGACCAGCATTGCGGAACGTGTTGATCTCGATGAGGTCGATCATGTCCCCGTTCGAACCGACGTCGATCACGAAGTTGTCGGGGAGCGCTGTCAGAGCGCACTCGTCTTCGCGCATAGAGCGCAGGAACTTTCGCACCAGCCTCGTCATGCGCGCGACAAGCGCGCGATCTTCCACGAGCTTGCTCGAACCACGATCATAAGGGCCTGGCCCCGCGGCCGGCTGGTCGAGGACTGCCACATGAGGGTCGAGGCGCATCGCATGCGCATCCAGGATCGTCGAGCCCCGATGGGACGCCGTGGATGCCACGATGCGTCCAGCAACACAGAAGAAGCGATGCTCCGACCGAAACGGGCGGAATTCCTGGACGAGGAACCGCGCCTTGCGGTCATCCACAGCCCCTCGCTCCACCAGTCGGATGAAGCTCATGCCCATCGCGGCCAGACAGGCCTTCAGGGCATCATCCGGGCAGTGCACACCGGCAAGATCGATAACCCAGGTTCCGCCTTTCAGCCGGCAGTCCTTCAGGAAGGCAAGCGAATGGCCCAGCTTGGCCATATCGGCCAGGACGGCGCCGAGATGCCGCGTTCCTAGAACCTCCAGAATGGTGCGTGAAGCCGTGGCCAGAAAGGAGGGAAGCGTCCAGTAGGGGTTGACCTGGCGATACCCCTCTTGAACTTCGGCCTCGGCTTTCTTGCTCAGCCGACGCTTGGTCCGCTGGCCGATGGCGTTCCTGCCGACAATCCAGCTTTGCTTCGTGGAATGGATGAAGAGAGCGAAATGAAGCCCTCTACCTGCGAGGGCCAGGGCGACCTTGGCATCCTCAAGGATGTGCTGTTCGCGCGAGCGAGCCTGTTCTGCGGAAAACCGGCCGGCGGCCTCGATCAGGTTTGCGTCAGAGGATTGTGCCCGGCCCGCCGCGATCCTGCTGCGGCATCGGTCCAAAGCGTCGACAGGAAACGGCTGGCTGGGGGTGGGTTGGTATCCGACGATACGGGCGAACTCATCGACATCGTCGACGAGTTCGTGCCAAAGCCTGCGCCAGTCCTCACACAGACGGGTAGCTCTGTCGCCGTAGGCCTTGCCCACCAACGCGATGATCTCGGTTGTCGGCAGATGCCTCGCTCGCATCAGCAGCGGCGTGGCGCCATATCCCATCGCCTCGAATTCGGTGTCTTTGGCCAGCGGCAGCGCGCGAGCCTTCTCCGAAAAGAATGCCCCAGCCGGAAAGTTCTCGAACGGCTGTCTCAGATAGGAAATGGCGGCTTCACCGTCTGAAACTGGCTGATCGTCCATAGTCCCGCCCGTCGTCATCTGGACGACGGTAGAGGATCTTTTGCGGAACGATCAATCAATCAATTCGGCGATCCACCAATTCCTGCCGGACGACGACGACCTGAGCTTCGCTATCGAGATCGTTGGGGCGGCCGACCCATGACACCAGCTTCAGGACCCCGAGGATACCCAGGAACGCGACGAGGAAAACGATCAGGCCAAGGAGAAGGTCGGACACGGATGCCGCGGGATCGAGCGCGATCAGGCGTGAGAGGCTGCCAAACAGTGGCGCGGCCGCAAACAGTGCGGCAACGATGAAGGCAACGAGGACCGAGCCGGATCGGCGCTCGGCGAGCGGTTGGGAAACACGCATGGCAATCTCCTGACTGCAGATGTCCATCCTCAACCAGGCTACGGCGAACTTGATCCCAAACCTCGCCGTGTGGTGGCTTTCAGCCGGTTGGCGCATGCTATAGCTCCTGCGCGGAGCCTGAGATGAAAGTCACGATCCCCTTCGAGTTCGAGCTCAAGCAACTCTCTCATCAGCGATCGCGCGGCCACTTTCTGCGTTTCGCTGTCGAGAACACGATCGAGGTCGACGTCAGGGAAGTGGATCCGGCCGATGCGCCTGTCGCGGTCGAGGTCGATCTCGCCGTGGCCGGCGCGGCTCACAGCCACCCCCTTTTTCGCAAAAGTGATACGGCGTCGACGCGAGTGGTGCGCTGGGTCTCCGGAAATTTCTATGTCGACCAAGGACCTGTCTCGGCGCTTGAGAATGTCCATCTCGGTTGGTCTGAGCCTCATGTCGGACCGTTCCGGAGAACGCGGTTGCTCCAGGGCGGCACCGAGCGAATGCGGAGGCATGTTTCTGCCTTCGACACGGCGAAAACGAAGGCGAAGGTGGCGGAGGCCGTCGCTGTCATCCACGAGGCTGTCGACCGGGTCATCGTGGTCGGCGGGCGCGTCATGGAGCAGTGCCCTGAGCCTGTTCGTGTGGTCACTCTTAAAGGCGTCGTCGGACTTGGCTTCGCCCCCGCAACGCCTGGTGTGGAACTGCCGATCGGCGGGCAGAACCTGCAATCAACATGGGACCACAAATTCGCGCACCTGATCGACCATGACGGAGGCGCTCCTGCTGGCGTCAGCGTGCTGATGCCGGAAGTGCTCGGCGGCGACCTCGCTGTCGGGGTCGAGATGCGCGCGCTTCGCGATACACTGGGCGAGCTCATCCGATGCGCCCAACAACTGCCGCTTCCCAACCTGGTAGCAACCCGACGGCTGCGCGAGGCAGTTGCCGGGGTTTCGGTTCATCCAGACGAGCGAGTTATCGAAGCAGTCGAGGCTTTTCTGGCGGCCGGTCGGAACGACCGGCAGTTCGATGCCATGAGGCAGGCATATGATTATGCATATCGGCGTCACCCCCATACACGTGAGGATCTTGTCGATATCGCACGCCGAACGACCGCGCAGAGCATGAGCCGATTGGCCGAGATCGTTCCAGCGATGCGCGATCATGTCGGGCGCCGTCTCTACCAGGCTGAAAGCGCAGACCTGGTCGTCATGCCAGAAAGTCAGGCCGGCATGAGACGCGCTCACACGAAGGGGGAGGTCATGCGTGCGGCAGTGATTGCCGGTGTCGACCCTGTTGCATTGTTCGACGGAGCTTCGGCAGGCCTGATCGACGTGGTCCTGATCGAGGAAGGGCTTCCCCGAATGCGGTTCAAGGACGGTCAGGAGTTCAATAGCGGCTTCACCCGAAGCACGATTGTCGGCGTCAGGATCACCGAGCCCGGGCACTCGCCGTCATACCATTTTGCCCCTATCGCCCACCCTGAAGTGCGGGCCGAGGCGTTGCATACCGCCTATCCCGCGCTGGAGCGCAACCACGGAATGGAGTGCGCGCCATGAGGATCTCGATCCCGCATCACTATGAAATCCGGATGCGCAAGCCGCGGCGACGCACGCTTGAGAGCGGGTACAACTTCGCAATCGCCGAGGTCGACATTCCTGAGGCGAACCTCGGCGATGTGCGTATGGTATTCGAGGTCGCATCCCTTGCCGAGCCCAGCAAGGGATCGCATCGCGCGTTCATGCCGATGATCAACGATGATGGTTCGCTCCGTCCTGCCCGCGTCGTGGAGATCGACAACCGACTTTACGTCGAGCGCTGCACGGTCGCCGATCTGAACGACATTCCCGCGATGGCAATCGAGCGCTCGCCCTTCGAGGTCTCGCCTGAGGGCTACTATTCGCACGAGACCATCATGGGCCCGCGCGCTGATGAGCGCGGAAACCTCCCGCGCGTCGCTCTCGGCAGGGACGAGCTCAACCGCAAATCGGATGAGGGTTTTGCCGAGATCCACGACGATCAGGGTGCGCACAGCGAGACACTGCTGGCCTTGCGCGCCAGCGAGCTGCGCGTCGTCGATGGCAGCGTTTTCGTACCGGTCGCAGAACCTCGTTTCCTGGTCGTCATCGAGCAGGGTGCCGGTCAAGGCACCGATGCGCCTGAACCCGACCGCGTGAAGATCTGTGTCACAGAAAGCGGCCCAAGCCACGCTGCGTTCAGATGCGTCTATGGCGACGAGAGTCGACGGGCATTCGGACTGCAGACGATGAGCTTTGCGATCGACCGGTTCGAGCAGGCCAAGGCATACGCTGCCTATCTGCAGGCAATCGTCACCGAAGAGGCGGTTGGGAAAGGCCTTCCCGCGTGCGAGATGGCCGCGTGGCCGTTGATCGGTGTCATCGATAAGGCATCCGTCCTTTTCGACGCTGATCATGGTATTCGGTGCGCCATTACAGCCGCGCTCTCACCCAACCACCTCCTTTCCTACAGTGAAGAAGTTCTGGCGACGTGGGCCGACCTCCGAGATCTCGGCCTCACGGCACGACATGGCACGGCCGCAACCAGGGAGGCCCTGCGTGCTTTCGGTCAGGCTGCCGAGGCCGATCCCGCGGTGCCGGACTGGTTGAAGACCATGATCCAGATCGCACTGGACGAACATGCCATGGCCCTGGAGACAGGGCGTGCGTGGCTGGCACCCAGCCCCATTGCCGACACCTACGATGAAGCTGCGACGGCCTGGCAGATCGAAGGGTGGACCAGCCTGCCCCGTCCAGTCGCTCGCCAGATGATCGCGAGAGGATTCACGCCTGGCGTCGACCGCCTTGTGCTCGCAAAAACGCGCGAGGGGGAAGCCGGCTCGGTGGTGGATTTCGCGGCGCCCAAGGCAGCTTTCATCTTCGCTGATGCGGCCTCACCGATTGAGACTGCGAAGCTGAGCGGCAACAATGCTGCCCTGGCTCAACTCGAAAAGGTTGCCGCCCTTCACTGCGAGCATTCGCGTGAACGCTATCCGGAACTGGGCGGCGACGACCTCGCCGAGCTGCCTGCTCTGTGACCGGCGGCTTCTGCCGACCCGTCAATGAGATCGGGTGAAAGCTGCGCGATAGTGGCTCAGACCGAGACGGTCGAGCTCAGCCTTGAAGTTGTCGAGCCCGGTGGCGAGATCCCGCTGCATTTCGGCGACCTTCCTGCTCTGCGCAGCGACATGGGCAGGAGATCTGTCTCCCGCCGGGATGGCGTCGAGCCGCTTCTTCTTCCTTAGATCGTAGGCCGTCATCGCCTCAGCGATGATCTGCGGGTCGAGCCGCGAAAGCCGGAGGAACGCCTCTGAAACGCTTTTGGCGAAGCGATCGCATGCGGCCTTGGCTGATTGCTGGAGAAGCGGCGCGCCGCTCGAAGCATCGGTGAGAAGGAGATTGTTCTGGGCAACGGTTCCGTTTTTGATGACCAGCCGGCCCTGCACCAGCGCAATCGTGCTGATCAGATCGGAAATGAACAGCTCGGATGAGCGGATCTCGATCGTCTTGTCGGAGATGATCGCGATCGCGACATCCGTGCCATCAACATCCAGCACTGTCGACGGATAGCTGAGAGGACCGGACGGCGGTGAATCGATCGGAGCCGGAACGTTCCTGACCTGGTTCCTGGTGAGATGGGCGGTGCTCGCCTGAACCACGAGCATGCTTTCACAGTGGAGCTTCAGCGTCTCCAGGATCTCACTGAGATAGGCGAGGCTGAGGTTCATCGCGCGATGCCAAGCCAGCCCGTCAGGAAGCTTGCGCAGGCCTTCCACGCAGTCTTGAACCCTGCCGGCCCAGTCGATGGCATCGAAATTCCGGGTGGCCCTGGCCGTTACCCAGGCATCCTCGCGCGCTTTCTCCATGGCAAGCTCGATGGCGCTGCCAGTGATGACGCCGTAAAAATTCAAAAAAGAGTCCCACTCGGACGTTGTGCGAGGCGCTCGGTCTTGGCCAAACCGAACCAAGTGACCGAGATGCGCGCTGCCGAAGCCGTGGGCCGCCCGCGGCGTGACATGCTGGATCGGAGCCAGATCGACATATGATGGCCTGTGCGTGGTGGTTGCGACACGGGCGTCCGCTTCCGCGATGGCATTTTCGAGCATCCGGATCGGGTTGAACGGATTGCTCGGCTCCACTGAAAGCTCGAAGTGCAGCAGGTCCACCAGGAGAGGGTGGCGTGATACCAGGTCCCATAGGGGGCCACCCTCGTCGCTGACACGAGCGAGAGTTCCATACATTGAGCTGGTTGGAGCATGGGCGGCCGCGAGGACTTCAAGGGCGTCGCGATTGAGACAGTCGAATAGACCGAAATGGTCCCCATCGATCACCCTGAAATCGCTGGATGGCCAATACCCCAAATCGTCCAGGGCATCTGCCAGGCACTCTGCAGATACGCTCTCGCTATCATGGCGCATCTGGCCAATGGAGCGCGCCTCGAGGCCCTCCATCTTGCGAGGGTATCTTAGACAGATGATCTCCGAGCCGTCTGATTTGACGAAGAGATGGAAAAACTCCTCGCCCGAAGATCCCGCGGCCTTAGAAGGTGTCCAAACGACACCCTCGCCATCGGCGCATGTGAAGCGCTCGTGCTGACGCTTGCCGAGATGTCTGGCCATGCTCGCAAGCCGCAATTCGGCGGGAGCCCGTCCGACGGTTTTCGTTTCGCACGCTGTTGGCTGTGCAATAGCCCAGACGCCGGCGACACGATCATCGGGGATACCCGCCTGTCGCAGCACTTCGATCTGGTGAGATCTGCGAGCATGCCGTGTCTCGCCGCTCACGAGCTCGTCTTCGAGATGTGATTCTGTCCCAGGCGACAATGCGCTGCCGACCATATCCTGGAGAATGGCGCTGGCGGCAGCGCTGTCGAATCTGAGTTTCTGCCCGGCCAAAGCCATTCTGAGACGCAAGAATGCGATGTTTTCTGCTGCTAGTGACGGAAAAACGAAGACGTGAGAGACGCTGTGGGGCGACGTCGGATTCGCCGCCGATTCATCGGGCGCGCCTTTGGCGGGACGCTTGCGCCGGGCAATGGCCTGCTGCGCGCGTGACGTGCGCTCGGGAGACGGCGCTGGGGTCGTGTTGGTCACTGCACGAGGCATGAGGTGAACACTTTTGCTGGGAGCTGAAGACGAGGTGATATCTGGATCGGACGCAGGCGCATCACCCACATCGGCCGGCCTGATCATCTCAGTTGCGTTGGAATCGCATCGCCGACGCCGTCTGCGATATCGAGATCGAGGTTGTGTTCCGAACGAGCCAACCAAGCTCGTCGGCCCGGTGTCGGCTGACGGCAATGAGTATGATCCGCATCCGCCTGCCGTTGGACAATTCGGTCTGGGGATGATCACCAGCGTCCTGGCTCAGATAGGCCGTCGCGTCAGGCATGCTGGGTTCGGGATCGAACGCTGCCGCGAGGCCATTGCCGGCCGCCGACGATCCCGCGGCGAAGGTCGGCTGTGACCGCGCGGCAGGGAGAGGCGAGAATAGATCGCTGACCGGTACCGCTATCGCGGCCTGCGCGTCGGAGTAAACGGCTTCATCCGAAGGGCTGGGCTGGCCCGATGCCGCAACGCTGCACAAAGCCACAAGCCACAGCCAGACAATGCCAGCCGAGGCGCTGCGCGATTTCGGGCTCGCGATCACCGGGCGATCAGCCGGCATCGGCAAGCGCGCCGGCCATTCGGATGCTCTTGGCGAGGCTTATGAATTCAGACAGCCTGGCCGGATCGAAGTGGTGCTCGTCGAGCAAAACGCCCGTGGCCACGAGGGCGTGGGACAGGTGCGGGGCAAAGTCTGAGATGTTGCCGACCGTAAGGCCACTGGCGCAGGCCAGCGCATCGCCATCTCCCAGCTGCTCTCTCATCGCGACAATCTTGTCGAGGTGAGGCGCCGAGCCAGTCGCCGAGCCGCTGGTGGTCGGTATGAAGCCGAGCTGGGTGGCGTTGGCAGCCGCGCGGGCCGGATCCGCCTCATGGGGCTGATATTTGAAAGCCACCGAGGCGAAGACCTGCGGTGCCGGACGCCCCGATCGCACGAGGACGCCGCGCAGCTCGGCGAGTTCCCGGGTGTCGGTATCAACACCTTGAGAGGTGATGCCTGGACGATCGGTCCAGACAGCGTCGATGCGGCAATCGCAGGCCAGCGAAAGGCTGAAAGCTTCCCAGAGCGTCATCGAGAGGAAGTTGATCCCGATCCACGCATCAGGTCGCAAAACCCGGATGCTTGCAGCCAGCGGTAGCAGCGCAGCATCGTCGTCATGATGCGAGATGAGGAAGATGCCATCCGCACCGAGATCGAGGGCGAGTTTGGCCTGTTCCCGACTGAGCCGACCATCGACGTGATGAATGACCGGAAGGATGTGGAGCGGTGCGCATTTCATGGAGATCACGCTAGACCGATCCCAACGAACCTATCAATCCTTGTGCAATGCACCGCCGCCATGAATCGGTGGATACCGGTATAGAAGGATTACGACTATGAGCCTTGCAGAAATCAGGCGGGCCTATGCAGCGCGCAGCAATACAGAGGCAACCAATGGGCGGCGTCCTATCAGCGACGTCATCGCGGCACGGGCGGCCTATGTCGACCTTGCACGGAATGTGGTGCATTTTGCGCTGGACGAGCAAGCACTGGACGAGTGGTGGGATGCCGAGCGTGCCAACCGCAAGCACCTAGGTATCGAGCATGGCGATCTGTGCTGGGCCGAGCTCGTCTCGATCGTCGAGGCTCATCGCCACCGATTGATCGGGCCAGTCATGTCACCGTGATGGAAAAGCGCGGCGATTGTCCTCGCCGGCGCAATTCGTCAGGCGGGGCGCGGCGATTGGGTCCGGGAGAGTACTCCGTCGACCGCTTTGGATAGATCGTGAAAGCTGAAAGGCTTCGGGAGCTGCAGGGCATCAGGATAATCCGCCATGGCCTGATGCCCACCAGAAGCGAAAATCACCGGAATGCCGCGCTGAACCAGCACGTCTGCGACGGGGTAAGTCTGACCGCCGGCCACGTTGAGGTCGAGAATGGCAAAATCGATCTCGTGTTGCTCAGCCATCTGAAGAGCTTCGGCCACAGACCCTGCGATGCCGCTGATCCCGCAATCCAGGTCGGTCAGCATCTCTTCGATCATCATCGCGATCAGGGCTTCATCCTCGACGACCAGAGCTCTCGCCCTGTTCCCTTGCGCATCGGTCACTGACTGGTCCTCCTACACGACACCGGGGCCGTGCTGTCATCGAGAAGCTGTCGCTGATTGGGCTCTTCATGCAGCGGATGCATCGGGGTCCCCCTTAGCATCTCCACCATCACGTGTCGCCACGTAGGCTGCAATCAGCCGCAACAACTCCTGGCGACGGGAGTCCGGTGGCGTTGCCTCGATGGCGCCAGCGAGAGCTTCGGCCTCAGCCTGAGCCGACACCAAGTCTGCATCATCGCAAATCGTCTTGACACCGTTGCTGGGTCGCAAAAGCGCATCTTCACCGTCGAAAAGGAACGCAGCCGGGTTCAACAGCTGCCCGATCGGCGGCGTGTCCAGGACCACCACGGGCTGGCGAACGATCGCACCCTGTGGGCGCCTGGCCGGCGGGATACGCGAGAGCTCAGCCTCTGTCAGCGTCGAGGCCAGAGGCCGGCGCGCGACATAGCAGCCGCGCCGGAAATGAACCGAAAGCTCGTCATAGGCGACAGAGGCTTGGGACAGCATCAGTCTGACCTCTGAGCGAGACACACCTTGCAGCGCCCGCTGCGGGAAATGCGAGCGACCGGCCATGGACATTGAGTTGCGAGACGCATCGAGCTCACGCCAGACAAGAACCGCGACAGCATCGTCGCGTGATGGCACGCAGAAGGCTCTGCCGTCGAACGCCGGTGGCGATCTTCGGCAAAGGTCCGGCCAATGATGAAGCCCCTTTTGCACGAAGAAGCTCGTTGCGATCGCGGCGGCCGCGGTTGCGAGTTTGTGGAGGCGGCCGTCGAACGGGCGCGGTCCTCGATCAAGGAAGATCAGCGAAATCTCGTCGCTTTGCGTGAAAGCAAGATGGGCCCCCAGTCGCCCGACAAGGTAGCGGGACGTCTCGATCATGAGGCCACCCAGAGCGGGGTCGTAGGGCTTCATCATCGAGCGGGTGAAACGGGAAAAGCCCATGCCGTCGATTCTGATGACGGCAACCTGGCCGGGCTGGGCCCGTCGATCAGTCTCGGAGCGTTCGAAGGCCTTGATGCGATCCCCCAAAGGATCGTTGCGTGGCGGCATGGTTCACCTGCGGATTTTCGTTTGGGGCGGCGGCAAGACACTAACGCCTCAAGGACAACTCGCCAATCGATCCTTCGCCTCGTTTGGGTCACTCCTTTTTGTACGAAAGGGTAAATCGTTCAAATGCTCGATGATTTAGGATTGCCATCCATGGATTTCGTTCGAATTGTCATGAAACGGGTAATCCCGGCTTCTAGCTTCATCGCTATCACGATTCCTCCACAAGGGGCCAAGTTGTGATCCTCGATACGGCAAAGCGATACATCATCGTCATCCGCGCGCCTGAGCTCGGTCATCCTTTCAGTGATGGCGGCTGGCATGTCGTGAGCGAATGCCCGACGTACCACGCAATGCGGTCAAGGATGACCGACATCGCCTGCAGCGTCGTCGGCGTTGGTGTCGATGCCTTGCTGATAAAGGGCGAGGATGCCATTGGCGGCAAAGTCGTTCTTCGGTCGCTGATGGCCCGGGTCAGCGATAAGAATCTCCCTGCGCTCGACGAGATTGCCAGGGACGATGATGCAGATCTGCGCGGCTTTAATCTCCTCGTCGAGGCCAGCAATCAGCGCTACAATACGGCGCTTTGGCGAAAATACCTTGAAAGCGGTGCGTTCGAGGGGCTGCCTTCCGAAGTCGTGTCGCTTTTGAAGCGGATGATCCCGCGGTCTGTCATCGAGCCTCCGAAGCTGTCTCCGCTGGAGTGGCTGCGGACGACCAGGGGCTACAGCGTGTGCGCCGCCATCCTGCTCGCCGTCGTCGCGACCGGCATGGTGGCGCGGGCGAGCTCGACGCCGGAGGCAGCTCGGCCGCTGACGGCGGCGGAAGAGCGTTCCATCAAGGAATGGCGCGCCGGGGCCTATGACATTCTGCAGAGAAATCCGGAGACGGGCTGGGTCCGTCGCGTACGGGTCTATCCTGACGGGACGCGCAAGATCGTTCCCGATACCGGGAGTTACTACTATCTCGGTCAGAAACTTCCGGTCGTCGAAATGAGGGCCGGCGAAACGATCCTTGGATTGGATTGATCTCGCATTCCTTCGAATGAAGACAATCCAATCGATACCTTCAAGGATTGTTTTCAAGTTTTGCTGTATCGGTGCATCGGAACCGGAGATCGTGTTGTGTCCAAGCCTTCTTTCAAGCGCTATCTGACCGTGGTTCGTGCGCCGGATTTTGGGGCACCCTTCGACGATGGTGCATGGCATCTCATCGTGGAAAGCGATGATCACGACAAGGTTCGTTCTACGACCATCAGCATTATCCCCTGGATCGACGATATCGGTGCAGAAGCGATGATGTTGAAGGTGGTTGAAGGGAAGAGCCGTGGCTCCTTCGCTTTCAAGCCCGTCGTCATGAAGAAGCGCGATGATCTGGCTGTGCCGGCGCCCGAGGACATCGTCCGAAACGACGCCGAGGAGCTGCGCAATTTCACCGTCGTCATCGAAGCCAGCCGGGTGCGTTTCAATCCGAAGGGATGGGTCGAGTTCCTGGAGCGCAATCCCATCGAAACGCTTCCGCAGAAGGTTCAGCAGGCCATTCAGAGACTGGTCCCGGTTATCCGCGGCCTGCCGCGGGCGGCGCCGGCTCGGCCGGGGCTGCGCCAGTGGCTGACGAGCGCCACGGGTGCGTGGACGATGGCAGGAGCGCTTTCGGTGATTGCGATCACCTCAATCGCCGCGGTCGTCCTTGTCTCGAACCACAACGCGGAGAAAGATGCCGCGATGATGGCGATGATGCAGAAGTATCGCGAGGGCGCCGTCGACATCGTCAAGATGGATGGTTTTCGATCCCCGCAATGGGTCCGCACGCGTGTCTATCCTGACGGTCGGGTGGAAGTGGTCGAGCGAGAGATCGACCGGTGGGCAAACGAGGTGTTCAACCGACGCAAGTCGCTGAATTGAGTTTGTTGGGTTCACCTTGCTCCGGTAGGGTGATCCCAGCAGCTCGTCGAGGGGTCCATGCCAAAGTTCGATTTCGCCAAGAGTTGCGCCTATGACGTCGCTCAGAAGCGCGCCTTCCATGCCGCGGCCACGAAGGTTCTCCGCCACCTTGCTGTCGAGCTCGACTTCAAGCCGGGCACGTTCGAGCTGCGGTCCAACATGGGTGGCATCGCCGTGTCCGGTGAAATCACGCTTCACCACAAGGACGTCTACATCCAAGTCAGTCAGAGCACGATCGGCCTGAACAAGGGCAACGGGGTTCTGATCCGCACCTGCGAGGGAATGAAGGACTACTCAGGCGGTCCCAACAATTTCCTGACCTATGACGTCCTCGAAGACGTGGAAGCGCTGGCCGACCAGGTTCGCCACATCCAGCCAAAGTTCGTCGACGAGGACGTGGTGCCGTCTCCTTCTCCCTGAAGGCACCCTCGTCAGACTGAGAGATCGACCTTGTAGTAGGTCGGCAGGACATCTTCGCCGGCATGGGTCTTGTAGCCGATCAGCAGGCGCGGAATCACCACGACATGGCCATTCGGGTAGGTGCGTCGATGCGATCGGCGCCAGTGGAGTCGGGGTGAAGAGCGCAGGCCGTCGCCAGCAGTGTCCCCCTCGGAGCGCATCCGCTTGGCGATGTCTTTCGGGATGACGGACACGATCGAATAGGCCGGTATTGCTGCCTTGCCCTTGAGCAGGCGCGACTTGTTCAGCTTCGCAGGCGCGTCGACTTTGTCGAATGATGTGCTGCGTGACGACAGCATCAGGATCAGCCAGCAGGCGAACCCGGTCTCACCAGTGATGCGGCTGCTGTCGTTGTATCCGAGCATGGCGGCTCGCTCGCGGGCGACCCCAAGCGGGTCTGTCGCATCGATGTGAAGTCGGTCCTCGCCGGGAACCGAAACGATCCGCCAGATCTCACCCGAAAAATCGCAATACTCTTTCACCTCGCGACCGCCCAGATCGACCGGCGCCGGCATGTGAACCGTCCGGATCGGACGGACTTCGAACCCTGCCGGAATCTTCTCGATCAGGAAGCCAAAAGTCTCGCGATGCCCCTGCTCCTGGACCATGACGGTGGCCTCGAACCAGCATAGGTCGAACGGCAGAGGGATCAGGCCCTCGATGAACATCTCCTGCTCCTCGGCCTCAAGGCCCGGCAGGTCGAGCGATCCCTCTCCGTCATAGCTGACGGGCAGGGATTCGAACTTGAAGACGTGCGCCGCTTCCATCTTGCGGGCATAGGCCGTCACAGCGCCGCGCGCGGCGGTCTCAGACACGCCTTGCCCAGTGCACATGACCGGAATACCGCCTTCTGCAGATCGGCAGCCATCGATGATGCGGTGGAAGTACATGAGCATGGCCTAGCTCTCCGAATTCCCTCTTGCAAGCGCACCAGGCTGGCGCCCGCCCGAGGGAATTGGTGGATAGAGCCCATCGCATCATCTTGCAGGATCGATGAATCGATCCATTGATGTTCTCATCCCTGCCGACGATTCTGTCGTCGGAGGATGTCGCCAGTGGAATCGTCACAACTGATTTTGGATGCAGACGGCGTTCTGCTCGACTTCGTCGCAGGGTTCGATGCCTTCATGCGCAGGCAAGGCCACCAGGCTGCAATCCCGCTCCATACATCGCGTGACTACAGTCTGGGCGATCTGTGGCCGGACATGTCGTGGCCCGATCGTCTGGCGCTCATGCACCAGTTCATGGCCGACGAGAGTTTCTCGGCCGTCCCCCATATCGAAGGGGCCTATGATGCTGTGAGGATGATCCGCCGGGAGCACCCTGGCATCAAGATCTCTGCGGTCACGGCGATCGGCAGCAACCCGGCTGCCCGCGCTGCTCGCCGAGCCAACCTGCGCGAATTCGGCATCGAGGACGTGACTTTCGTGCCGATGGCCGGGTCCAAGGCTGACGAACTGTTCCGGTTCTCTCCCGGCGCGGTCTACGTCGACGATCTGCCTGGCCATGTCGATGACGGGATCGCGGCAGGTCATCGCTCCTATCTTTTCCGCCAGCCTCACAACGCGGGAACGACACGTCTTCCGACGCTTCGCGACTGGGCCGACGGGATCAATGTCGTCCTGTGTGATCTTTCGAGCCCGGTTCTCGAACCGGCGTTCTGAACCGCGCCAGCCAGTGAGGTTTCCATGACCAGGTACATCTTCATCACCGGTGGCGTCGTGTCTTCGCTGGGCAAGGGCTTGGCCTCTGCAGCTCTGGCGGCGCTCCTGCAGGCCCGCGGATACTCGGTCCGGCTACGCAAGCTCGACCCCTATCTGAACGTCGATCCGGGCACGATGAGCCCGTCGCAGCATGGCGAGGTCTTCGTCACCGATGATGGCGCTGAGACAGACCTCGATCTCGGCCATTACGAGCGTTTCACCGGAATCGCCGCCCGACGGTCGGACAACATCACCACAGGACGGATCTATCTCGACATCCTGACACGCGAGCGTCGCGGAGACTTCCTCGGCGGAACCGTCCAGGTCGTCCCGCATGTGACGGGAGCAATCAAGGAGTTCGTCCTGTCTGGGAACGAAGGCATCGACTTCGTTCTCGTCGAAGTCGGCGGGACGGTCGGCGATATCGAGGGCCAGCCCTTCTTCGAGGCGTTGCGTCAGCTCGGCAACGATCTGCCCAGGCGTGCGGCCGTCTATGTCCACCTGACGCTCCTGCCCTACATCCCCACGGCGGGCGAGCTGAAAACCAAGCCGACCCAGCACTCCGTGAAGGAGTTGCGCTCGATCGGGATCCAGCCCGACATTCTTCTATGCCGGACCGATCGCGAGATCCCTGAGCAGGAGCGTCGCAAGCTCGGCCTGTTCTGCAACGTCCGTGAAACGGCCGTCATCGAAGCTCGCGACGTTGCAAGCATCTATGATGTGCCCAGGGCCTACCATGAAGCAGGCCTGGATCGCGAAGTGCTGAGCGCCTTCGGCATCGACCAAGCGCCGCGGCCAGACATGTCGCGGTGGGATGCCGTCAGTGAGCGCATTCGCAACCCCGATGGCGAAGTCGTCGTCGCCGTAGTCGGAAAGTACCCGCTCAAGGATGCCTACAAGTCTTTGATCGAGGCCATCGGTCATGGCGGCATCGCAAATCGGAAGAAGGTTCGCATCGATTGGGTCGATGCCGAGCTGCTCGAACAGGAATCCCACGATCTCACGACGCATCTGAGCCGTGCCGACGGCATTCTGGTGCCAGGCGGATTCGGAAAGCGCGGCGCCGAAGGCAAGGTTCTAGCTGCCCGCTTCGCCCGCGAGCGGCATGTGCCCTATTTCGGCATCTGTCTCGGGATGCAGATGGCCGTGGTCGAAGCCGCTCGTGGCTTGGCAGGGGTTTCCGGTGCCGGCTCCTCGGAGTTCGGGGCCTATGACGACCCGGTTGTCGGCCTGATGCGTGAATGGGTGAAGGGTAACGACACCCAGATGCGCGGCGCCCAGGATGACCTCGGGGGAACGATGCGACTTGGGGCCTATCAGGCAATGCTGCGTCCAGACAGCCATGTCGCGCGGATCTATGATGCGATCGAGATCAGCGAGCGGCATCGGCATCGCTATGAGGTCAACACCCGCTATATGGATCGACTCGAAGATGCAGGGCTGACGTTCTCCGGCATGTCTCCTGACGGTCGATTGCCGGAGACGGTCGAGCTGAGGGGCCATCCCTGGTTCGTCGGCGTGCAGTATCACCCGGAGCTCAAATCGCGTCCTTTCGATCCGCACCCCCTCTTCAAAAGCTTCATCGCGGCTTCGGTTGAGAGGTCTCGCCTCGTGTGAGGGCATTGCGCGCGACGTCGCTAATCGATCCTGCAAGAATCAAAGCAACCCGCGTTCTTGGCGTGCATGGATTGATCCAGCGCGCTTGCTGGATTCGCGCAACAGTCTCTGGTTTAATGACTCAGTAATTCGCAAGGTGGGCAATCGTCGATCTGAAACGGCGATTTGATCCTGCGATCTTGCTGTGGGGACTGTCGCATGCGTTTTGGGTTCAGGTTCTTCGGCGTCGCCGCCGTGATCTCAGCGACCGTGGCTGGGGCCATAGCTGCAGACACGCCATACTTCCGCGCGGGCCGGGTCAGCGAACCGGTCGAGAACCCGGCCCTTCTGCAGATCGATGCGCCTGGTGCATTGTTCACGCGCCGCATCAACGCCGAGGCTGCCATCCCAGCGCCTGTCGTGCGCAACAATGCGGGGCCTTTCACCTGGAGCGTCGAATCGGGCCCTCTGCCTGCAGGGACGAACCTCGGGCCCGCCGGCGACATAACCGGCCGCCCGACCACTCCGGGCTTCTTCGGTGGAATCCGCGTCCGCGGCTATACACGCGACGGAAAATCCGGCGTGTCGGGAGCCTATGCGGTCTCGGTCATCGGCATGCCGTCAATCGGCTACGTCAATCTCACGACGTCCGTAACCCAGACCGTTCGTCTCGGCCCAAACCTGACCAACATTGCAGGCCCTGCGACCTATTTGCTGTCGGGTACGCTGCCGGCTGGCGTCACTCACGCCAATGGAGTGCTCACGGGCAAACCAACCGCGCCTGGCGTCTATGACAATCTCAGGGTCACCGTAACCGACTTCGACAATGTGCAGGCGACTTCGCAGCCGTTCAGGCTGACAATCGTCGAGGCTGCCGTGGACGTGGCCGTGCTCGACGGCGCGGGTCGCGTGGATCTTCCCTTCAATCTGCCGATAGCAGCAGCTGGTCTGACAGGGCCGGTCACCTGGTCGCTGGATGCAGGCCGGCTGCCCGAGGGTATCGAAATTGATCAGAACGGGGCTTTGGCGGGGACGCCGCGCGTTGCGGGTGCGAGCTCGGGCTTGATCCTCAAGGGTGTCGACGCAAATGGGCTGACCGCCTGGTCGAATGCGTTTTCGATCACGATCGGCGAGGCGTCGATTTCGTATCGATCGGCCAGCGCATCATTGGGGACACCCTACTCGCTCGCGCCGGAAGCCGTCGGGATCCAGTCGGGCGCTCGCTGGATGCTCAGCAGGGGTTCGCTGCCGACAGGACTTCATCTGTCGGACGCAACCGGGACGATCTCAGGAACGCCAACCGTCGAGCAGGTCGCATCGGGCCTGGTCGTGGACGTCGTGGATGTCGGTGGAACCTACCGATCGCAGCCCTTCAGCATTTCGGTCATTGCCGACACGCTCGCCATCACCAGTGCCTCGAACCTCCGGACAAGGCTCGCCAGCCCCTTCGAGACGGCATTGGTGGCCAGCAATGCGACAGGCGCGACGACGTGGGCTCTGGCCGCAGGCGAGCTGCCGACAGGGCTAGCCGTCGAGCCCGCGAGCGGCAAGATCGCCGGCACGCCCACCGAGGTGAAGACTGCCTCGGGCATCGTCCTCGAGGCGACGGACGCGATCGGGTTGAAGGGCAGGTCTGCTCCGATGACCATTGCGGTGATCCCTCAGCCGGAAGCGCGCGCCCAGCCTGTCTACACATTGCGGCGTGGCGTGGCTTCGGCGATCAAGGTCGAGGCGCTCAACGTCCTTGGTCAGGAAGACTGGCAGCCGTCGACCCAGTTGATCACGCCAGGCGTCACGCTCGACAAGCAGGGTCGGCTGGTCGGAACACCTACGACCTTGTCGGTCGTCAACAACATCCAGGCCACTGTCACCGACACCGCCGACGGCGCTTCTGGAACGTCAGCTCCATTCTCCGTCAAGGTCGAGGATTACCAGGAAGCATTCTCGATCACCGGCGTTTGGGACCGCTACAGTGTTCGCGTCGGCAAGGCGATTTCGATGACGGCCCCAACCGCCGGTCCCGCGGCTGGATCGGTCAATTGGCGCCTGGCCACCGGTGCGCTTCCGCAGGGTCTCGGCGTCGAGGTCAGCACTGGCAAGATCGTCGGGATTGCCGCTTCGGTGGGATCCGCCACCGGCCTGAGGATGGCGGCAACAGACGGCACGTCGAATGCCGAATCCAACCCCTTCTCCGTCACAGTTGCGCCGACACTGCAGGCCTCGATGCCGGCGGTCACGAAGGGCAAGCGTGGTGACGCCTTCAGTGCGGCGCCAACCGTCGTCGGCCAGATCGGGAATCTGACCTGGACCATCTCGGGCGGGCAGTTGCCGCCGGGCCTGTCGTTCGACAGCACGAGTGGCAGGGTGTCTGGTGTTCCGACACTGGCGGCGAACTACCCGTATCTGATCTTCACGGTCACCGACAGCTTCGATGGGGCGTCTGCCCAGACCCCGCCTGTGGCCATTGAGATCGACCCTGGGCTCATCGTTCGCGGACCCTCGTCTCTCAATGGAAAGTCCGGCGTGCCGTTCGATACAGGATCAGATTTCCAGGTCGATGGCGCCACCCAGCCTCTGACCTGGCAGTTGGTCAGTGGGACGCTGCCGGCCGGTCTCAATGTCAATTCGGCCCTCGGGTCCATTGCAGGAACGCCGACGACGGAGGAGACCCAGAACAACCTTCAGCTTCAGGTCACGGACGCGAAAGGGCTTGTCGGGAGGACCAAGCCGTTCAGCATCGCGATCACGGGCGGGCTGCGCGCAATCGCGGCTCCGTTACAGATTTTCCAGGTCAACAAGGCTTATGGCTTCACGCCGAAGGCCGAGAATGCCGTTGGCAATGTCGTCTGGTCGATCGACAGCGGAGCGTTGCCTCCTGGCCTCGCCTTCAGCGCTGGGACCGGGCGGATCTCAGGTGTGCCAACCGCGACTGGTGACTGGAGAGGGATCAAGCTGCGGGTTACGGATTCGACGACGGCCACAGCGCTCACCATTCCTTTTACCATTCAGGTGGTGAGCGGAGTCTCGCTGACGCTCGCCAGGGATTCGACGGTGACGGGCCGCTTGGGATCGGCCGTCAATCTGCCCCCGCCTAACGTGACGGGTGGCATCGGCAAGCTGACCTTCGACTGGGCGCCGGCTGTCCCGACACAGTCGGGTTTTGTCCTGAACGCCGATACCGGTGCTGTGACAGGTACACTGCCGCGCGATTCCTGGTGGTGGAACCTGCGCGTCACCGACGAGGCCGGTTCGACAGATCAGAAGTCGTACATGGTCGATTCAAACCCCAACGTCCAAAACGATGGCGGAGGCGTCGGCGGAGGCCAGAAGGAGCGGTCAGGGCAGGTCGGCGACTATTTCGAGTTCTATAGCGGGACGCAAAACAAGCCATACGTGTTCTATCATCTGGGAACGCTGTCGTTCCATGTCGGGTCAGGCACGCTTCCGGCCTGGGCTCGGCTGGATCCTGCGACCGGACAAATTTCGGGTACGCCCGACGTCGTTGGCGTCACTGTTGTCGATGTGATCGCCTGCGATAGTTACGATGGGAATTGCGACGGAGCCCTTCACACCATCACGATCACGGATCGGCGTGGACCGGGGGGCAACACATATCTGTCCGGCCGCGAATGGACTGAGTTCCGTCGTCCCAACGTGATCACTGTCCCTGCTGGCTTCACGCAGGCAAGCGCTTCGATCCATTACCCGCAGTACGACACCCGGATTGGCCTTGATAATGCCAAAACGGGCTTCGCGGTCGGCTTGCCGCGGCCGGGCTTCTGGAAAAACTTCGAAGTCAGGCACAGCAAAAACGATGCAGGGAAGACCGTCACGAGCTCGCAGTTTTTCGACATCGACATCGCAGCCGACCTCGACATCGACAATCGGTACCAGACCGTTTGCGTCAGGACCGGCGCGCCGTTCGAGTTTCCGACACCCAAGGTCACCGGGCAAAGGGGCAATCTGACCTTCGCCATGACCGATTACACCAAGACGCCCTATCAGCTGCCAGCAGGCCTGTCTTTCGACACCGCGACCGGCATCCTGTCCGGAACACCGACGGCTCCGTGGGAGATGAGCGGCGTACGCTTCAGCGTCACCGATGATTGGGACGGCGACACCTTCTACTACGAGCAGAAGGTCAACATTCGAGCGCCTCTGGCCATGTCCATTGGACCGGAAGTCAGGAGTGCGCGGGTAGGCGATTTTGTCTTCCAGAGCCTAAGCATCACCGGCTGGGGGAGCAGCGGCACAAAAATTTCCGTCAAGTCAGGATCGTTGCCCAAGGGTCTGTCTGCGACATATTATGCAGGCTACATCTACGGCACGATCGAGGAAGCGGGGGTTCACTCGGCCGTCATTGAAATCGAGGACACAGGCTGCGACAACGCCAAGGTCGAAGCGGTTGTCAATTTCAATGTCACCCCGCGCCTGTATGCGACATCCGAAGAGAAGGTCTACGCTCGCGTCGGTGTCACGGCTCGAACCAATCCGGCGCCTCAGGCGAAATACGCCGGTACGCCTCTGACCTGGTCTCACTATGCAGGCACGATGCCCAACGGGATGTCGGTGGACCAGACGACCGGGCAGTTTGTCGGCAAGCCGGTGGTCTCGGGCACCTACAACAACCTCCAGGTGAAGGCCGTCGACCCCACTGGCAGTGCTCAAACGAACCGGTTCTCGCTTGTCGTCAATCCAGGACCGACGATCCGGCTGAGCTCGGTCCGCTTCGATTATCACGTCCAGTCCGTCGTCGGGATCTATCCCTCCGTCACCAATGTGGTCGGAGCGACGTCATGGTCGTTGACGGGTACGTTGCCGCCTGGGTTGTCGTTCGACCCTGCAACCGGTTCGATCACCGGAACGGCTCAGGCTCAGGCCAATGTAAATCTCTCGATGTCTCTCATTGATTCCGAGGGCGCCGTTGCAGATCCTGTTGCGTTCCAGATCGTGATCGATCCTGTCCCAGTCGGGAAGTGGAACCCTTATCAGGCCATCAGCTGCCGCAACGGAGACGGTCGCTGGGCCTGCGTGCAGGTCTATCGCTGCACGACGGGCTATTGCGCCGATGCAGACCCATCAGGCCACATCTGTGCGACTGACGGGGCAACGAATGGCGGGCCGGGCGTACCGATGTGCTACGGGGTGTTTTCCCCGGTGGAGTGAGGGGCGAGCTGAGGGCTCGGCCCTCACTCCGTCTCCAGCGGGTGCGCAGGTGTCAGTGTCTCAGCTGATGCCCAGCAAACTGGAGTGACGTCACGCGCCAAGGGCCGCCAGTGCCTATCAGCGCTGATTTCCACGACGAGACGGCATTCGTCCATGAGACCGGAGCCTCTCCAGGACGGAACTCCGTCGTGATCTGCATCCCTGCTCCAGCGGGAATCGGCGCACCCGTTTCGGGCGACCTGATCAGAACCGCCTCGGATGGACGGGTGATATCGACGGTTATCTCCGCCGACATCAGGGAAGCCCCCGGGAGCCATGCTTGCAGGTCCAAAAACCTGGCCATTTCGCCGATGCTGCGAGGAGCGATCGCGCCTGTCAGGCTGAGGCTGCCGCTCACTTTCGCGATGTCCGATGTGAACGTCGCATAGGCGATGTTGCCGTCGAGGACCTTTGCAGTCGCATGACCGAAAAGTCCGCCCGTCCCATCGGATTGAGCGGCCGAGCGAAGACCGTTCAGCGAGAGATCGATGTCGTCGCCGGGGCCAAAGGCCAGCGTTGCCGTCTCCATCGTCGAGATGCGGCCTCCGTGGTCAACCGTGATACCGGACAACCTCATTGCCTCGAACGGTCGTCGCGTCCGTTCAGAAGTCGGATTGACGACATCGGCATCGAGTGCCTGGAGCGAGCCGAGCTTCAGGCCGGTCATTTTGATCGAGTTCCATCGAACAGATCCCGCCGGCGTCGAGGTCTTCGAGGCAACGAGGTTCTCGGCTTCGAATGCCGAGCCAAACTGGTCGGTTCCTCTGAGTGCCTGGATGTCGGTGGTCGAGCCGTGCGTCTTTGCGGACCGATACGACAGATCCTTTAGACCCAGCGATTGCAGGGTCTGCATGAGGCCACGATCAACGGATCTGTCGGAGCAGCCAGCCAGGCTCGACACGAGAACGCAGGCAATCAGAGGCAGGGCTGTCTGGGGCAATCTCATCTTGGTCATCTTTCGTCAGACGGCCAAGGGTAGAAGTCACATGGCAGGGGCGCAACGAATGCGTGGCCAATCGATCGTGCAATCCACCAAAATGGCCCGTCTAACGGGGGGAGCGTGCCGTATTGGGGTCATCCAGAGAAGGATCTCGACGCAAGGAACGCCGGGTCGAAACAGCCGTAGCCGGATCACCGAGCGTGCCGGTTGCCCGGCGATTATGGACCATGCAGCCGAGCTGCCGATAGCTGACGCCGACAGCTCCGAGCTTCAACGCTCGCTCTCGGTTTGACTGGCAGATGTCGTAATGATCGCCCTGGAACCAGCGTCGGGAGACGCCCAATGCATCGGCCATCCGATGGAGTTCGGCATCCGTATCAGCGACCATGTGGGACATGCGCATTCCCCGATAGGGCGCTAACATGTTGTCAACATAAACTGTCATTTGCAGCAACGTTACATGTCCAAGATAAGTGGCGTAGTAGACGGGTTCGTTTAGATCGATCTCGACCAGTGTGCTGCATGAGGTTGCAACCAACGAGGACCGAGCTGCGGTCACTCCGGTTTTGAGAAAGACCGTGGCTGACTGTGACCGGTGGTCTCACGGTGAGACTGACCATGCGGGTGCCGGGAATTTCACGGCATTGGGTCGGCATTCGTAAACCAGACCTGCTTGAGGCCGCTATGGGGAGGTTCCCCTCGCGGCCCGATTGGTGCATAGAGTACATCATTAGGGTGAAACCGAAAGTGCAAGGATAAGAACGGCAATTCCGGTTCTTGTGTTGGTGGGCCTCTTTATTTGGCGAGCCAGCACGCGAGTGAGTCCGGGGGCAAATGTCATTCAGGAAAACCGGCTTCGCATTTCGGCTTATTGCCCAAAGGTTGAGCACGGATTGAGTTGGTTCTAAACGGAACTAACTTGTCTCGTTCCCAAACTTGGGTCATAGCGGCCGAGTGAGTGTGCCGACCATGAGCTCAATCAATGCTTGGGCTGCGTGACGCGTCGTTATGGTAAGTTGAAATACGTCTCGTCCGATAACCGCATCGCGTGATGAGGGGCCAGCGCTTTTGATTGATCGCCGCAGCAAGTCCAAGGGGACCTCGCTGGATGCTCTCCGGCAGGCAAACGATGTCGTACGGGCGTGCGACGAGCAGATTGCTCTTTTTTCGGACGACGAACTTGCGGCCGGCCGCCTGCTGGAGGGATTTCTCCTGCGTCGCGATCTCGATGCCGTCGCAGAAATGCTCCAGGCCAACCCGACCGTGTTCTTCGTCGGACGCAGGAAGTCGCCCAAACCCTACACGCCTCGCAGTGTCAGGGAGACGCTGGAACTGGGTGCCATGGCGAGGTCAGAGCGATCGAACCGGCTCCTGCCGCGCTATGTCATGCACACATTCACCCGCGACCGTCACACGACACTGTTCGGCAGAGCCCCTTACGTGGCCTCACAGCAGGTCGGAGAGACGATGATTTCGTTGCGGCGGGACAACCCCTTGCCCCTCGATACGGTCTGGTCGATCGCTCTTGCCGGCATCGGCATGCTGGCGCTGATGATCCTGCCGATCTCCCGTTTTCCAGACAGGGCAATCGCGGTGCCATTGCCTCATGGTCTTCTGCTTGGGCATCTGACAACGGAGTACGACGGCTCGGCGGCTAGAGACGTGCAGCTCAATCGCGCCACCGAGCTGACAAGTGGTGGCATCGTCGAGCACCCATATGTCCCATCGCCTATGGCTGTCGATCCTGAAACCGGCGACATCTGGGTCTTTCAGGCAGAAACATACCTTCTGACGAAGGACTTCGATGCCGGGCAGAGGGCCCTCTACGAAACGCTCGTGGCCTTTCAGGACAGGCTCGCCGAATGCGTGAAGCTGCTGGGGCTGTCGTGCATCTTCCCCCAGCACGGCGATTGCGTGCGGCTGATGCGGCCAGAGACGGGCATGATGCTGCGCATCGAGCGTGCAAGGGCAGAGATGGTCGAACTCCTCCTGTCGCCGGGAATTGCGCAGGCGATGGGCAACGAGGTTCTCCCGGAGCTCGCGCCCGTCCTCGAGGCCGTCCGGATCAAGTCCGACAGCACGACCGATCAGGTGGCGGAGTTGATCCGGAACGCAGGCGGGACCGCCCAGGGACTGCGCTGACGGGAAGCTATATCGAAAGTTCGTTGAGATCCGGATCGACCACCGATCGGGCCCTCGGTCGAAGATCGAGCTCGGGCCGCTGAGCCATCACCGGGATCAATTCGTTTTTCATATAGGTCCGGAGCGTCAGCCGCTCATTGGGGATGGTGGCCATAAAGGCTTCCACCGCGTCGAACATCTCGACCGGGTTACCCTCTTCGGGATCCCATTGGCCGAGCTTGGAGCGCATCTCGATCCAGGCGAGCAGCGATTCATCGGGCAACAGCGGAAAGTCGGTCCCGGCCGCATCGGTGACGATCCCCTGAAGGGACTTCATCGCGCAGTGTGTCCGGTCGAAGTCGACATAGTCGCGATCGACCTGATCAACGATGACGTTGTCGGGCCCGATCACGTGAATGCGGGCGCGCCCGCGAATTGCATCACGGAACTGCTCGAACTGTCGACGCTCGTCGATGCTGAACCAGGCGGCTCCGTGAAACCGGCCTTCCGACAGCTCGCGATGGAAGCTGGTCACGACCGCGCCTGAGACCCGACGAACACGATAGCACGGCGGGTCGACCCGCTCGTAGAGCCGGCCACCGCTGACGAGGAAATCATTGCGCAGCAGTTCGCGAACGGCTTCCTCTGCCTCCGGCTTGCCGCTGGAGATCACCTCCTTGGCAGTGTTCAGGGAGAAAACCTGGCTGCCTGGGAAAGTCGGCATGCCACGGAAGCGGATCACGATTGGATCCGATTTGCCTTTCTCCTCGACGGCACGATCCAGCCAGTGAAGGTAGCCCCTCGTAGGCTCGGCTTCCCCGGTTCGGGATCCCCAATCCTGCAGAAGCGGGAGGAAATGAGGATCCGCTCTGTGGTTCGGGTGGACGCCACCCCGCAGACGAAGGGAAATTCGCTCATGGAAGCGCTCGCGGCTGTAGTGCCAGCAGTCGCGCCAGAGCTTGCCGTCGTGTCCATGCAGGACCAGTGCTTCAGACCGCACTTGATTGTAAGCACCGGCCCCGCGGTTCTCGAAATGCCTGGTCAGGCGCTCGTCTTCTTTCTCGTCGACGACGCGAGCTGAAAGAGCGTTCGGGCGATCCAGTGTGGGAACGTCCCGCAACTCAACGGTCAGCGTATCGGAGAAGCGTTCGGTCTTCGGCGTGCGTGCGCGAAGCGGGACATAGGTCACGGGGTACTCATAGAGGACTTTCGCGCGCATCGGACACTCCGGCAATCTGCTCGACCTTAGCCAAGCTTCAAGCAAGGCAATAGTGGGCGGCGATCAAGTCCAATCCAGTCGGGGACGAGCGACCAGGGCATGTTGCCTCTAACGCCCAAAGGATTGCATGACTTGATCCTTGGACGAATCGGGTCAGGATTGCCGTGACATGAAGATCGAAGTCGAACTGGGGCTGACTGCCGAACGGGCCGGTTCACCGGCGCCGGCCATCATCGACGTCGAGGAACTCCTGGCGACACGTCTACTGGTCCAGGGCAACTCGGGATCGGGTAAATCCCATCTCCTGCGGCGACTGATCGAGCAGAGCGCGCCGCATGTTCAGCAGGTGATCATCGATCCCGAAGGCGACTTCACCAGTCTGGCCGACATCTACGGTCACGTCGTCGTCGACGCCAACCGCAGCGAGGCCGAGCTCGAAGCCATCGCAAACCGCATTCGCGAGCACCGCGTCTCCTGTGTCCTCAATCTCGACAGCCTCGAGGTGGACATGCAGATGAAAGCGGCGGCGATGTTCCTCAACACCCTGTTCGATGCGCCCCGTGAAATGTGGTACCCGGTCCTGGTCGTCGTCGACGAGGCCCAGCTCTTCGCGCCCGCGGCCGCCGGCGACGTATCCGAGGAAGCTCGGAAGGTTTCCCTGGCCGCGATGACCAACCTGATGTGCCGCGGCCGCAAGCGTGGCCTCGCTGGCGTCATCGCCACCCAGCGCCTGGCCAAGCTCGCCAAAAACGTCGCGGCTGAAGCGTCCAACTTCCTGATGGGCCGCACCTTCCTCGATATCGACATGGCCCGAGCATCGGATTTGCTCGGTCTCGATCGCGGCAAGTCCGAGATGTTCCGGGAACTCGAACGCGGCCACTTCATCGCGCTCGGCCCGGCTCTGTCCCGGCGACCGCTCCCGATCAAAGTCGGAAGCGTCGAGACGGCTGCTCGCGGATCGACCCCCAAGCTGACGCCGCCACCGGCGCCGGCGGGAGACGAGGCGCGCGACATGATCCTGGCGAGCCTTCCGATGCCGACCGCCCGCCCCGCCCGCCGGCCGGCGCCTCCGCCATCGGTCTCGACAGACGACCTGCTGGCTGTCGTCGAACGCGAAAAGGCAAGCGAACAGATCGACGATACGGTCGATCCCGTCGCAGTCGAGCAGCGCGAAGCCACCCTGCGTAGCATCCTATCGGAGATCATGTCGGATCCCGAAGCGGCCTATCGTCCCGAAGGCGTTCTCTACCAGGATTTCCTGGTCCATTGCCGCATCAAGCGTGTCGGTGGGGCAAAGCCGGATCTGGCAGCGTTTCGCGGCTACCTGACGGTCGCGCGTGCTGGCGTCGACAGCGAAGTGGCAGGAACGCCCGAATGGGAGCGCGCGATGACCGTCGCAGCAGAGGTTCCTGAGGAGCTCAAGAGCATCTACCTCCTGCTTGCGCGCGCTGCGATGGACAAGCAGGCGTGCCCATCCGACCTCGATGTCGCCAGGGTCTGTGGCAGCCATTCTCCGAGCCGGGCTCGCAATCGCATCCAGCAGCTCGAAAAGGGGACCTTCATCGTCATCCGCAAGGACATGAAGGGTCAGCGGATCGTTGCTCTCCCGGATCTCGGCTGGGAGACGCTGGCTGGTAATCCTGACGCGCCGGCGCGCGAACCTCTGCTCGCTGCCGTCTGATCAAGGATTGCTCGATAAACCTTGGTTGTGATATGCCCGGCTCGCAGCCAGTGCGCTGTCTGAAGGAGAGAGCGCGATGAACGAGGCCAGCCACTTCCGTTAGTGACCATCACTGACGGAGACCACAATGACCACCCAGAACTGGCGCCATATCGGGATCGTCGAGATCCGCGATCGAAATGGCGCGCGCCGGCAGTACTCCAATCTTGCGGAGGCACTGACTGATTTCGGCTGGGCTCGTATCAACGCATTCCTGATCCGGCACGAAGGCGATCACCGCCTCGATGACGGCTCGGTACGGCCGCCACCCTGGCGGATCGTCGATGAGCTCGGGCTCGACATACCCGACGCGTTGATCCGACGCGAATTCGACAGCCTTCAGCTTCGGCAGATGGTGAAGTGGGCCTGGGCGATCAGGCTCTGCCCCGAGATCCCGGCTGGAGAGTTCCGACGCTCCCCCGTCCCGCGCACCGGAAAGCGCCATCGCTACTGCTGGTATCGCTCCATCCGGACGACCCAGGAGAAGCGGGCCCGAGCTGCGCTGGAAACCGACGATGAGGCAATCGAAGGCGGATATGCCATCCGCCAGCGCCGCGTCGGCTTGCCTTCGAGCTGGGACGACCAGCATCGGCACGTCTCCCGGTCATGGAAGGATCATCGGCGTACGCGTTGGAAGTGAGGGGCTCTTGCCGGCGCCGGTCGCTCAAGCCGTCGGCGCTGGAACACGGTTGAGGGCCACTTGCCTGACGACCAAGGCCACCATCGCCCTTGCGATCTGAGGACCATTTGGCTCACTCGGACGCCAGCCCCTGACCATCATCTGGTCGAGCGCCTCAACGAGCAAATCGGCGGGACTTGAGCTGAGATCGTCCTGCACCGACGATGCGAGTGCGACAGCGGCATCGATCGACCCGGTGAACCTCGGCGATGCCTTGTCCCTCTTGGAGCCGATCATGCACATGCCCAGGAGCCCTTTTGGCTCGTCTGCCCAGGGAGCAAGGTCGAGGGCCCACGCGATGGCCCAGTCGAGCGCACGGTCCTCGCCTGAACCGGCTTCGAGACAGCTCAGGATCTCTTCTGCGTCTTCTGAGGTCATCGTGTTATGCCGCCAATGCTGGTCGGGTGGATTGAGAGAAGCGTGACGCCGGTCAGGTCTTTTCGGCGTAGCGTCTGGCGACATAGTCATTGCCGACGGCCGCGGTGACGGTGGGTGTCTCACCAACCTTGTAAGGTCCGATCGGGCGCACGATACGGATCGTCATCATCGGGCTGGCCGCGACGAAGCGCGCATGTCGTTCGCGGCGGTCTTGCCAGTTTCGGTCGCGATCTTGATCGGTCGTCATTGGCTCGCGGTCCTGAGGTTTATGGGGATGAGCGGGCAGCGGGGCGGCGACCAGCTCTCTCAGCGAGAGAGGCCGGGAGACCTGTAGCTCTCGATCGGCTTGACCTCTTCACCGAGGTGCTTGGAGAGCGCCTCGTTTCCTGAATCGGTCAGCTCGAAATTGTCGCTGAAAGATGTGCTGTGCTTGATGACGAAGCCATTCTCAAGCGCCCACTTGATCGGCGCATAGGATGCGTCCATCGGCTGGCGTCCGTTGTTGCGCAAATCGAGAAGGATCTCGATGCGGGCATTCGTGAACTTGGGCGCGGCGGTCATGGCAAACTCCGGGTGAGCGAAATCAATGTCGCAGGATTCCTCGAAAGCGTCACGGACCAAAGGCTGGGCCCTCTGCGATCAAGGCCTCGATCTCGGGGGTGATCGTGATCCCGAGCGATGACAGGCCGGTGCGCAGGCGATGTGCTTCCTGCCTTCTGCGATCGGCTTCGACCTCGCAATCGGGGTAGACGCGTGGCCTTGAGGGGTGAACCACCCGATCCAGCTTGCCCATGGCGCGATCATGCACGCTGCCTGGAAACCGGGCGATCGACTCGTAGGCAGCCTTGCACGCTGCCATCATCCTCGCATTGTCGGCCTTGAGCTTGAGAATGTCTCGATCCGCCTGCCTCAGCAGGGGTTCGACCTGGTCCCCGACCAGCTGCTGTAGCTTCAGCAGGGCTCGTTTCGACTGAAATTCGTCGGTCAGAGACAGTGATGCCTCTCTAATCTCTGCAAGTAAGTTCGAGATTTGAGACGACATGACTGCTGGCAAGGTTCGTTATGGTGGATTGAGAGGCTGACGAGATTGACTATGAAGGATCAATTTCGGAACACCAGTGTTGCGCGCTTTGTGCAATCGGGAACCCCCAAAAAATGATCTCCGGGATCAAGTTCAGGCGGCTGAAGCTTCCCAAGCAGCGCTCGCTATCAGACGAGCTGCCGCATGGCGCATGGGCCCTTGATCTGCCGGCAATCGCCGACCGCGGTGGCGCCATCACGTTCAAGCCAGGCCTGAACATCCTGTTTGGCCCCAACGGGTGCGGAAAGTCGACAATCCTGACGACGCTTGCAGCTCACATGCTGGCGCTCCAGACCGGTGAGAGCCTGATCTCCTATGACTCGCTGCGAGAGACGATGGGAAAGTCGATCTCGCATTTCGGCAGGCGGGGCGCAGGCAAGCCGGACCCGGTTGCAGCCACTGTCAGCCACGATGGGCAACCGGTCCTGTATGGTGCTCCTGGCAAACTGCTGATCGGCAATGATCGTACCTTCGATACCTCGTTCCTGGAGAACTATGATGCCGGGGACGGGATCGTGCGGGGAACTGTCCGCTCGCACGGTTCCCGAGCGCTCGCGCTGTCACAAAGCCCGCTCCGGGCTCTTCTCGGGCAGAGGAAGATGGCAGACTCGGTTCTGATCGCCAGCAGTGGGCGCCGAGACATGCTCAACAGCACCTGGCAGGCAATTTACGACATCGCCGCGAAGATGCTTGAGCCTACCATCGCGAAGGGCCAGCCCACCGTTCTGCTCGACGAGCCCGACTCGCACCTGTCACTCCTGATGCAGGCGAGCATCTGGCGCGACATCATTGGATCCCCGGCTGCAGCCGAACGCTGCCAGATCATCGTTGCAACCCACTCGCCTTTCGCCCTGGCGATCCCGCATGCCAACCTCATCGGCCTCCCAGATAGCTACGCCGCAGCTTGCAAGCAGGCGGTCGCCCAGCTTTCGTCGGGTCTGGGCGCATAATCGCAGCCCGTCAGCCGAAGCGAAATCCAATCCTTCAGTTTTCGAAGGATTGGCCGTTGATAAAAGGAGTGAAGTAAGCGCTTTTCCTTTTCATTCAGATCCTATCCAGCTATCCTTGCGTGAGAATCCGAGGGTAGTTGAATGTTTCGGCGAATTGTCAGTGTCGTTCTTGCAGCCGCAATTGCGCTGGAGCCGGTGGCGGCTGCCGCGCAGCAGATGCCGTACTATCGGCATAACCGCACGACCTACGCCGGGCCCGTCACGCCTCCGACCCCGACGAACCCCACCAATACGGATCCTGTCCGCGGCACAGGTGAGCTGGCGATCTATCTGCCGGTGCAGGTTCGAGCGCGCTACGGCGTGCCCTTCTCGCTGCAGCTGCGCGCTCAGAATGGCGAGGGCGACGTCACCTGGACTAGCGTCGGAACGGCGCTTCCAGAGGGTCTGACATTCAATCCGTCGACAGGCTTTCTGACCGGCGTTCCCACCCGCATTCAGACCTCTCCGAAGGCAAGGTTTGCGGGCGTCGACGCGACGGGCAAGACCGGAGAGAGCCCGTCTCTTATCATTGATGTCCAGCCTGTTCCGTCCGTTGCGGTCGAGGCGGTCTATACGGGGCAAACCGGCACCGATCTCGCGATCCGGCCGGTGGCTTCGCCAGTCTTCGGTTCGCAGGCCTGGACCCTCGCCGGTAATCTGCCGCTTGGACTGAGCCTCGATCCGAACACAGGGCGGATTACCGGCACTCCGCGCCAGCAGGGCACCTATGCGAACCTGAAGCTGTCAGTGACCGATGCTGACGGTGCTTCTGGCACATCCGCGGCGTTCACCATCAACGTCACGTCGAACATCGCGATCACCGGGCTGCCCTCCAAGATTCCGGCGCGTCTGGCGAGAGCCATGACCCCTGTTCGCGTCTTCGCAAGCGGGACGCCGGGCCCCTATCAGTGGTCGGTCTCGGCGGAGGGCGCCTCTCTCCCCGAGGGTCTCGCTCTCAATCCGACAACGGGTGCGATTTCCGGCACACCGGTCGCCAGCGGGTCGACGTCAGGCGTCGCCCTTCGCATCGTGGACACACGGACGGGCGAGAGCACGATCTCTCCGCCCTTCACCGTTGCGGTGGCAGATGCGCCGTCGATTTCGGTCGCGGCAAGCTACACGGTCCGTCAGGGGCGAGGCAGCGTCGTCAATCTGGTCCCGGTCGGAAACAATCTGCTGGCCGGCGGCTATTGGTCGACGACATCCAAGCCGCCCGGGTATGGGTTCGAGTATTCGACCGGGGCGATCACAGGGCCAACTGGATCCATCGCCAGCTACGCCGGCATCACCTTCAAGGTCATCGACATGTTCGATGGCGCCTCGGCCACTTCCAGCGCCACGACGCTCAATATCTGGCCGGAGCTGACAGTGGGTGGGCCTGCAATCCCCGCAGCCAAGGTCGACACCCCATTCTCGATGCAGCCGCCGGTGGCGTCCGGGCTGATGGGTGTGCCGACTTGGTCGGTTATTGGTGCGCTTCCCGAAGGACTGACCCTCAACCCAGCGACCGGGGTGATTACCGGCACTCCCACGAAGGTCAGTCGCCTTCGGGTTTCAATGTCGCTCGTCGACGGCGCCGACAAGGCGACAGCTTCGACCATCCCCTTCGACATCAACATCCAGCCCGAGGATGCCGAACTTCCATTCGAGATCGTCGGCGTGCCTGCCCAGATCCCGGGCGTAACCGAGCGCTTCATGTCGTTCACGCCGACGGTAACCGGTGCGAAGGGTGCCGTCACATGGAGCCTGGTCGGTACACTCCCGAGCTGGGCGCTGTTTGAGCCTTCGACGGGTTCCATCGCGGGCGTACCCACGACAACTGGTGTCACGTCTGGGCTTGTCCTGTCCGTGTCCGACGCATCCACTGGCGCTACGGTGTCATCCAGCCCCTTCGCGTTGGAGATCACGCCAAATGCGCCAATGACAGTGGCGATCGCGGAGAGCATGCAGGGTGAGGTCGCCGAGACCTTCGCTGGTGCGAGCCCCGTAGTCCGGAACAGCCGTGGCACAACAAGTTTTGCGCTTGCTGCAGGGCACGCCCCCGAAGGCTTGCAGCTGAACCCGGAGACAGGCTCGTTCCAGGGCATCCCGGAGATCTCGGGAACGGTTTCAGGCCTCTCCATTCTCGCCACCGACAATTTCGGCAGCGCCGCGGTTTCAAATCCGTTCGCCGTCAATGTGGCTCCGTCGGCGACAAGCCCGGTCGCGACAATGGCCTCGAGGACCGCGACGACGCATGAGCCGTTTTCAGCCGCGCCTTCGGCCAGGAACGCCTTCGCACCGCTTACTTGGGTACTCGAAAGCGGATCCCTGCCATCCTGGGCTACGTTCAACCCGACGACCGGGGCCATCAGTGGAACGCCTCCGCAGACGGGATTGAGCGGCCCATTCGTGCTCAAGGTCACGGACCGGTTCGGACGCGCCGCCAGGACGTCAGAATTTTCGATCTCGACGGTGGATGCTCCGGCCTTCTCGATCTCGATGGCTCCGACCGTTTACGGGGTGGCCGGAAGCACGTTCATCGAAAGACCGATCGTCATCGGTGCCAAAGGCGCGACCACCTTCACGCTGACGGCAGGGACGCTGCCCGCTGGATTGATCCTCAGCCCGGACACTGGTGCGATCAATGGTTCGCCCAATGCCTCAGGGCTCACGAATGGTCTGAGGATTTCGGCGAGGGACACGACCAACGCTGTCGTCTCGACCGATGCCTTCAGCATTTCGGTCTCGCCCTCGCCCCTCAAGGTCTCGGAATACCCAAGCGAGCTGCGCTCGACGTATCAGGTCGCCTACATCGCGCCCCGGCCTCAGGTTTCGGGAATCGTTGGTTCCGCGGTCTGGACACTTGCGAACGGCACGCTTCCGTCCTGGGCCACGCTCGATAGCGAGACTGGCCAGATCAGCGGAACGCCGGATGCTGTTGCGACCGCCTCGGGCCTGCGCTTGCGCGTGGCCGACAGCAACGGGACGAACGCGACGACCGGTTTCTTCTCGCTGATTGCGGCGCGCCCGACATTGTCAGCCGGCTCTCATGGAGCATTGGCCTATCATACCGGCGAACCGACCACGATCCCGGCCCCGGCCGCGAGAGGCGTGGTCGGGGCCCCGACATGGACATTGACGTCTGGCACGCTGCCGGTTGGCCTGGCCCTCGATCCTTCGACGGGTGTGATCAGCGGCGCTGTCGCTTCACCGTTGACGGCCAGCAATCTCATCCTGACGGTTCGCGATGCTTTCGACGGTGCGACCGCTTCGACACCCGCCTTCAGCATCGCCATGCTGGGCGCGCCGGTGGTGACCGTTCTTCCCACCTATCAGGGGTCGCGGGGTGCATCATTCGAGGCATTGCCCGCGGTCACCAATGCAATCGGTGCACAGGCCTGGACGCTGGTGTCCGGTAGCCTGCCGGCCTGGGCGACATTCGACGCCACCACCGGTCGGATTGGAGGCACGCCACAGGAAGTGTCCAGCGCGACGGGGCTGATCGTGCGGATGACCGACGCCACCGGCGCCGTGGCGCAGTCGGAGCCGTTTTCGATTGTCGTCGGCGCCGGCATGTATGCGACGACGCAGAGCACGACCTACAATCCTCGCGTCGGGATCGCGTTTGCGACTGACGCCCCGCAGGTCTTCAAGAATGCGGGTGCGGTGACCTGGAGCATCGCATCCGGGTCGCTTCCCGCATGGGCCACGCTCAATGTCGCGACCGGCATCATCTCCGGCACGGCGGACGCCCCATCCAAGTTCACGATCGTCCTTCGGCTGACCGATGCGTCGTCGGCTTCGGCAACCACACAGCCACTCACCTTCGATGCGACGGGTGTCCCCGTTGTCAGCATCGCCTCGAAGTCCCTGCGTGTCGGCGCGCCGCTCACCTTGGCGCCGGTGGTGACGGGGGCTGTCGGCGAGCAGTTCTGGCAGGTGGTATCGGGTACGCTGCCAGCCTGGATGAAGTTGGACGCCAGGACAGGTCTCCTGACCGGTTCTCCGACCGAGATCGGCAGCGTCACCCTCGCCCTGCAGGTGCGGGATGAGGATGGCGCCGTCGGGACCAGCGCCGCTTTCACGATCACGGTGACACCCGGTCTGACGATCGCCGGCAAAGCGCCGAGCTATGGCGGCCGCATCAATCAGCTGTTCTCGATGGCGCCCGTCACGATCGGAAACGCCCAGGGAGCCCTGTCCTGGACCATGGCCATCGGGTCCGGCATGCCTGGCGGGCTGATCTACAACGAGTCCAACGGTACGCTGAGCGGAAGGCCGACCAACTCGGGCACCATGACGGCAAACCTGGTCGTGAGGGATGCGTCTGATCAGGCGACACTGAACGTTTCGCTCAACCTGGTCATCGCTCAGGAACTCACGATCTCCGAGCCGGTCACGGCGTCCTTCCATGAAGGACAGGCCTTCGCGACGAGGGCCCTGGCTGTCACAGGCCAGCGCGGGACGCTCAGCTGGAAGCTTGTCGGCGGCACCCTGCCGGCCTGGGCTACCTTCGCAACCGAAACCGGCATCATCTCTGGCACAGCACCGAACGCGATCACGTCCGTCGGGCCGCTTGTCATCACCGTCACCGACAGTGAAGACCAGATCACGTCGCCTTCGGTGTCCTTCTCGATCGAAATCATCCCAGGGCTCGGCGTGGCCAACCTGCCGACGAGCTTCTCAGCTCGCTTCGGCACCCTCTTCACCAGCGCCAGACCAACAGCGGTGAGCCCTGTCGGGGCGCCGGTGTGGTCATGGGGCCAGGGGTCTGCCCCGCCGGCATGGCTGAATCTAGATCCTGCGACCGGCATCCTCTCAGGCACGCCCGTCGCCTTGGGTTCGTTCTCCGGCCTCACCCTCGTCGTCAAGGACGCGACCAATCAGATCGCATCGTCCGCGCCATTCACGCTCAGTGTCTTCAGCCAGCCGTCGATCGCAGTGTCCGAATCGACGCTCAAGCGGCGCGTTGGAGACATGGTCTCGATCACGTCGACAGCAACTGGCCTGTCGGGCACGCCTCGCTGGTCGGTCGTCCTTCAGCCCGGCAGCGATCCGATCCCGGCCGGTCTCGTCTTCAATGAGCAGACCGGCAGTCTGAGCGGGACGCCGACCGCAGCTGGATCGGCATTCTTCCTGATCCGGGTCGTCGATGGCCAAGACCTGGCGATGGCCGAATCGCAGATGATCTCCTTGACGGTCTCGCCGGCCTTCTCGCTCACCGGGATGGCGAGCTCGTATTTCGGGCGCGTCGGCGAATTCCTGATCCTTGATCAGCCCACCGCCCAGGGGCAGGCCGGGCAAGGCGTGGCCTATTCGTTCACGCTTCGCGAAGGCGTTCTTCCGGCTGGATTCGGCATGGTCGACAACACGACCGGCTTGATCCGCGGCGTTCCATCGCTGCCGCTTCAGACGACCATCGGAACGCTGTCTGCGACGGACAGCTTCGACCAGAAGACGGCCGCGACATCGTTCACCATCGGGATCCGGCCGGCGCTGTCCGTGGCGGGTGTCACCGATGTCGCCTTGCGCAACGACCAGGCGGTCGGAACGTCCACGTTCACACCGGCAGCCCAGAACCTGTTCTATCCCGGAACGGCGCAGTGGACGTTGTCGGGCACTCTGCCCAACGGTGTCACGTTCAACTCGTCCAATGGCACGCTCTCGGGAACACCGACAGGGTATGCCGCATCGCAGACCTTCGCCGGGCTGACGCTCACCCTGAAAGATCCCACCGATGGATCCCAGGTGACGTCGGCGCCCTTCAAGGTGACGGTCAACACCGGGATTTCGATCCAGACGACGCAGCCCAGCTACACGGTCCGAGCAGGCCGGCAGTTCGTCGCGGCCGCTCCGACCATCAGCGGGCTGAGCGGAACCGGAACGTGGTCTATCGTAACGCGAGCCGGTACCGCCCTGCCCTACACGATCGCAGCCAATGGCGCGGTCACGGTGAGCCCAAGCGCAGCGGCTAATGGTGGCTGGGCTTACGATCTGATCGTGACGGACCCGGTCGACGGAAACACCAGTGCCGTCACCATCACGGCTACCGTCGCGCCAGTGACCGTTCTGGCCTATCAGGGAAACACGGCCGTTGCGCCCGGCCAGCAGGTGTCGATCCCGGCCAGTGTCTCCAACAATCGCGGGGCGCTCCAGTTCTCGCTGGCTTCGGGCGCACTTCCGGCCGGCATCACACTCGACGGAACGACCGGACTGATCTCGGGATCGAGCTCGGCGCTCGGCTCGGTGACAGTGACCGTCAAGGCCATCGACATCGACGGTTACGAAGCGGTTTCAGGTGCCGTGCGCATCGCAGTTTCGAACGCGCCTGACGTCTTTGTGGGCGGCATTCCGTCCGGGAAGATCGGGAAGCCCTTCGTTCTCGCTCCTACGACCAATGCCGCATCCGTGACATGGTCGATGACCGGAACGCTTCCGGCGGGACTGAGCTTCAATTCTGCGACCGGAGCGATTACCGGGCAGCCGACGGCTGTTGGCACGTCCGGATCCATCGTTATCAGCGCGCGGAATACCGCAACCTCGGTGACGGGGCATCCGAGTCCTTCACGATCACGGTGGTACCCGGCAACGCGATCTCGGTCGCTAGCGAGGCTGCAAAATGGCGCCAGGGACTGGCCGCGTCGACCAAGCTGTCGATTGCCAACGCAGTGGGTGCTGTCAGCTGGACGATCACGGGTGGCGTGCTGCCGGCCGGCGTCTCGCTTAACAGCCAGACAGGCGAGATTTCCGGCCTGCCGACCCAATTCGGGCCCCATAGCGTCAGCCTGAGAACGGTCGACGCTGAAGGAGCTGTCGCGACCTATTCCTACAGCCTGAACACTGCGGTTGGCCCGACGGTCAATTACGGTACGGTGAGCATGCGTCCGGGCGTGACGGCATCAGTCACTCCCATTGCGCAGAACCTGGCAGGAACGGCGACCTTCGAGATCCGCTCGGGCTCTCTTCCCACGGGCCTGGCCTTCAACACATCCACGGGCTCGATCTCCGGCACGCCCGAGCAGGCGACATCTTCTCCGGTCGCGCTGCGTGTCCGCATTACGGACGCCGACGGAGCATTCGGCGAGACCTCGTTCTCGCTGGTCGTGAGCGCCAATGCATTCGTCGTCGACGCCGGTGGTTCGTCGTTTGCGGCCACAGTCGGGCAGCCGTTCTCGCTGCAGCCGGTTGCCTACCTGCAGACTCAGGCGGTCAATCAGTATGTCGTCTGGGCGGTTCAGGGGAAACTGCCGGTCGGATTGAAGTTCGACACCATCACGGGACGGATCACAGGAACGCCGGCACCAGACACGGCCGGGACCACGACCTTCAGCATCTCGGCGACCTACAATTCTCAGTCATCGAGCACGTCCAACCTGACGCTTGTGGTCACAGATCGAGTTGCGCCGACTGCCTCTTTCGGCGCGGCCACCTACAGCGCGCGCCGGGGTGAAGCGTTCTCCATCCAGCCGACGTCGCAGAACACGGTCGGCACGACCATCTGGTATCTCGCATCGGGAACGCTGCCGACCGGCATGTCGCTCAACGAGCAGACGGGCGTCTTGTCTGGAGCGCCGTCGAGGAATGGCCCGTTCACCTTCGCGCTGAAGGTGGCGGACGTCAGCAAGATCGCCACGACGCAAAGCGTCACTGTCACGGTTCAGGACGGGATGTCGGTCGCCTTCACGGAGGTGACCTCCAACACGCGCGTGGGCAAGATCTATCTCGCCAATGCCACCGTGACAGGCGCCAGCGGCGCCGTGACCTGGAGCGTCACGCAAGGCACCCTGCCGACGGGTCTCTCAATCAACCCGCTCAACGGCACGATCGCCGGGGCCCCAGCTCAGACTGGCACCTGGAAGATGACGGTGCGGGCGCTCGATGAGACAGGCGCTTCGAAAGAGGTTCCTGTATCGATCGCCGTCGGATCGGGACCAAGCGTGGGCGTGATCTCGCAGCAGACAGCCCTCGTCGGGGCCGCCTACTCCCTCACACCTTCATCGTCATCGACGGTGCCAACCCTTCAGTGGGCGGTGGAAGGAACACTGCCTGCTGGGCTCGCGCTCTCCAATCCGTCGACCGGAGCTATCACGGGTACGCCGACGACGGCGGGCACTTCCAACGATCTCAGGTTGGTCTTGACCGACGGCGATGGTCTCGTCGCCAAATCGGCTGTCTTCTCGATCACCGTCGCGCCGGCATCGGCCGCCCTGACCGCGACGATGCCTCCGACCGTCAACTTTGTGCAGGGTCAGTCGGGATCGGTCTCGGCGACGGTCGCAGGCGCGATCGGTCCGACGCAGTCCTATGCAATCCAGCTCCACGGCTACAACCCGAACCGGGGGGGATACTTCTGGAACGATCTGACCCAGGCCGGCGCTCCGCTGCTGCCGGCCGGCTTGTCGTTCAACACATCGACTGGCGTCCTCTCCGGCACGCCGACGACCACACTGCAGGCTGCTTCGGCCTATCGGATCGTCGTGACGGATAATCGCTCGCCTGCTGTTGCGGTGACCTCCAATCAGTTCGTCATCGCGATCGCGCCTTGGCAGCCGATCGTGGTGAACGTCTCGCCGAACTATGCGCTGACCCGCGGTCAGGAGTTCAGCATTGCGCCGGCAGTGTCCGGCAATGTTGGAACGACGTCCTACACGCTGCAGGTTTACGCCTGGAACTCCGCCAACCAGGTGTCTCGATGGAATGACCTGGGAACCAACGGAACGCCGTCACTCGTCAGCGGGATGAGTTTTTCGACGACGACAGGTGTGCTGTCGGGAACCATTTCGGTTGCCAATCCGACTTCGTCAGGCATCATCAGCTATCGCATCGTTGCGCGAGATGGTCGCAACGAGATCGGGACTTCGAGGCAGTTTACCCTGGCCCTTGCCGATTGGGCCCAGCCCACGGTCACCGTACCGCGCGCACAGCAGCTGACCAGGGGCCAGCCCATCGAGATCGTTCCGACGGTGACAAACGTCATCGGCTCGAAGTCGTTCGTGCTCCAGATTTACGGCTACAACCAGAACTCGGGATCCTATTTCTGGAATATGGCCGGTCAGACTGGAGCTCCGACCTTGCCGGTCGGACTGTCGTTTGACGCAACCACGGGCACGATCTCGGGAACTCCAACGACAGCGACAGGAAACTCGAACGCAAGCGCCTACCGGGTCGTGATGAACGAAATCCGGGACGGCCAGACGATCAGTGTCCAGTCCAATCAGATGGTCTTCACCTACGCTGACTGGGTGCTTCCCGCGATCTCGATCGATCAGACCGTCTCCGTCACGCGTGGTTCGCCCGCTGCGATCACGCCGACTGTCACGGGCGTTTCGGGGACAGTGACCTATGTGCTCGACGTCTACGGCTACAATAGTGCGAACGGCACGAATGCATGGAGCCGTATCGGTCAGAACGGTGCTCCAACACTGCCGGACGGACTGACTTTCAACAGCAGCACGGGTGCGATCACCGGAGTGCCGAACGGCAGCTTTAGCGCTTACGCTCAAGCATTTCGCATCAGTGGAACCGAGACGCGGTCGGGGCAGTCGAACACCTTCAGCTCCAACAGCTTCACGATCGCGGTCAGCGATTGGCCAGCGCCGACATTGGTCTATCCCAACCGCACGCTCTTCGTGGTGAACCAGCCGCTCGTGGTGCAGCCTGAGATCACAGGCCTCGTCGGGACTGCTCAGTATGTGCTCATGGTCTATGGGTATAATTCGGGCAATGGCACGAACCAGTGGATGAACCTGAACCAGTCGGGTGCGCCAACGGTTCATCCAGGGCTTTCGTTCAACTCATCGACGGGTGTCATTTCTGGAACGCCGACAGCCCTGTCGACCAATCCTCCCGGTGCCTATCGGGTGACCATGACCGAAACCAGGGTCATCAATGGCACCAACCAGACGCGGACCGTGACATCCAAGCAGTTCACGCTGGCAGGTTCGGCAGCGGCCTCGACAGCGCCTGCACTGGCTTATGGGGTGAATGGAACGATCGCAGGGACGGTCAATGGCGCTCTCGACGCTGGGCCCACGTTGACCAACGCGACGGCTGTGTCTGGCCCCTACTCCGTGCAGACATCCACGACGACCACGGTCAATCAAACGGGAGATTACACGGCCACAACGCTTCCAAGCGGCGTCTCATTCAACACCTCGACGGGGCGTTTCACAGCCACGTCTATCGCACCCGCGGCTGTCGGTAACTGGCGCGGTTACAGGGTGTGCGCGCCGACCGCGTCGGGAACGGCTTGCACGCCCGAAATCGTGTTTGCGATCGCGGATCGTCCAGCGGTGACGATGCAGCTGCCGACCTATGTCGATGCCTTGCTGCGCGAATCCGTCTCGGTGACGCCGGTCATCCAGAATGCTGTCGGGGCGGTGACCTTCACCCTGGCCTTCAACAGCATTCCGGCCGCGGCCGCCGCCAACGGCGAGGTGATCCAGGGCACGCTGCCATCGGGCCTTGCTTTCGACGCCGCCACCGGCACGATTTCGGGTGCGCCCACCGTGTCGGGTGTCTTCCGCGGCTACAAGATCACCGCGAGAGACAGCCAGGGCACCTCCTACGCAGCCACTAGCGGTGAGATCATCTTCAGGATTGCTCCTGCAGCAGCCTTCACGGTGTCGGTGCCTGCTGCGACACAATGGCAGCAGGGCGCTGCTGTGGCCATTCAGCCAACGGCCGTAAATGCCTACGGGACCGTGACCTGGAACGCCAACCTCACCCAGAACATGGGAGGGGTCGCAGACGGAGTGACCACCTTCATCGGCGCGCTCCCCACGGGGCTGAGCTATACCGCTGCAACCGGTTCGATCTCGGGTACGGTGGCCTACTCTGTCGCGCCAGGGACCTATCGTGGCTATCAGATCTGCGGAAGGGACGAGTCGAGCCGCAATGCCTGCTCGCCTGAGTTCGCCATCCTGATCAAGGCCAGGCCGGCCCTGACCATCAGCGCGCCCGCAATCGTCTATGCGAGACCGGGCGAAGCTGTGACCGTGAACCCGGTGGTCGCCAACGCGATCGGCGCCATGACCTGGGCGGCCAACCTGACCTTCAACGCCAGCACTGCGCAGAGCTCGCCGGGTGAGACGCAGACCTCGTCTCTGCCAAACGGTCTCAGCTATTCGAGTACCACAGGCGTAATCTCCGGGACCTTGGCGGCGAATGTCGCAACGGGTCGCTGGCGAGGCTACAAGGTCGCCGGCCGTGATACGGCCACCGCGAGCAATGTGACCTCGGACGAGATTATCTTCGAGATCAGCCCGGCCGATCCGCTCGTCATATCGCAGCCGCTGATGCTCGATCTCGTCCGCGGTCAGCCATTCACGCTGACACCAAGGGTCAGCGGCGCAATGGGCTCGCTGACATGGGACACGAACCTCACGACCCGGTCTACCAGCGCGATCGACGGATCAAATGGGGATATCGTGCAGAGCGCTCTGCCCGGCGGCCTCATCTATGCCGCTTCGGGGGGTGTGATTTCCGGGACTGTGAGCGCAACAGCGACGGTTGGACGGTGGCGCGGCTACAAGGTCTGCGCGAGCGACGCTCGCGGCAGGGTCTGCAGCGATGAGTTCACCTTGAACGTGCGCTGATGCATCTGAGGTGCTCTGCGGAGCAGGACACCTCAGTCTGGCGAGCCTGACTTTCATTGCCGGGAGGGTATCCGTGCATCGAGAGGAGATCACGGTGACCCCATCAACGGCAATCGAGGCGCTGGTCGCCCAGGCAAACGCGGAAGAGGGATCTCCCGGGTTCCACGTCACGGCTCGGTTTCAGGATGGCAGTGTCATCGACGCGCCGATTCTGGACCATGGCCCGAACTGGATGAGGGTCGCGGAAATCGTGGAAGACGGTTTTTCGTCGACCTGACAGGTGCGGCGCTGTCGATCAACTGGGCGCCCGGCCTGTCCTATGTGTCAGGACCACTCTTCGCCGGCGTGGTCCCAATGGAGCCGGCGGTTCCGGCACCGAAATTTTGATGGATCAGCTCAGTCCCGCACGAAAGCGCGACTGACGTCAGGCCGAGCGCAGATTGACGGCGCTCTCCTTGCCGGATTTGCGGTCGGCTTCGAGCTCATAGGTGAGCTTCTGACCTTCGATCAGATCCCGCATTCCGGCGCGCTCGACAGCGCTGATGTGAACGAAAACGTCCTTGCCGCCTGCATCGGGCGTGATGAACCCGTACCCCTTGGTCGAGTTGAACCATTTCACAGTTCCGGTGGCCATCGGTCTCAATCCTGTCCTGCCTAACAATGGCCAAACCTACCGTGCACCAGCGCGGCTGTCGAGGATATCGCCGGGCCGCGGGCAGAGGCCCAAAATGCTGGGGATCGAGCCGCAGTGAATTGTAGTATCCGTCCTCGATCGACGGCATAAGGGCGCCATGAAAAACGGAAACCAACCGCTGGGGATCAAGGATCTTTCAGCGTTCGACCGCTTGGTCGTCATCGATTTCGAGGGAACCGGGAAGCGGGTCCCGACACCAGACGAAATGAGGGTGGCCCCCGTCGGCTTTCGCCCGCCTGGATCGATCATCGAGATCGGTGCGGTCGAGCTGCTCCGCCAGGACGATCGCTGGGAGAAGGGGCGGACCTACCATACGATGGTCAACCCGGAGGGCCCCGTCGAACGGCGGGCAATTCAGATACACGGGATCCATGAGACCAGGCTGAAGGACGCGCCTCGTTTCGCCGAGGTCTTCGAGCCGTTCTCGCGCTTCATCGGCAGCGCCGGCATCATTGCTCACGCCTATGAGAACGAGCGGCTCTATCTCGATTATGAGTTCGCGCGCCTGGGGCGCACCAACTGGGGTGACGAGGCCTATCCGATCGGCCGGTGGCTCTGCACGCAGCGGGCCTTCGCTCGGCAGTTCAACCAGACGTCAAAGAGCCTCGACGTCGTCTGCGACAAGCTCTGGCTCGACCGGTCGGAAAGGGATTTCCATGGTGCACTCCTCGACGCTGATCTCACCGCCGACGTTCTGGTGATGCTCGAACTTATGGCCTTGCATGGCTACGATGTAGAAACGGCAAGGGGGCTGTCTCTCGGCCTAACCGCTCTCTGCTGAAAGGAACTGGCCTGTGAAGACCGAGCTGGAGCTGGACGACGGGAAGTGGCTCGAACTGGAAACGGCCGAGGACGGCCGGATGGTCGATAAAATCGGCGAGACGTTCATCAGCGTCTGGTTCAATCATGAGCTGAAGCTGAGAAGGCGTCCGAAACCGGGATTTTCTCCGTCTCGATTTTTTGCCTTTCAGACCCATTCTGGAGAAATGCCGGTGATGATGGGAATTGGCGAAAGTCACGGGATGCTGGCTAACAACGGCAAGCACATCGCCGGCTTTCGCAATCAGGATCCGTTTCCGGCCTATGCAAGTCATGTTGAGGCCATGGGGAAGCACCTCGGCATCGAGCTCGACGAGCGGCATTACTTCGCAAGCCGCCGATCCCGGCGTGATGATGAGCCAACTTCGCCGAGCCCGTGAGGGCTTGGTCCAACCTATGATCAACCGGAAGTGATCTCGACGTAATTGCGGTGCAGCCAGCCGCTACGACACGGACCCTCATAGGCCCTGCGTGTGCGGATCGCGCTGCCGAGCTGTCCGCAATCATCGAAGGTCTGCCCTCGGCCGGGATAGATCACTGCTTGCCAAGGGCCTTCGCTTCCGCAGACTAAGATCGGATCCCCGTTGAAGAGGCGATCCATTTCGAAATAGGGCGCACCACCCGGCCCGGAGCGGACCGAAAGAAAGCCGCTTTTGGGGTCTTCCGCGCGCTTTGGACCAAGCCGGGCGACCACGCCTGAGGAAGGACAAGCGTCGAACTGCGGGTTTCCGCCGATCATGACTGGGACGCGCTTCGACTGGGCCTGCGCTGGGAAAGTCGACGCAGTCAGGAGAATGGCAAGGACGGACCCTACGGCTCGCGCGGCGGGGGACAGGCGACGGTCTCTGGTTAGCACGAAATGGATCCCTATCTCGCTGCGCATTCGACCCCTACCGCATCTTGCAGCTTGCGCATATGCGAGGCGAGGCTTCGCTCAACTCCGGTGCCAGGGAAGTCCTCAGTTGCCGCGATAACGCTGCTCACGCCACGGATCCCCGTAGTTATGGTAGCCTCGCGTCTCCCAATAGCCGGGCTCATCGTCCGAGCTGAAACGGATGGCTTTGAGCCATTTGGCGCTCTTCCAGAAATACAGGTGCGGGATGACGAGGCGCAGCGGGGCGCCGTGCACGCGGGTCAGGGGGCGGCCCTCCCAGCTATGGGCGAGCAGGCAGCCAGCCCTGGTGAAGTCATCGAGAGGCAGGTTGGTCGTGTAGCCGTCGCAGGAGATCAGCTGGACGTATCTGACCGATTGACCAGGACGGATGAGCGCGATGAGGTCGGCGGTCGAAATGCCTTCCCACGCGTTGTCATATCTCGACCACGATGTGACGCAGTGAATGTCCGAGACGCTTGATGTCTGAGGCAGGTCGAGGATCTCCTGCCAGGTGAAAGATTGCGGAGCTTCGACATCGCCGGAGACCTCGAGGCGCCAGGTGTTCATGTCGATGTAGGGCTTGGGCCCAAGGTCGAGCACAGGCCACGATTCAGTCAGGTGCTGTCCGGGCGGCAATCGCTCCGTGGACGGGTCAGAGCGTCGGCCGGTCAAGAACCGCCCCTCCTCCGCCCAGCGCAGTTTCGTTTCAGCGAGCTTGGAACTCTGGATATCGCTGGCTTCCGGTCCGCGGGCATCCACCCTCGCCACCTCTGCGGGCTTCGACCGCCAGGCCTTGAACCGGTCAACTGCGATCCGGACCATGTCGCCGATCGAGGGCCACGGCTTCGAGATTGGCTGTGACCACTCACGCTGAAACAGGCGCTGCTGCTCATCGATGTCATCGATGCGCTTGAGCATCGCCTCATCCACACCGCGTGCAATCCGGTCGAAGGCGATGGTCTCCTCGGGATCCCAGACCGGGATAGAAGCAAGATAGGAGGCCGGGTCGACGACGGGCTTGATCGACGTCTGGGACTGCAGGGCCGTCTCGCGGACGGCCGGCGGTACCTTCGCCAGTGCTTGCTCGGCGAGCCCGTCGGGAATCCCGAACATAGCTTCCGCGATCGCGCCCGCGATGGCCGCCTGGGTATCGGCATCGCCGCCGATGGACACAGCGTTTCTGATGGCGTCCTCGAACGATGAAGCCTCCAGGGCGCAGATCAATGCTTCAGGAACGCTGATCCAGGACTTGAGCTCGAAAATGCAGGTTGATCGAACCTGGTCGACGCTGCGGCTGAGATCGTAACCGGACTTCTCCGTGACGATCGCCCTGATCTGCGAACTCGAATATCCCGCCCTGGCGAGGTAGATCGCAAGCGTCGTCGCCTGGGCGCCCCGGACGCCTTCTGGATGATTGTGGGTTGGCAGTGCCGACAGCCGGGCAAGCTCCAAAGCGTGATGCAGATCACGCGCGAGCCAAGCCGCCGGCGACACTCGCATCGAGGCGCCGTTGCCCCAGGAGCCATAGGCCGGAAGAAGCTCCGGGCTGGATGCCCAGCTCCAGAAGCCGGGTCCGTAGCTCGTCACGTACTCGTTGGCGTACTCCTTCAGCCTCGCGGCAAGATCGACGCCATCGATAATGGCGGCAGCGACCGCGACAGTCAGGATCGTGTCGTCGGTGTAGATGCTGCCCTCGTCGAAGAGGTCGAACTCCTTCGACTTGATCGGGGCAAACTCACGCGAGCTGCCGACCACATCGCCGATTATCGCGCCGAGCATGAGCCAATCCTTCCTGCGTTCTCATCTCTGGCCATGAACGAGGCCACCGTCTGGACGGCGTCTTCGAGAAGACGCTTGCCAACAGGGCGATCAAAGGAATCCATCGAAAGGGTGAGCCCCGGTGCCGGTTCAGTGGCCGGGGTTTCGATCAAAAGGATAGCTCTGAGCACAGAACCGGCGGCGCGCGGCCGCGCCGACAGAATGGCGTCCTTCAGCCTCGTCATCACGCGCCACGGTTCGTCCACCCAGCGCAAGGCCAAGCCCGCCTCGATGACATCTCGCCAGGCCACCAGGAAGCGCTGCAGCCCTGCCCCGGCCGAGCCGTTGTTGAGAGTGGTTTCGGCCAGCCGGAACAGCGCATTCCGCTCTGCCCCGGCGTCGAGCTTGAGTGCGTCGAGCAGCATGTTCTTGGCTGACAGCAGCGCCTGCAGAGCGTTCGGCCACGCCCAGATCGCCTCGGTATCATCCGCTGACAGAACATTCGCATCCGTGTCGAAGAGGTCCGGGTCGATGCGCGAGTTTGCTCCCGCAGCAATCGCCGCGGTGCGTGCCGCCATGAAGCTCTTCGCCGCCACCTGGCGAACCGCCCTGCGAGCCTCTGAGACGGCCATCGCCGGCACCGCCGCTCCGAAAGCCTCGCGAACCTCGATCAGAGACCGGCCGTCGAACTCAACGAAGACGTGCGTCGCGGAGCCCTCCGCTTTCGAGGCCCACTCTTTCAGGGTAGCCCGGTCTTCGAGAACCTCGACCAACGAGCCATCATCAGCGTCAGCGAGCATGATCCGCTGTCGGCCGGCCGTCGAAAAGCCGAGGGCGAGAGTGATGTCGGCAAGCCGGTGCTCTGTTTCGCAGTGGATATCGACCCACCGCGAGAGAGCCTTGTCGACCGTCTTCTCGGGGCAGGAGAGAGCCGCAGCAGCTCCGTCGATGCCCCGGGAAATGGCCAGATGAGAGATGTGTTCAAGCGCCTCATGTTCGATCTGAGGAGGAGGATCCGCATGAACGTGGCCACAGATGCAGCGCCAGCGCTGCACGTCGACCTTACGCCTAACGGCTCTCTCGCCCTCAATCCCCAGACACACGCGAGGGCGTTTGCCGTATGAGACCGAGGACAAGCTGGCGCATCGAGGGCATTCCTTGGGGAGGAACTGGCGCATAATCAACCGTCATCCAGATTGGTCGACTGAGAGGCCGGTCGGGAATGTGTGCTGACTTCCTCATTCTCGATGTGGATGGAGACGGCAGAAATCGCGCCCAGGACTGCGAGCTCTACCTCTGGGGTGCGGATAGCTTTGCCTGCTGCCCGCTCCGCCATATAGTGTGCAATCGGGCCCGCACCTTCGGCGAAATAGACCCGTCTGCCGACGTTCGTGATGGCGTACCAGAGGCCGCGGTCAACGGCCTTGAGCCACCTGAGGTCGCAGCTCGCAAGCCCGCTTCCGACAAAGGCAGCAATCAGTCTGGTCACGTCGCTTCCGTGGAAAACCTCCAGGTCGCCGTAGAGACTGGTCGTCGTCGTGGGGCAGAATTCGTATTTGAAGTATGTGAGGCCGGGCATGTAGACTTTGTCCATGCCGTCGCTCGGCGTCGTGTAGACCCCTTTCAAACAATCCAGAGCGGCGAGATTGCCCGTCTTTGCCCAGTGGAAGGCAATCATCAAACTCTCGTACAGAGCAGGCGAAACGGGACGCCTGACCTGTGCCGAAAAGGCATTCCGCAGGATCATCTCATTGCGCAGGTCGCCGGCCCCCGAGCTCCCGTGACGATCCAGGAATTCGGAGACGTTCAGGTGGATGTCGGGCTTAACCGCACCCGACTGAACCACTGCCTTTGAGTGCTCATAATCCCCGTTGCCGGCCACGGCCGCGGCTGCGATCCCAAGGCCCCCGACGACCAATGCAGTGGACCAATTATCCGAGCTGATGAACTGAGACAGGATCAGGTGGACGGCTGGAGTAGCGATCAAGCCGCCAACAAAGCCGGCGAGTATCTGCTTGGGATAGATCTGAATTTCCATGACGATTTCTTTCAGATCTTCGCGGGCGTGATGGAAGATGCGGGGGCCGGGAATGCAAGTCCAATTTCGAGCGAATGGCCGCTCAAATCGACCTTTGGAATGGACGGGAAAAGAGATGAGAGTGGCTGGCTGCTCGATCCATGCCTCTGCAGAGACGCGACGCCTGAGCCATGGAACGTCATGCGGGTACCGACCTGAGCCAGGAAGGTGTCGCTTTCCCGGCCGCGCGCAGCGGCTTCATGAGAGTAAGCAGCGATGATCGCCAGATTGGGGATGCGCGCGCCATTTGAGAATCCCTTCATCGGGTTGGAGACACCCTCAAGGAACAGATAGAATGGCGTGGTCTGCTGAAGTGTCTTCTGCTGATTAGGCCCGACCTGCAAAGCAATTGCGTTTCTGGCGCAGGAGATGACGATCGAAGCCAGTTTGCCGCAATCCTCTGAGACCTTCTCCAGGCAGGGAAGAAGAACGATCAAAATGCGCTTGTTCTTGATGACGTCGCGCATGTCGATGTCATTCTCGTTGTCGAGAAAAATGTGACCGTAGACGTCGGCCAGCGAGCCCATGATCCTGGTGAACTGCATCTCCAGGTAACCGTGCTGGTCGAGCGTGGTCTGGGCCTGCTTGTAATCCTTCTCCTCGACATAGCCGGGCAGCGAGGTCAGGTAGCTCTGCAGCGACTTGCGGATGTGCGCCGGGAGGTCAGGGTTCTTCTTGAGGTTGGTGAGGTCGATGATGCGCTTCAGATTGAGATAGTCGCGGATGGTGCCGACGTTGAGGTCGACCACGTTCTGGTCGCGCAGATAGGTCAGGGCGCGCATCACACCGGAGATCATCGCAACCGCTCGGCCCTTCCACATGCCACCATCGCCGACGTCATCCATCAGCGAGACGATCATTTGGGTGAGGGCATCGGAAGCTCCGATACCGAAAGGATTCAAGCTGTTGGAGATAAACTTGCCTTCGGTCCAGGATAGATCCCGGTTACCAGTCATGAAGTTGAGCACGAGGAAATCGTCCTCGCGACCAGCACTGACGGCGCTGGCATAGAGCTTTGCGTACTGAGAGACATCTCCAGTCCCGTCGACATAGATCACACCTCCACCTGCAGCGATGGCTTCATGGGCCATTCCGAGCATTTGCTCGCGCTTGCCGTCTGCAGTGCTACCGATGATGGCGATATGCTCTGTGGCCTGCTGGCGACCCATGCGGATTGGCATCGAAGAAACCCGATCGTGGCCCAGAACCAAGCCGTGAGGATCGTTCGGTGCGGCCGCCGAGCTATGGCTCTTGAGCTTCGAAAAGAATGCGATCAGGCCGTTTGAAGTCGAGAAACCCGGCTTTCCAACGACGTGGAGGCTCAAGGCGGTAGCTCCGAGGATTGCGGTCCAGAGAGCGATCTGCGGGAACAGGAGGGTGATGACCGCAAGCCCGGTCAATGTGGCGATGGTCGACTGGCGGCTCTTCATCAGCGCGAAGGCGGCCTCGATTGCCTGGTTGAGAATGGTCATGATGTCCTTCCGGAGTTGATTCCGGATTCATCCTGTCTGATTTGATGGATCACCATAGCCATTCATTGAAACATGAACACCGGCCCCCGAATCAGGTTGGCGATCAATCCACCAATTCGTTTCAATCCTACCCAGACCTGCATTCCAACCAATGGAAAAGGCTCAAAATCGGTGGTTCAGTTAACTATCCCCGATGGATTGGGCGTCTCTCCCTTCATCCAACGCGACGATCTTGATATGTGTGACGCTCGACGTCCTGCAGGGTTGATTGAATGCTTGTTCTGGTAATCGTCGGGCTTCTTGCCCTCGCGGCCGTCATGGTCAGCAAGCTCTCGGCGATCGAGAAGGCTCTGACCGACCTGGTTGCCAGCAACACCCGGACAGCAGACAGGATCGCCGATCTCGAAGCGGCGGTCTCTGGTCTTCGAGGAAGCAAGGTTCCTGCCCCAGACCAAGATCAACAGGCCGACCTTGCGGCGAAACCCGCCCCGTCACCGGATGCATTGCTCACGGTGGCGATGGCAGCAGCGCCTCTTCCAGAGGAAGTCGCGACAGTGGCGGTGCCCGTCGAAACACCGTCCGATGCGAAAGAGGCCGAGCTGCCCCTGCCTCCGACGAAGTGGGCCTACTCTCCGTCACCTCCTTCCCCCATCGAAGAAGCTCCTGCGGCGGTCGACAACACCCCGGAACCTGCCGCCAAATTCTGGCGCGGCTTCGACCCCATGCGTTGGGCTATCTGGGTCGGCGGCATCGCCCTCGCGCTGGGCGGCATGTTCCTGATCAAGCAGATGGCCGAAGTCGGGCTGTTTGGGCCTCGCTTCCGCATCATCATGGGCATTGTTTTCGCGGTGGCGCTGGTCTGGTTCGGCGATCGCTTGCGCCGCGGCATCGGCAAGCTGGACGCCGATCCTCTGATCGGATCGGTCGTTACTGGCGCCGGCCTCGTGATGGGCTACGCCGTCGTGTATGCGGCTCACGCAATCTATGGCTTCATCGGGCCAACCCTGGCTCTGGTGGTTCTCGGCGCTGTGGCCGTGGGCTCCGTTCTTCTGGCCGCACGCCATACCATCTGGATCGGGCTGGTCGGTTTGCTCGGTGCCTACGCAGCACCGGTCGTGTTGGCTCCCGTCGGCCTCGCCAATCTGCAACTGCTGGTCTATCTCGCCTTCCTGACCGCGGCGATCCACGTCATCGCCAGGCTCCAGTCGTCGATCCTTTTGAGCCAGGTTGCGGGGGCGGCCGCTGGGTTGTGGACGTTTGCGTTCCTCGCAGCCGGGACGCATTGGCTCCAGGCAACCCACGCCCTCATTCAGTCGCTGATGGCTGCCGTCTTCCTTGTGGTCCTGCCATTGCGGGCTCGGCCGGCAGGAGAGCCTTATGACCGTGGCGGCGCCCCCTGGTCCTATCCGCTCGCGGCCATCGCGTTTTTCGCCATCGGCTTGGCTCATGTCCAAGGCGGGGTGGTCGGGCCGACCACCGCAGTCGGTATCGTCGCCGTCATCGGGCTGTTTACCGCCTCGGCCTTTTTCGAAGAACTTGCCGTTGCAGCGATCCTCGCCCCGGCGGCGTCTGTGCTGATGGCCTGGAACTGGCCACATCCGGACTTCGGTGTGCCGATGGGGTATGCGGCATTCTCGGCATTGGTGGCGATCGCGGGCTTTGCGTCGGTCTATCAGCGCGTGAGGCGTTGGCAGACCGACGTCGACATCATGAAGGCAGTCTGCGTCGCCGTGGTCGGTTTCCCGATCATCGCGATCCTGATCCCGATGGCCTGGGCGCGACACGGCGTTGAACTGCCGGCGCCATTCTATGGCCTGTCGATGCTCATCGTCGCTCTGGTCTGCGCTGGTACGGCGCTGGCCATCAGAACGGAAGAGATCAGGAAGGCTGGCACCATGCGCATTGGCGAGTGGTTCCTGCTCGCCGCCCCTGTCCTGGCAGCCCACAGCGCCTTCATCGGGCTCGGGCGGACGTGGATACCGGCCGCTGTCGCTGTCATCGCATCTGCGACCCTCTACGGCGCCCGTCACGTCGACTGCAGGCGCCTCTGGGGTGCTGGCGCCCTGGTCGCTGGTGTGTCGAGCGTCGCCGGCCTGGGTTTCTTCGCCTACACTGCATCTCAAGGCTTCCCTGGGCTTCCGGTCATTGTGCCGATGCTCGGCCTTTCGGGCGCCATCCTGCTGCTGACTGCCCGCTTCGTTGCGAGGTCGCTCAATGAGCCCTGGCGCTCGATCCTGGATGGATCGGCAACGGCCCTGCTGCTTTCGTTTGCGATGGCGCTCGTGCATCTGGCATCCGGCTCGCTTGCTCCCGAGCATGGCCGCTGGATTCTGCTGGAGGCGGCGTCGCATTTCGTGGTCATCGCCACGGCGACGTTCATGATCGCGCGCATCGCGGCAGAACGGCCGAGCGTGTTCATCAACGTGGCGCTCGTGTTGGCTCGGATCTGGCTTGCGCTCCACGGAGCGGTTGGCCTGCTCGTCCTGGCGAACCCCTGGTACAGCGGCGAGCCCGTGGTCGGCTGGCCGATCGTCAACTCCCTGACCGCCGGCTACCTGATCCCCGCCGCCGTGCTGTTCTACTTCCGCAGGAAGCTGCCGGGCGACAACCGGATGGCACTCATCTGGGGTGTCACGGCCAGCCTGCTATGCCTGGCCTGGGCCACGCTGAGCGTGAGGTTCGCCTTTGCCGGGGCAGATCTCACCGGCTGGAGCTTCACCGAGGCAGAGACGACAGCCTATTCGGTGGTCTGGGTGCTCTGCGGGATTGCGGCTACGGTGATCGGCACGATCCGCGGCGTCCGCGAGCTCAGCCTTCTTGGGTCGGCGCTCCTGATGTTCGCGACGTGCAAGGTTTTCCTCGTCGACATGCGCCATGTCGGCGGCATGCTTCGCGCGCTGTCATTCATGGGCCTTGGCATCAGCCTCATCGCGATCGCGATCTTCGTCCGCTGGATGGACAAGATCCGCATACGCTCTGCGACGCTCGCTGAAGAGAAATACTGACAGCTCCTGACACAAAGTGGCATGCCCAGGAGCATCATGTCGTAACTTGGCGATCGGGGGCTGAAGTGAAAACAGAGCGCAGAACACTGATCGCCCACGGGCGGATGGCCATGCGTGCCATTCGCGTCGATCTCGCGAAGATGGGCGTCTTCGGTACCGCCGTCATGACCTTCGAGCAGGCAGCAGCTCGGTTGGCCGGCGGCTTCTCGCGCGGCATCGACAACGACACCCTGACAGGCGCGATCCATGAGGTTCTTCCGACGACCGATCTCGGTGAACTCGACGCGATCAAGCTGCTGCCGGGGATGACCAGCGCTGCCGCCGAGACGCTTCACAAGGTCTGGCGCTCCGGCCTCGACCTGCAGGCGCGCGCGGGCGAGCATCCGCGCATCGCCGCCATGGCCGCGCTGGAGCAGGCCGTGATCACCCGGCTGCCGGCCGGGATGCTGCGTCCCTGCGACTTGGTCGAGCGCGCCATCTCGCGCATTGCTCACGCGCCAGCCGTGCTCGGCAGTGTCGAGATTATCGGCCAGACCGAGATGTCGCCATGCTGGCGGCCGCTGTTGCTGGCTTTGACAAAGCATGTCCGCGTCATCTGGCAGGCTGGGCCTCGTCACACCCCGGACTGGCTGGATGAAAGCGGCGTCGAGGTTTTCCGTTCCGGGCCGACGTCCCCGTCCATTTCGAGTGTCAGCACGGCCACTGCGCTCCACGAGGTCGTCGAGGCGATCCGATGGGCCCGAGAACTGGTCGCATCCGGGCGCGCCAAGCCGTCTGAGATCGCAATCGCGGCCGCGAGCCCGGCCGATTACGACGATCACATGCTGACGCTGCGCAGCGACGCCAACCTCGACATTCGCTTTGTTCACGGCACGAGCGCCATGGCGACGCGTGATGGTCAGGCTGCAGCCGCTCTCGCTGACATCCTGTCGCGTGGACTCGGCCAAGCCCGGCTGCGGCGTCTGGCGTCCCTGTGCCGGGATACAGGCATGTTTGCCGGCCTGCCTGAAGGCTGGATGCGCATCCTCCCAGAAGACGCGCCTCTGTCGTCTCAGGCAGCGTGGACACGCTTCCTCGCCCAGCTGAAGGCCGACGACTGGCCGGACGGTGTCGACCACGCTTCCCAGCTCGGCGCGATCATCAGGATGCTCGGCGGCGGGCTGCCCAAGGCTGAGGAGATCGGTCGCGAGATCCTGCCCAAGCCTGCCCTGCGGATCTGGCTCAAGGCGCTGGAGAACGGGCCGGCCGTCGCCATCCCGATCACGCTCAGCGGGATCCGGATCGACGACAGTGCGCAGGCGCCGGCATCGATTGCCTGGATGCCGGCATCGGCCCTTTCGGCAAGCCCGCGCCGCTTCGTGCGGCTGCTCGGCCTGACCTCGCGCGCTTGGCCGAGGCTGGCTTCCGAAGATCGCCTCCTGCCCGACCACATCATCCCCAGCACCCAGATCGACCCTCTGCCGATCGGGATCGCAGATCGACGTGATTTTGAGACCATCCTGGCGACAACGCGCTCGGAGGTCGTCCTGTCGCGGCCGCGGCGCGACGGCGAAGGCCGCATGCTCGGCAAGAGCCCGCTGCTGCACGGACTGCCCGGCGAGGACATCTATCTCCAGCGCAACCGCACGCCGGCGCATGCAATGAGCGAAGTCGATCGTCTCGCGGCCAGGGTCGACGAGTTCCGGACCACTCCGCTCGCCACCTCCGCCGAGGCCTGCTGGATCGACTGGCACACCCCTGAGATCACGCCCCATGACGGGCTGGTCCGTGCAGACCACCCTGCCCTCGATTTCGTCCTGGCGCGCAATCAGTCCGCCACCTCGCTGCGCAAGCTGCTGCGCGACCCGCTGGGCTTCGTCTGGCGCTATGGTCTCGGGCTTAAGTCGCCGCGCATGGGTACCGAGCCGCTCACGCTCGACAACCGTGGCTATGGCGAGATCCTCCATGCCACGCTGGACGGCGCCGTGAAGCGCCTCGAGGCGGCCGGCGGGTTGGCAGGCGCCAGCCCGGAACAGGTTCATGTTGCGATCCGCGCGGCCGCTGGAGAGGTCGCCTCGCAGTTCGAAGCGACCCAGGCCGTGCCACCGCCGGCGATCTGGATACGCACGCTCGACGATGTGCGCGATCTGGCTGCCGTTGCCATCCGGCCCCAGGGCGAAGATCCGCTGCCGGGGCAGAAGAGTTATGCCGAGGTGCCGTTCGCGCGAGCCGATCATGAGGCGTCGGCGACGATGCCCTGGGACCCGACGAAGCCCGTCCGGATCCCGAGTGTCGGCTTCCTGATCTCCGGCTTCATCGACCGCCTCGATCTGGCCGGCGACCACAGCGTCGCCCGCGTCAGCGATTACAAGACCGGCAAGCCGCCCAAGGAAGGCGAGCCCTTCATCATCAATGGCGGCAAGGAGCTCCAGCGCTGCCTCTATGCCTTCGCCGTGAAGGTGCTGCTGGGCGACGAGGTCGAGGTCGAAGCCGTGCTGCGCTACCCGCGCTCGGGCCGCATCGTTGCCCTGGAGAACGCCAACACAACGCTCGGCGAAGTGGCCAGCTATCTGGCAACCGCCAGGGACAACCTGAAGTCAGGGCAAGCACTGCCCGGGCCCGACACCGCCGATCAGTACAACGACCTACTCTTCGCCCTGCCGGCGAACGCGAAGAATGGATACCAGCCGCGGAAGCAAGCCGCTTCGACAGCGATGCTCGGGCCGGCGGCCGCAGTCTGGGAGGCCCTTTGATGACCGTCGTGACAAGGAACCTCCCCGACCAGGCCAACCGCATCATTGCGATGACGGCCCATGACCGCTCGCTGCTCGTCGAGGCAGGCGCCGGCTCGGGGAAGACCGCGATCATGGCTGGCCGCGTCGCCATGATGCTGGTCGCGGGTATCCGGCCGCGCCACATCGCAGCCGTCACATTCACCGAGCTCGCTGCGAGCGAGCTGCTCGCCCGTGTTCGTCAGTTCGTCGACGAGCTCCTGGCCGGTCGCATTCCCGTCGAGCTTGCCAGCGTCATCCATGGCGAACTCGACAGCCAGCAGAAGACCAATCTGGATCGCGCAGGCCAGGAGATCGATGAGATCACCTGCTCGACCATCCACGGCTTCTGCCAGCGGCTGATCAAGCCCTACCCGGCCGAGGCCAACATCGACCCCGGCGCCTCGGTGGCCGACCGCAACGATGCCGACTTCGTCTTCATGGATCTGCGCGATGCTTGGATCCGGGATCGGCTCGGCGCCAATGGCAGTCCGCTCCTCATCGAGATGGTCGCGGTCGATCCCAACGAGACGCTCAGCGCAATCGAGCGGGTGTCCGACTGCATGCGCCGCTCGCGCGAGTTGATGCCGCCTCCGTCGCGTCCGATTGCCGGACCCGCGTCCACCTTCCGATCTGCGGTCGCAGCGCTGCGCGCGTTCCTCGATACGGCACCATGCATCGAGCCCGACCTCACGGGCATCGTCACCGCCTTCGAGACGCTGGCGGCCGCTGTCGCGCCGGCCGAGCAGGATGAGGGGCCTGCGGTTCTGGTTCGGCTCGTCAATGAAGCGCCAAGTGAAGATCTCTGCACAACGACCGGCGGATTCAGGGCTTATCGGCGCAAAGGCGCGTGGACGGCGGCGGCTGCGAAGGCTTCGCTCTCGAAGGCCGAGGGCGAGCGCCTCTTCAATGAGGTCGATGCGCTCTACAAGGCGGCCGGCGAAGCCTGGACTGACCTCGTCTCGAATGCGGCCGGTCGACTGCTGACTGCGCTCATGACCGAGCTGCAGCCGCTGATCGAGCAGTTCCGTACCTACAAGCGCGACGCCGCGTTGCTGGACTTCGACGACCTGATCGAGGCCGCGCGCAACCTGCTGCGCAACCACGAGGCTGTCCGTCAGGCGTTGGCCAACCGCTATGCCCACGTCCTGGTCGACGAGTTTCAGGACACCGACCCCCTCCAGTCGGAAATCTTCTGGAGGCTCTGCGGAGAGGATGTCGACGGCTCTGGTGACTGGTCGACGCGAGCCCTTCGGCCCGGCGCCTTGTTCCTCGTCGGTGACCCAAAGCAGGCGATCTACCGCTTCCGCGGCGCCGATGTCCGGGCCTATGTCGCCGCGCGCGAGGCCATCGCGGCTCAAGACCCGGCCAACGTGCTCTCGATCGCGACGAACTTCCGCTCGTGCCGCTCGATCCTGGAGTTCGTGAACGGGCGGTTCGAGACACCCCTCTCCACCGCCAACAATCAGCCAGGCTTCACCGCTCTCGACCACTGGCATGCCGATCGCGGTACGCATCCATGCGTCGCAGCTCTCGATTTCGAGGGGCCAGCCGAGAAGAACGCTGAAGCCAGCAAGGCAGCCGAGGCCGAAGCAGTGGCCGAGCTGTGCGCCAGACTGATCGGCAGCCACCAGGTACACGACCACAAGACCGGCGAGACCAGGCTTTGTCGCCCCGGAGACATCGCTCTCCTGGCCCCGACCGGGAACGGCCTCTGGCGCTTCGAGGAGGCGCTGGAGCGCCGCGGCGTTCCTGTCGCGACGCAGGCCGGCAAAGGCTTCTTCTGGCGCCAGGAGATCCAGGACCTGATCGCACTGACACGGGTGCTCGCCGATCCGCGCG